>NZ_NEIQ01000017.1:0-150180 GCF_002112765.1 Pseudomonas sp. B6(2017) | reverse complement strand
GCCCGGGGACGGGCGGCGGGCCAGCTATGGTGGGCGGGGAGATCGACCTGGAGCGGGCCGGCCAGCGGCGGCGCCTGGGGCTGCGGCAGGAAAGCCAGGCCAAGGCTGGTGTTCAGCGCCGGGCCCATGCCACCGGTGGAGCACAGCGGGCAACCGAAGGCCTTGGCCAGGGTCGGCAGCGAATCCTGGTCGGTGGGAGCTTGTACCGGCGCCTGGGTGGCCGGGTCGACGCTGCAGAACTGCCCGCCGATGCCGTTGAGCTGCATGCCCAGCATCTGGCCATGGCCGATGCTGCAGGCGAACACGTTGAACAGGACGCAGCAATACAGCATCCAGGCAACGAGCGAGCGATCGGAACGGGCGAATTTCATGGGCCGGCACTTTAGCATCGAAGACGACGAACGTACTTACCAAAACGCGCAATCAGGTCCATTCTTCAGCGAAATTTTCCAGGGACGTCCAACATGACTCATCTGCTTGCACAGGGAGTGGCCGGAACCTTTTTATCGATCAGCCTGTTGCACCTGTACTGGGCCGCTGGCGGCAAGCGCGGCAGCGAGGCGGTGATCCCGCAGGTGCCTGGGCCTGCGCCCGGGCAGAGCCAGCCGGCCTTCCAGATACCGGCGCTGGCGACCTTGCTGGTGGCGCTGGCCCTGTTGCTGGTAGCGCTGCTGGTGTGCCTGCGGGTCGGGCTCTTGTTGCCGAGCGTGAGCCATCCGGCATTGCAGTGGATCATCAGCGCCATGGCCTTGCTGATGTTCGGCCGGGCCATTGGCGATTCGGAACTGGTGGGGTTCTTCAAGCAGGTGCGGGGTTCGCGCTTCGCCCGGCTCGACACGCTCTTCTATTGCCCCTTGTGCGTGGTACTGGGGGCTGGGCTGCTGGTGCTGGCCTGGGCCTGAGCAGCCCCACAAGGCAAGCGCGGGGCGAGCCCGCGCCTGCTCAGTTGCCGGTTTCCTGGCGTTTGCTGCTGACTTCCGCCGGCACGTCGTCGCCGGCCATGCGCTTGCGAAACAGCGCGGCGCGGGCCAGCAGCAGGGTCGTCACCGGTACGGTGATCGACAGCAGGATCGGGATCAGCCAGGCGTGCAGCACCGGCCCCGACTTGAGCGCCGAGAAATACAGGATCGAGGCCAGGGCCACGGTCCACGAGCCCAGGGTCGAGGCCAGGGCCGGCGGGTGCATGCGCTGGAAGTAGCTCTTCATGCGCAGGATGCCCAGCGCGCCGATCAGGGCGAACAGGCTGCCCAGCAGCAGCAACAGGGCCACCAGGATTTCCACCCACAGGGGCAGTTGTTGCAGGTCGTTCATTCGATCACCTCGCCACGCAGGAGGAATTTGGCCAGGGCGAAGGAGCCGACGAAGCCGAACAGGGCGATCAGCAGCGCCGCCTCGAAGTAGGTATCGCTGGAGTAGCGAATGCCCAGCACCAGCATCATCAGCATCGCCAGGATGTACAGGTAGTCCAGCGCCAGGACCCGGTCCTGGGCCGAAGGCCCCCGGAACAGGCGTACCAGGGTCAGGACCATGGCCAGGGAAAAGATGAACAGGCTCAGCAGGATCGCGTTATCCATCAGTGCGCTCATTCGAAGATCTCCATCAGCGGGCGCTCGTAGGTGGCCTTGAAGTGCTGGATGAATTGCGCTTCATCCTCCAGGTCGAACACGTGCAGCAAGAGGATGCTGCGGTCCAGGGAGAGCTCGGACCAGACCGTGCCCGGCACCACCGTGGTAATGGTCGACAGCGCCGCCAGCCCGTTGGCGTCGCGCAGGTCCAGGGGCACTTTGACGAACGCCGAGCGCACCGGACTCCGGCCGTTGTTGAGCACGCCCCAGGCCACCAGCAGGTTCGACACCAGTACGTCGCGACCCACCAGCAGGAACAGGCGCAGGATGGTCCAGGGCCGGCGGATGCGGATCGGTTGCGGGCGCAGCGGGCGCATCAGCAGCGGCGCGAGAAAACCCAGCGCCGCGCCCAGCAGCAGGTTGCCGGGGCTAACGGAGAGGTTCAGCAGCAGCCACAACAACCACAACGCCAGGGACAGGAAGGGCGAGGGGAACAGGCGCTTCATGGCTGCACCTCCATCGACAGTGCAGCCTTGGCCTCGGGGCTGAGCACCGTCCGGGTGCCCAGTACCGCCATCACGTAGTGCTCGGGATGATTGAGGTTGTCGGCGGTGTCCTGGGTGAAGCGCAGCAGCGGCTCGGCCTTGAAGCTCAGCACCACGCACAGGCCCAGCAGCGCCACTATCGGCACGCACTCCAGGCGCCGCAGCACAGGCGAGGGTCGCTCCTCGGGCGTCCAGAAGCGGCGGATGCCCAGGCGCGCGAAGGCGATCAAGGACGCCAGGCCGGAGAGGATCAGCAGCGCCAGGAAGCACCAGCCCGCCACCGGCACCTGGGTCTGCAGGCCACTGCCCAGGCCCTGGGGGTTGAGCAGGGCGGCGATCAGGTTGAGCTTGCCGATAAAGCCCGACAGCGGCGGCATGCCGATGATCAGCAGGGCACAGGCGATGAAGCTCAGGCCCAGGAAGGCCATGGTCCAGGGAATCACTTGGCCGACCACCACCTGCTGCTCATCGTCGAGGTTGCTGCCCCGGGGCGGCGAGGCCCCCAGTGGTTGCGGCAGGATCTCGCCTTCGTCTTCCAGGGGCGCCTCGGTGGCCGAGCGCGAGCGTTCGATCAGTTCGGCCAGGAGGAACAGCGCGCACATGGCCAGGGTCGAGCTGAACAGGTAGAACAGCGCCGCGCCGGTCAGTGCCGGTTGGGCGAAGCCGATCACCGCGAGCAGGATCCCCGCCGAGACCAGGATGCTCAGGCTGGCCATGCGCTCCAGGCGTTGCGCGGCGAGGATGCCCAGCGCCGCACAGCAGATCGTCGCCAGGCCGCCGTACACCAGCCACTGGCTGCCGAAATAGGCCGAGGCTCCGGCCTGGCCGGAAAACAGCAGGGTCCACAAGCGCAGCACGGTATAGACCCCGACCTTGGTCATCACCGCGAACAAGGCCGCTACCGGTGCGCTGGCCGAGGAATAGGCCGGCACCAGCCAGAAGTTCAGCGGCCACATCCCGGCCTTGGCCAGGAAGGCGATGGCCAGGATCGCCGTGCCGGCGTGCAACAGGCCACGGTCGGCCTCGGGCACCAGCGGGATCTTCATGGCCAGGTCGGCCATGTTCAGGGTGCCGGTGACTCCGTAGATCATCGCCGTGCCGATCAGGAACAATGACGAGGCCAGGAGGTTGATGGTGATGTAGTGCAGTCCCGAGGACACCCGCGCCCGTCCCGAGCCATGCAGCATCAGGCCATAGGACGCTGCCAGCAGCACCTCGAAGAACACGAAAAGGTTGAACAGGTCGGCGGTGAGGAAGGCCCCGTACAGGCCCATCAGCTGGATCTGGAACAGCGCGTGGAAGCTGGCGCCGGCGCCGTCCCAGCGGGCCATGGCGAACAGCAGCGCGCTGACTCCGATGATGCCGGTCAGCACCAGCATCAGCGCCGCCAGGCGATCGACCACCAGCACGATGCCGAACGGTACCTGCCAGTTGCTCGGCAGGTACACGCCGAAGGAGCCGGTGGCGCCATCGGCCTGGGTCCAGTACAGCAGGTACAGCGCCAGGCCCAGGCCCAGCAGGCTGGAGAACAGGTTGAGCCGGGCCTTGAGCGGCCGGTGTTTTTCTCCCAGCAACAGGAGCAGGGCCGCGGTCAGCAGCGGCAACAGGATGGGGGCGACGATCAGGTGCGACGACAACAGGTTCATTCCTTGGGCTCCCGACCGTCGACGTGGTCGGTGCCGGTCAGGCCCCGGGATGCCAGGAGTACCACCAGGAACAGCGCAGTCATGGCGAAGCTGATGACGATGGCGGTGAGCACCAGCGCCTGGGGCAGGGGGTCGGTGTAGTGCAGCAGGTCCTGGGGCACGCCGTCCTTGACGATCGGCTCCTTGCCGATGAACAGGCTGCCCATGCTGAAGATGAACAGGTTGACCGCGTAGGACAGCAGGCACAGGCCCATCACCACCTGGAAGGTCCGGGGGCGCAGCACCAGCCAGACTCCCGAGGCGGCGAGGACACCAATGGCGATTGCAATGACTTCTTCCATCAGGCGGCTCCGCTCTTGATCAGGGATTTGGACTGGCTGGCAGGCTTGTGGGCCCGCACCGACTGGTGCGCCAGGGCGGTGAGGATCAGCAGCGTCGCGCCCACCACCACCGCGTACACGCCGATGTCGAAGAACAGCGCGCTGGCGATATGGATATCACCGAACAGCGGCAGGTCCAGGTGCAGGGTGTGGGTGGTCAGGAACGGATAGCCCCAGGCCAGCGCGCCCAGGCCCGTGGCCACCGCGAACAGCAGGCCGGTGCCCATCCAGCGCAGCGGTCGCAGGCTCATCTGCGCCTCCACCCACTGGGTGCCGGCCACCATGTACTGCAGGATGAACGCCACCGACATCACCAGCCCGGCGACGAAACCGCCACCCGGCAGGTTGTGCCCGCGCATGAACAGGTAGAAGGACACCACCAGGGCGATCGGCAGCAGCAGGCGCACCAGCACCGCAGGCACCATCATGAAGCCCAGGGCGGTGTCGCTGGCCTGGCGCGGGTTGACCAGGTCGGTGACCACGTCCGGTGCCAGAAGGCGCTGCTGGGCCGGCAGCTGCATGCTTTCCTTGGGCGGGCGGAAGCGTCGCAGCAGGGCGAACACGGTCAGGGCCACGGCCACCAGCACGGTGATCTCGCCCAGGGTGTCGAAGCTGCGGAAATCCACCAGGGTCACGTTCACCACATTGGTGCCGCCACCCTCGGGCAGGGCCCGGCTCAGGTAGAACGAGGAGATGTCGTTGGGCGTCGGCCGGGTCAGCATGGCGTAGGACAACAGCGCCATGCCCAGGCCAACGGCGACCGACAGGCTCAGGTCGCGCAGGCGGCGGATACGCGCCTTGGGCACGCTGCTGGGCAGCGGCGAGACGTCCTCGATCCGCCGCGGCAGCCAGCGCAGGCCCAGCAGGATCAGCACCGTGGTCACCACTTCCACCACCAGCTGGGTCAGGGCGAGGTCGGGAGCGGAGAACCAGACGAAAGTCACGCAGGTCATCAGCCCGCAGACGCTGACCATGGTCAGGGCGGCCAGGCGGTGATACTTGGCCTGCCAGGCGGCGCCCAGGGCGCAGGCGATGGCCAGCAGCCAGAAGGTCACGAAGACGATGGAACCGGGGATCTTCGGCCGGTCGCCCCAGGTCAGGCTGCTGTAGAGCATGGGGATCAACCCGGCGATCACCGCCGCCAGCACCAGCAGGAACAACTGGCTTTGCAGGCGCTTGGTGCTCAGCCGCCGTTCCAGGCCACGGGCCAGTCGGGTCAGGGCTACCAGGCAGCGTTCGAACAGGCGCTTGCCATTGAAGCGGCCCACGCCCGGCGGGTAGGCGAAGCGGCCACGCACCAGCGGCTTGCGCAGCAACAGGTAGAGGACGATGCCGCAGGACATGGCGATCAGGCTCATGATCATCGGCGCATTGAGGCCGTGCCAGATCGCCAGGCTGTATTCGGGCAGGGTCCCGCCCACCACCGGCCGCGCAGCGGCGGCCAGCAACGGGCCGATGATCTGGGCCGGGAAGATCCCCACCAGCAGGCAGGTGAACACCAGCAGCTCCACCGGCGCGCGCATCCAGCGTGGCGGTTCGTGGGGGGTGTGGGGCAGGTCGGTGGCCGGCTCGCCGAAGAACACATCGACGGTGAAGCGCAGGGCATAGGCGACGCTGAAGGTCCCGGCGATGGTGGCGATCACCGGCAGGGCGATCTCGACCCAGGCGCTGGAATTGATGAACACCGTCTCGGCGAAGAACATCTCCTTGGACAGGAAGCCGTTGAGCAGCGGCACCCCGGCCATGGAGGCGCTGGCCACCATGGCCAGGGTCGCGGTGTAGGGCATCAGCTTGATCAGGCCGTTGAGCTTGCGGATGTCGCGGCTGCCGCTCTCGTGGTCGATGATCCCGGCGGCCATGAACAGCGAGGCCTTGAAGGTGGCGTGGTTGAGGATGTGGAATACCGCGGCCACCGCCGCCAGCGGGCTGTTCAGGCCCAGCAGCAGGGTGATCAGGCCCAGGTGGCTGATGGTGGAGTAGGCCAGCAGGCCCTTGAGGTCGTTCTGGAACATCGCGCAATAGGCGCCCAGCACCAGGGTACAGGCGCCGGCGCCGCCGACGATCCAGAACCATTCTTCGCTGCCGGACAGCGATGGCCACAAGCGGGCCAGGAGAAACACCCCGGCCTTGACCATGGTCGCCGAGTGCAGGTAGGCCGAGACCGGTGTCGGTGCGGCCATGGCGTGGGGAAGCCAGAAGTGGAAGGGGAATTGTGCGCTCTTGCTCAGCGCACCGAGCAGGATCAAGGGAAGCAGGACAGGGTAGAGGGCATGGGCCTTGATCTTGTCCGCGGCAGCCAGTACCTGGTCCAGGTCATAGCTGCCGACCACATGGCCGAGCAGCATGACCCCCGCCAGCAGGCATAATCCCCCGGCACCGGTGACCATCAACGCCATGTAGGCGCCACGGCGGGCGTCGGAACGGTGATGCCAATAGCCGATCAGCAGGAATGAGAAGAGGCTGGTCAGTTCCCAGAAGAACACGATCTGGATCAGGTTGCCGGAGATCACCAGGCCCAGCATGGCGCCCATGAACGCCAGGAAAAAGGCGAAGAAGCGCGGCACCGGGTCCTGGGGCGACATGTAGTAGCGCGCATACAACGACACCAGGGTGCCGATGCCCAGCACCAGCAGCGAGAACAGCCAGGCGAAGCCGTCCAGGCGCAACACGAAGTTCAGTCCCAGGCTGGGCAGCCAGGCGTACTCCTCGCGAATCACTCCGCCATCGGCGATCTGCGGATACAGCAAAGCCACCTGGATGGTGCCGATCAGGGCAACCAGGCCGGCCAGCAGCGATTCGGTGTTACGTGCGTTGTGCGGCAACAAGGCCGCCAGACAGCTGCCCATGAATGGCAGAAGCAGTAGAACTATCAGGGACATAGGCTTCTAATCTGCGGAAAAGTATGACGCATAATACGTGCCAGGCCCTTGATCACCAACCGCCAAGCGCGGCCAGGCAGCCATCAGAAATGTTACATGCGCTTTCAAAGGTAGGAGACAAATGCCCGCTTCGCCCGTTCGCCGGGTGTTCGCACAAGGTTTGCCCTGCACGCAACTCATCGGACAAGGATCGACACGGATGCACCCAGCCAAAACCACCACCAGCAGCCGATTGCTCCGGCGTGGCTGCTTCGCCCTGCTGTTCACCTGCCTGGGCGCCGCGTTGGCCATCGGCCTGGAACGGCTGTACCCGCCGGCCCAGGAGATGATCAGCACTCGCAAGGCCCTGGTCATCGATGGGCCCATGGGCGATGACCAGGCCTACCTGTTGCCGCCCGGTACGGTGCTGTACTACGACGCGGCCATGCCGGAGGGGCACGTCCGGTATCGGGCGTATTTCTACTACAGGGGCACGCCGGACAGTGATCCGGTGCCGCTTGAACCCAAGCATCGGGGTTCGCTGATCGCCCCGACCTGGCTTTCCAGCCCCGAGCCCGATGCGCCGTCCTTGTAGGCGGCCGGGGTCAGGGCGGTGTCGACTCACCGCCCAGGGAGGCTTCTGGCCTGTGCGTCGATCTGCGGTTGATCTTCAGCTCGCTGACGATCACCGCCAGCACGATCATCGCCCCGCCCACTAGGGCCAGGGCGGGCAGGCGCTCGCCGGCGATGCGCCCGACGATCCCGGCCCATACCGGCTCGCCGGCATAGATCAGCGTGGCCCGGGTCGGCGAGACGCTCTTCTGGGCCCAGTTCATCGCCACCTGGATCGCCGTGCTGGAGGCGCCCAGGCCCAGGGCGATGACCAGCAGCAGCCAGGAGAACTCCGGTAGCGTTTCCCCGGTGGGCAGCACCATGGCAAAGGCCAGCATCGAGGTCACCGCCAGTTGCACCACCGTCACCCGGCGCACATCCGCGCGCCCGGCAAAGCTGCTGATGAGGATGATCTCCGCGGCGATCGCCACGGTGCTGATCAAGGTCGCGATCTCTCCGGGGCTGAAATCCAGGGAGGCGCCGTTGGGCCCGGACAGCAGCATCAGCCCGGTGAATGCCAGCATGATCCCCAGGCTGGGCAGCAAGCCCGGGCGCTTGCCCATGAACAGCCATTGCAGCAGGGGCACGAAGGGCACGTACAGCGCAGTGATGAAGGCCGACTGGCTGCTGGGGATGGTTTGCAGGCCCACGGTCTGCAAGCCATAACCGAGCATGATGGCAACCCCGATGAAGCTACCGGCGCGCAACTCGAACAGGGTCAGGCCACGCAGGCGCGACCCGGAAAACAGCGCGACGATGGCGGCGGCCGCGGCGAAGCGCAGGCCGACGAAGAACATCGGGCCGCTGACGCCCATGGCTTGTTGCACCAGGAGGAAGGTGCCGCCCCAGATCATGGTGATCAGCACCAGTACGGCCTCGGCCTTGCTGAGCTTGTAGGAAAAAGTGCTGGAAGTCCCGGATGTCATGGTCTTGCGTGCTACCTGAGGGGGACGCACAATGCGCCGGAAATTGGGCAGTATACTGCGCAGGCCCAGGGAGCGAGCGAATAGAGTGCATAAGGAAAACAGTCATCGGGCTTCGGTCCTGCAACATGTCAGCCTCAATGTCCGGCGCCTGCGCCACGCCGCCGGCTTGAGCCAGAGTGCCCTGGCGCAGAAGTCGGCGGTCAGCCGGCGGATGCTGGTGGCCATCGAGGCGGGGGAGAAGAACGTCAGCCTCGGGACCCTGGATCGGGTCGCCGAGGCCCTGGGCGTGGCCTTCAGCGACCTGATCCAGGCCCCGGATTCCCGGGACTCCAGCCGTATCAACGAGCTTGCCTGGGCGGGGCTGATTCCCGGCAGCCGCGCAGTGCTGCTGTCCAAGGCCGAGGCCAGCCGTGAGGTGGAACTGTGGGAATGGCACCTGGAGCCTGGCGAGGAGTACCGCTCCGAGTGCGATGCCCAGGGCTGGAGCGAGCAGTTGTATGTGTTCGAGGGCTGCCTGACGGTGTTCTTCGGCGACACCGAGCGCCGCCTGGAAAGCGGCGACTTCTTCATGTTCGCCAGCCATGTGCCCCATGGTTACCGCAACGATGGCACCCAGCCCACGCGCTTCGTGCGCAACGTGGTGATCTGATTCCGCGACAACTGTCCGCCAGCCAACAGTGGTTGGGCAGTTTGCCTGTTTTGTATTGCGGTGTTTTGTCGGTTTTATTCATAGCTCATTGAAATAGAAGGTTTTTATTCCTGGGCACGAGTTCTGCAATGGTCTTGGCGGCAGGCACCCGACGGGTGTCGATCTTGACCACCAGCAAGCGGAACCGGCCCATGACAGCCCCAGCCCAACCTCCTCGCACTGCCCATATCATCCGCAGCGATGCCGAAGCCATCAGCATCGCCCGGGACCTGGCCCGGCGCTTCGCCGTGGAAGCCGCAATACGCGACCGTGAACGGCGCCTGCCGGTGGCCGAGCTGGACGAGTTCTCCGCCAGCGGCCTGTGGGGCATCACCATTCCCCGCGAATACGGCGGTGCCGGGGTGTCCTATGTGACCCTGGTGGAGGTGATCAAGATCATCTCCGCCGCCGACCCATCCCTGGGCCAGTTGCCGCAGAACCACCTGGGGGTGGTGGACATCCTGTTGCAGACCGGCAGCGAGGAGCAGAAGCGCCGCTACTTCAGCCAAGTGCTGCGGGGCTATCGCTTCGGCAACGCCTTCTCCGAGGCCGGTAGCAAGCATGTCGGCGCCTTCCAGAGCCAGATCCGCTTCGACGGCGACCAGGCCCGGATCGATGGGCAGAAGTTCTACTGCACCGGTGCCTTGTTCGCCCATATCGTCCCGGCAGTGGCCGTGGATGAGAACGGCCAGGCCCATATCGCGTTCATCGAGCGGGACAACCCCGGGCTGACGGTAATCGATAGCTGGGACGGCTTCGGCCAGCGCACCACCGCCAGTGGCGGGGTCAGCCTGCAGGCGGTGCAGGTGCTGCGCAGCGCGGTGATCCCGGCCCACCGGGCCTTCGACCAGCCCACCGCCGATGGGCCGATCTCCCAGGTGATCCAGGCCGCGGTCGACACCGGCATCGCCGTCGCCGCCCTGGAGGATGCCAAGCTCCACGCCCGGCAGTCCCGGCCCTGGATCGACAGCGGCCTGGACCATGGCTGGCAGGATCCCTACACCATCGCGGCCATTGGCGACCTGGAGTGGCGGGTGCATGGTGCCGAGGAAATCCTCACCCGCGCGGCCCAGGCCATCGACCAGGCCCTGGCCAACCCTGATGCGGACAGCGTCGCCCAAGCCTCGCTGGTGGTGGCCCAGGCCAAGGTGCTGTCCACCGAAAGCGCCTTGCTCGCGGCCAGCAAGCTGTTCGAACTGGCCGGCACTCGTTCGGTGTCGGCCAGGTACAACCTCGACCGCCACTGGCGCAATGCCCGGACCCACACCCTGCACGATCCGGCCCGCTGGAAATACCACCTGATCGGCAATTTCCTGCTCAACGGCGTCAAGCCGGCCCGCCACGCCTGGAACTGAAGGACAGCCCCATGAATGCCTTGACTCGACCCGATACCCCCCAGGATGCCCTGGCCCGCAATGCCGAGCAGTTGCAGCGGGCCCGAGCCCTGTTGCACCAGACCCTGGCCTACGTACGCCAGCAAGCCCGGCCCTGGCCGGGCAGCGGCTTGATGCAGGCCAGCCAGGACCCCTACGTGATCAGCCGCTTCGGTGAGCTGCAAATCCGCATCGAAGTGGCCGCGGCTCTGCAGGAGCGTGCCCAGCGCCACTTGCACGAGCAGGACCTGGCCCAGACCCGGGTCGCCCTGGCGGAGGCGGCGATCGCCGTCGGCGAAGCGTTGCTGGCTGCCAGCAACGCCGAGTTCGAACTCACCGGCCAGCGCAGCCCGCAGCCCTCGACCCTGGACGACCCGCTGCGTTGGAAGTACCAGTTGATCGGCAACTATCGCCTCAATGGCGTGTTGCCCGAAGGTTCGGGAGTGCTGCCTGATGCCCCGTGAGATCCGCCTCAATGCCTTCGACATGAACTGCGTCGGTCATCAGTCTCCCGGGCTCTGGGCCCACCCCCGGGACCGCTCCTGGCAGTACAAGGACCTGGAGTACTGGACCGACCTGGCGCGAATCCTCGAGAGGGGCAAGTTCGACGGGCTGTTCATCGCCGATGTGCTGGGCATCTATGACGTCTACAACGGCAACGGCGATGCAGCGATCTGCCAGGCGGCCCAAGTGCCGGTGAACGATCCGCTGCAGTTGATTCCGCCCATGGCCCTGGTCACCGAACACCTGGGGTTCGGCCTCACCGCGTCGCTGTCTTTCGAGCACCCTTATCCTTTCGCCCGGCGCCTTTCCACCCTCGATCACCTGACCAAGGGCCGGGCCGGTTGGAACATCGTCACCTCGTACCTGGAGAGCGGCGCACGCAACATCGGCCAGCAAGCCCAGACCGAGCACGACGCCCGCTATGACTACGCCGAGGAGTACCTGGAGGTCTGCTACAAGCTCTGGGAGGGCAGTTGGGAAGACGGCGCGGTGCTGCGCGACCGCGAGCGGCGGATCTTCAGCGATCCAAGCAAGATCCACGAGATTCGCCACCAGGGCAGGCACTTCCAGGTGCCGGGCATCCATTTGTGCGAGCCTTCGCCGCAGCGCACCCCGGTGCTCTACCAGGCCGGGGCCTCCAGCCGGGGCAAGCAGTTCGCTGCCGAGCAGGCCGAATGCGTATTCGTCGCGGCGCCCTCCAAGGTGTTGCTGAAAAAGACCGTGGCCGATATCCGCCGCCGCGCCGCGGAGGCCGGGCGCGATCCGTCGAAGCTGCTGATCTTCAACCTGCAGACGGTGATCCTCGGCGAGACCGATGCCCAGGCCAAGGCCAAGTTCGAGGAGTACAAGAGCTGGGTCAGCTACGAAGGCGCCATGGCCCTGATCAGTGGCTGGACCGGCATCGATTTCAGTCGCTTCCGCCCTGACGAGCCGCTGCAGCATGTGCATACCAATGCCATCCAGTCGGCAGTGGAGGCCTTCTCCACGGCAGATCCGAACAAGGTCTGGACACCCCACGAGCTGGCGGACTGGGTGGGCATCGGTGGTTTCGGCCCGTTGTTCGTCGGTGGTCCCCAGACCGTGGCCGACCTGTTGCAGGAGTGGGTCGAGGAAACCGACGTGGATGGCTTCAACCTGGCCTACGCCTTGACCCATGAAACCTTTATCGACGCGGTGGAACTGCTGGTGCCGGAGTTGCAGAAGCGCGGGGCGTACAAGACCGACTATGCGCCAGGCACCCTGCGCGAGAAGCTGTTCGGCGCAGGCCCCAGGTTGCCCGAGAGCCATCCGGGCAGTGCCTGGCGCGATCTCGGCGCGCAACGCCAGGTGGTAGCCGCTGCCGAGCCGGTGCGGCTGCGCCCGGCGGCGCAGCGGCCGTAGTGCGTCACTCGGTGTCCGCTGGCGGCAGCGGTCACGCGGGGGCACCAGGGAGCGGTCATGGAAATGTACGAGTCGCTGCGACACTGGGCCCGGGTGCGGCCCTTGGCCAATGCCCTGCGTCACAAGCGTCGGGGCCATTGGCATGGTTGGCGCTGGATCGATGTACTGCGCGATGTCGAGCGCCTGGCCGATGGCTTGCGCCAGCATGGCCTTGGCTGGCGCTCCCGGCTGATCCTGAGTGGGCCGTTCGAGCCAGACCTGCTGCTTTTGGCCCTGGCGGCGCGCAGCCTGGGGGCCGAGGTGGCGAGCCTTGGCGACCAGTCGCCCATCGGGGCCTTGCGTCAATGCCTGTGGCGCTGGCGGCCCAGCCATGTGTTCGTCGGCAGCGGCCGGCAACTGGCGTGCTGGATGGCGGCGGGGGAGAACGGCGTGGCTCCAGGCCTGCTGATCGTCCGTGAGCCGCCAGTCGACTTGGCGAGTTCGCGCCAGCCCTGGCTGGCCTTCAGTCAGTTGCTGGGGCCCGGCAGTGGCTCCCGGCGCCAGGCAGCTTGGCGCCAGCGCAACGCGGGCGTGCAGTTGTGGAGCGAGGAGGGGACCCAATGGCAGGGCGGGCTGGAGGTGCTGCTCGGGCAATGGCTGGGTAGCGGGCACAGCCTGGCGTTTCCTGAGAACCAGGGTTCGGCGGCCCGTGACCGGCGCGAAATGGCTCCCAGCGACCTGTTGCTGTCACCGCTGCGTTTGCAGGGCCTGGCAGAGGAGATCGAAGGCCACCTGGGCCTCGTCGGTAGCTGGCGCCGACGCTTGTGGGGCTGGACCATGCGCCACCCGCGCAGCACCCTGGCGCGGCTGCTGGAGCGCCAGGTACGGCGTTTCCTGGGCCTGGCCCGCCTGCGCTTCATCTGGCAACCGATGCCGTCCCAAGGAGCGCTACCGGGCTGGATCGGCCGGTTCGAACGCCGCCACGGATAGGCCACAGCGAATGGCGTCCTACTTTGGTACTGCCTGGCGAATCCGGCCGTGGTGCAAGCCTATTATCTTGCTGGGGATGTTCCCGGTGCCGGGCCAGGCATTACCCTGCTGCACGGGGATGTGCCCCACGCCCTCCGGGACAGGGTCCCGGCCAACACTGACCATGAGCCTTGCATGAACCAGACCCCTATCGGGCAGCCGGATCCTGCCCCTTGCGATGCCGAAGTACTGATTATCGGCGGCGGCCTCAGTGGCGCCTTGCTGGCCGCTCAATTGCTACGCCTGCCGGGCGCGCGCCGCATCCTGGTGATCGAGCCGCGTGCCGAGCTGGGGCGCGGCGAGGCCTATAGCGCCACCGAACTGGGCCATACCCTCAATGGCAATGCGGCGCGCATGAGCATCGACCCGGACAACCCCGACGACCTGACCCAGTGGCTGACCCAGCATATCGCCGAAGGCGGCTGGCCCGAATCGGCCGGCCAGCCGGTGCCCATCAGCGAGCTCTTTCCGCCCCGGGGGTTGTTCGGGGTCTATGTCCAGCAGCGTTTGGCCGAGGCCCGGGCGCTGGGTTTGAAGCAGGGCTCCTCGGTGGAGCATGTGCACAGTGAGGTGGTGGACCTGCAGCATAAGGACGGCGGGATTTCGCTGGTCCTGGCCGATGGGCGCCAATTACAGGGCGCGCGGGCGGTACTGGCCACGGGCATGTTCCCCGCCGCCCGTACCCGGCAAACCCATTCCAGCGGCCTCAACGCTGCCGCCCTGGACCCTTGGGATGTGAGCGCCATGGCGCGCCTGGACCCTATGTCCAGGGTGCTGATCATCGGTTCCGGGCTGACCATGGTCGATGCGGTGGTGTCGCTGGAGCAAGCCGGGCACCGGGGCCCCATCGAAGTGTTTTCCCGCCACGGGCTGCTGCCCCATGTCCGTCGGCAACCGCCGGCCTGGGTCGACTTCCTGGGCCAGGACCCGGCGATCCGCAGCCCCCGCCAATTGCTCCGCGAGCTGCGTCGCCAGTGCCGGCAGGCCCTGGCCCAGGGCATCGACTGGCAAGCGCCGTTGGACACGGTGCGGGTGCATATCCCGCGTTTGTGGAGCCAGGCCAGCGATTTCCAGCGTCGCCAGTTCGTACGGCATGTGCGGCCCTGGTGGGAGAGCCATCACCATCGTTCGCCGCCCTTGAGCGATGAACTGGTGAGGCGCCTGCATGCCCAGGGGCGGCTGCGGATCCATGCCGCCAGCTACCAGGGGCTGGAGCCGGACAGCGAGGGGCGCCTGGCGATTCGCTTGCGTCATCGCGGCAGCCGGGAAAGCACGCGGGTGTTGGGCGATGCCTTGATCAACTCCAGTGGCATCGAGTACGACTGGCGCCGGGTGGACCGGCCCTTGCCCCGGCAGCTCCTGGCCCGGGGCCTGGTGCAACCGGGACCGCTGGCCCTGGGCATCAGTGCCGAGCCCGACGGCGCGGTGCATGACGCCCAGGGCCGGGCCGGCGAACGCCTGTTCGCCATGGGCCCGCCATTGCGTGGCCTGTGGTGGGAAAGCACCGCGGTCACCGATGTGGCCCTGCAAGCCAAGGCCCTGGCCATACGCCTGGCAGCGTTGTTGTAGCCGCTGGCGGGCATTGGGCTTGGCGTGATGAAGGCCTCGTCCCGGCCCGGCAGCGGTTACAAGGTGATCCAGCGTTGTTCTTGGGCGGCCAGGCGGATCGCTGCCGCCAGTCGTTCCACCTCCCAGGCTTCCTGGAAATCGGTGCCGTCTCGCCCCTGGCCGCACATCGCCATGAGCAGCTCCTGCACTTCCAGGGTCTTGAGTTCGTTGTAGCCCAGCTGGTGCCCCGGCGCCGGGCTGAAGGCCGCGTAGCCGGGCAGGGCCGGGCCGGCCAGCAAGCGCTGGAAACCCGGTTGGCCGGCCCGATACAGACGCAGTTCGTTCAAGCGCTCCTGGTCGAAGGCCAGGGTGCCCAGGGTGCCGCTGATCTCGAAGGCCAGGTGGTTCTTGTAGCCGTGCTTGATCCAGCTGCTGCCCACGCTGCCCCGGGCGCCATTGGTGAAGCGCAGCAGCGCATGGGCCTGGTCGTCCACGGCGATGGCGCGGCGTTCAGGGGCGCCGGCCCGAACGGGGCGCTCCTGATGCACGGTGTGGGTATCGGCGCACACGGCGGCTACCGGCCCCATAAGAAAACGCGCCATGGCCAGCAGGTGGCTGCCCAGGTCCGCCAGGGCGCCGCCCGCCTGTTGCGGGTCACAGCGCCAGGTCCAGGGTGAGTCCGGATCGGCCATGAAGTCCTCGCTGAATTCGCCCTGGAAACTCACCAGTTGCCCCAGCTCGCCATTGCCGATCAGCTCCCGGGCCAGGACGATCAACGGATTGTGCTGGTAGTTGTAGCCGACCCGGGTCACCACTCCAGCCGCCTGTGCGGCTTGATGCATCTGCCCGGCCTGTTCGCTGGTCACGGCCAGGGGTTTTTCGCAATACACCGCCTTGCCGGCTGCCAGGGCCGCCATGGCCATGGGAAAGTGCAAGTGATTGGGGGTGGTGATCGCCACCAGGCCGACCTGGGGATCATCGATCAACTGGCGCCAATCCGCGTGGGCCTGGGCGAATCCCCAGGCCCTGGCACAGTGCGCGGCGCGTTGCCCATCGGCATCGGCCAGGGCCGCCAGGCGCAGGCGCACCGGCAGTTCGAATACCGCACCGACACTGCGAAAAGCCAGGGCGTGGGCACGCCCCATGAATCCGGTTCCGATCAGCCCAACGCCCAGTTCATCCATCGCCGCACCTTTAAAGTTGTTGTGGTAGGGATGGCTATTTATGGAATAAAAATTCACTAATTTCAATAAAGAGAATAAATATTCATTTGTGGGGCAAAACCCCGCACGAGCGAGGCTTGCCCGCGATGAACCCGGGGGCGCCGCGTTCCGTCAGACGTTGCACGTCATCGTTAACGAGCCTCGCGCGCAATCGAGCGTCCACCGGCTGCTCCTGCAGGTTTATGTGGGGTATGAAAAAGGCAGCCCGCAGGCTGCCTTTTTGTACAGCGCAGGTGGCTCAGGACAGGAAACCGCCATCCACGTTCAGCGCAGTGCCGGTGGTGTAGCTGGAAGCGTCGCTGGCCAGGTAGAGCACCGCACCGGCCATCTCGCTCGGGTCGGCCACGCGCTTGAGCGGGATCTGCGCCAGGGCGGCGTTGCGGATGCTGTCGTTCTTGACCAGGGCCGAGGCGAACTTGGTGTCGGTCAGGCCCGGCAGCAGGGCGTTGCAGCGGATGCCGAACTGCGCGCATTCCTTGGCGAAGACCTTGGTCATGTTGATCACCGCGGCCTTGGTCACCGAGTAGATGCCCTGGAACAGCCCCGGCGATACACCGTTGATCGAAGCCACGTTGATGATGCTGCCGCCACCGTTTTCGCGCATCAGCTTGCCGGCTTCCACCGACATGAAGAAATAACCGCGGATATTCACGTCGACGGTCTTCTGGAAGGCGCCCAGGTCAGTGTCCAGCACATTGCAGAACTGCGGGTTGGTGGCGGCGTTGTTGACCAGGATGTCCAGGCGCCCGAACTGCTCGCGGATGGCGGCGAACACCTGCTGGATCTGCTCCATTTCACCGATGTGGCAAGCAATGGCGGTGGCCTTGCCGCCGGCGGCGACGATGGCCTCGGCCACCTGCTGGCAGCCTTCGAGCTTGCGGCTCGAGACGATCACGTGAGCGCCTTGCTGGGCCAGCAGCTTGGCAATGGCCTCGCCGATGCCACGGCTGGCGCCGGAGACGAATGCAATCTTGCCGTCGAGGTCGAACAACTGAGTCTTGGACATGGTTTTTCCTTGTTGGGCGGTCAGGCGCCGAAGCGCGCTCAGAGGCTGGATTTGCCGATGACTTGCAGGCTCATCTGCTCCAGCAGCTTGTTCATGTGGATGAACTGCGCGAAGCGTTTGTCCTGGGTCTGGCCGTGGTAGAAGCGGTAGTAGATCTGCTGCACGATGCCCGCCAGGCGGAACAGGCCGTAGGTGTAGTAGAAGTCGAAGTTGCCGATCTGGATGCCGGAGCGCTCGGCGTAGTAGTCGACGAACTGCTGGCGGCTGAGCATGCCCGGAGCGTTGCTTGGCTGGCGGCGCATCAGTTGCACCGGCCCTGGGTCGCTGGCCTCGATCCAGTAGGCCAGGGTGTTGCCCAGGTCCATCAGCGGATCGCCCAAGGTGGTCAGTTCCCAGTCCAGCACGCCGATGATCTGCATCGGGTTCTGCGGGTCGAGGATCACGTTGTCGAAGCGGTAGTCGTTATGCACGATGCTCGAGGTCGGATGGTCGGCGGGCATCTTGTCGTTGAGCCAGGCCTTGACCACGTCCCACTGCGGGGCATCGGGAGTCAGGGCTTTCTCGTAGCGGTCGCTCCAGCCCTTGATCTGGCGCTGCACATAACCTTCGGGCTTGCCCAGGTCGCCCAGGCCGCACGCCTGGTAGTCGACCCGGTGCAGCTCGACGAAACGGTCGATGAAGCTCTTGCACAGTGCCTGGGTGTGGCTGGCGTCGAGGTTCAGTTCCGCTGGCAGATCGGAGCGCAGGATGATGCCCTTGACCCGTTCCATCACATAGAACTCGGCCCCGATCACCGATTCGTCGGTGCAGTGCACGTAGGCCTTGGGGCAGTACGGGAAGCCGTCCTTGAGCTGATTGAGGATGCGGAACTCGCGGCCCATGTCGTGGGCCGACTTGGCCTTGTGGCCGAACGGCGGGCGGCGCAGGACGAATTCCTGCTCGGGGTATTCCAACAGGTAGGTGAGGTTCGAGGCGCCGCCGGGAAACTGGCTGATCCGTGGCGTGCCGGTCAGGCCGGGAATCTGCGCCTTGAGGTACGGATCGATCAGAGCGGCGTCGAGTTCTTCACCGGAGCGGGTTCGGGTGGACTGGTCTGTAAGCGCCATGCTTATCCCTTCTGCTTATTCTGGAGGCCAGAGATTATTGACTAATCTAATGCGCGCGCTGGCCCCCCACAATCGCGGTGGGCCGTTATTGGCGTGGGTGTTGCTGGACAATCATTGTTTTTGATACAGGCGTTTGAACCGCTGCCAAGAGCATAGGCGCTGTTCGGGATTCAGCCGCGACCGGGTAGCGGCAGGGCCAGGGGGGTCAGCAACGGCTGGCCGCAGAAGTGCGCCTGCAGGTTGCGGCCGACCATGTCCATGGTGTCGCGGCTGGCCTCTGGCGACAGCCCGGCGACATGGGGGGTGAGCACCACGTTGTCCAGGCGCTTGAAGCGCTCCGGAACTCCAGGTTCGGCATCGAACACGTCCAGGGCCGCACCGGCGAGCCGACGCTGCTCCAGTGCCAGCAGCAGGGCCTCGGTGTCTACCACGCTGGCCCGCGCCACATTCACCAGGAAACCCTGGGGCCCCAGGGCCGCCAGCACCTCGTGGTCCACCAGGTGCCGGGTCTCGGCGCCACCGGGGGTGGCGATCACCAGCAGGTCGACGTCCCGGGCCAGTTCCAGCAGGGTCGGGCAGAAGCGATAGGGCTGCTCCGGTCGCGGCTGGCGGCTGTGATAGCTGACCTGCATGTCCAGGCCCAGGGCGCAGCGCCGGGCGATGGCCTGGCCCACCGCGCCGAGCCCGAGGATGCCCAGGTGCATGCCGGTCAATGACGGGCGCGTGACTTTCGGCCAATGCCCCTGGCGTACCGCCGCGTCCGCCTGGGGGATGCCGCGCACCAGGGCCAACAGCAGCGCCAGGGCGTGGTCGGCCACCGACGGGGCATTGATCCCGGCGCCAGTGGTCACGGCGATCCCCCGGTTGCTCGCCGCTTGCAGGTCCACCTGCTCGTAGCCGGCGCCGATCACGCAGATGATCTGCAGCCGGGGCAGGGCGCCGATCTCCTGTGCGCTCAGGCCCAGGGGGCCACGGGTCAGCACGGCGTCGATCTGCCCGGCGTGGTCGACGATCGCCCGGGCCCGGGCAGCGGGCGTCTGGGCCAGGATCAGCACAAACCCCAGCGCTTCGAGCCGTGGCAGGTAGGCATTGAAATTCTCAACCAGGACCAGGACGGTGGCGGGCATGGTGGACTCCTCAGGTTATCGAGACAGGGTTTGCCGCAACTGGAAGATATTGCCTTCCGGATCGATACCGTCGCAGACCCGGGCGTCCTTGAACTGCCATTCACGTTCGGGTTCGTACAGCCGCCCGCCGGCACCGGCGGCGCATTGCCGGGCCAGATCCAGGTCACTGACCCAGAACACTGGCTTGCAGGCGGATTCGCTGCGGGGCAGGGGGGGATCTTGCAGGACGATGCGCGCGGCGATCGCCGCCGGTACCTGTATCAGCGTCAGCTCCATGCCCTAGTGTTGCAGTTGCAGGTAGTCGGGCTGTCGCTCGCTGACGGGCCAGTCCAGCAGTGCGCTGTAGAACCGCGCCAATGGCTGTGGATCAAGGCTGTAGAGCACGAAGCCGGCAATACCCATGGGCAACTCCAGTCGGAAGATGGCGAAGGCTCAAGGGTGCGCATTAGCCGGACATTTGGCAATGCCCGGAACAGCCGTTGCCGGGGAGTGGCGCCGTGATCGGCGCGTCCCGGGCAGTGAGGGCAAGATCAGAAGGCGACGTCGGCGGTCGCGGCGAGTGTGACGAAGGCGCCATCCAGGGTGGTGTTGTGATGATCGATGATCTTGCGCGCCCCCAGGTATGGGGTGTCCATGCAGGTATGGGCATCCTGCACCAGCAGTGCGGTAAAGCCCAGGTCGCCGGCGGCGCGGCAAGTGGCATCGACGCAGTACTGGGTCTTCATGCCGACGATCACCAGCTCGCTGACCTGGGCCTGGTGCAGGCGCTCGGCCAGCCCGGTGCCGGTGAAGCAATTGGGGCGCGTCTTGTCCAGTACGCAGTCTTGTTGCTCGTCCACTTCCAGGGTCGGCAGCAACTGCCAGAACGGGCTGCCGGGAGCGATGGGCGAGTCGGCCGTGCCGGTATGGCGCATGGCGAAGATCGGTGCCCCGGCCTGGCGGGCGCGACGGATCAGCTGGTTGATATGGTCCAGGACCTGTTCGCGCTGGTAGGGCTTGTCCGGTCCGTTGAACAGTCCGACCTGCATGTCGATGACCAGCAGGGCGCGCTTGGCGTTGGGTGAAGGCATCTTGTCTCTCCTTGTTGTGCCAGCCGGACGGAGAAACAAAAGGCCCCGTCCATTGCTGGCGGGGCCTTGGTTGTCACTGTGCTCGCTTCATCCTGCACAGCCACCACACGACCCGCCGGAGGCAGTCGTGGTGTAGGTGGTAGGGATGAGCGGATAGGCATTCATGGGCCCGATCATGCCGTTCGTCGCCGACTCCTGTCAACGCAGGCGCGGGTCGGCCGGAATTCGCCAGGGGTGAGGCGATAAGCCGCTTTGACGGGCCGATCGGCACCTGCGAAAAAGCCGCAGGACCAGGGAGAGGGCCGGGCCAGACGCCTTGCGACAAAAACGGACATTATTGTTGCAACGCAGGTGCCATTCCTCTGCTGAGTCTATGCAGCGCCCTTGGAATCCCGGACAATCGCGCCCCCCTCTGTTTGCTCGGGGTTCTGTCTGTCGGGTATTCCGACGCGCTTCGAGCCAACGGCAAACGACCGGAATGTGGAGATCCCACCGGATGAATGATCAGGCCAACAGCGTTGATCAACGCTTTGAAACGGCGGCCCCAGCGACCCTGAGCAGCTGGAATCGCCAAGACACCACTTGGATGCTGGGCCTGTTCGGCACCGCCATTGGTGCCGGTACCCTGTTTCTGCCCATCAACGCTGGCCTCGGCGGCTTCTGGCCGTTGCTGATCCTGGCGCTGCTGGCCTTCCCCATGACCTTCTACGCGCACCGTGGCCTGACTCGCTTCGTGCTCTCCGGACGTGACGGCGCCGACATCACCGAGGTGGTGGAGGAGCATTTCGGGATCAAGGCCGGGGCCCTGATCACCTTGCTCTACTTCTTCGCCATCTTCCCCATCCTGCTGATCTACAGCGTGGCCCTGACCAATACCGTCGGCAGCTTCATGGAGCACCAACTGCACATCGCCCCGCCGCCGCGGGCGATCCTGTCCCTGGTGCTGATCCTCGGCCTGCTGGCGGTGGTGCGCTGTGGTGAGCAGGTGATCGTCAAGGCCATGAGCCTGATGGTCTATCCGTTCATCATCGCCTTGCTGTTCCTGGCGGTGTTCCTGATCCCGCACTGGAACGGCGGCATCCTCGCCACCGCCGGCGATATCCCGGCGCCATCGGCCTTCCTGCATACCCTGTGGCTGGCGATTCCGGTGATGGTGTTCTCCTTCAACCACTCGCCGATCATCTCGGCCTTCGCCGTGGACCAGAAGCGCCGCTACGGCCAGCACGCCGAGCAGCGCAGCTCGCAGATCCTGTCCCGCGCCCACCTGCTGATGGTGGCCATGGTGCTGTTCTTCGTCTTCAGCTGCGTGCTGACCCTGTCGCCGGCGCAACTGGCCGAAGCCAAGGCGCAGAACCTGTCGATCCTGTCCTACCTGGCCAACCACTTCAGCAACCCGACCATCGCCTTCGCTGCACCGCTGATCGCGTTCGTGGCCATCGCCAAGTCGTTCCTGGGCCACTACATCGGTGCCAGCGAAGGCCTCAAGGGCCTGATCATCAAGAGCGGGCGGCGTCCGGGCGCCAAGACCCTGGACCGGGTGACCGCGGCCTTCATGCTGGTGATCTGCTGGGCGGTGGCGACCTTGAACCCGAGCATCCTGGGCATGATCGAGACCCTGGGCGGCCCGGTGATCGCGGCCATCCTGTTCCTGATGCCGATGTACGCCATCCGCAAGGTGCCAGCCATGGCGCGCTATCGCGGCCAGGCGTCCAACGTGTTCGTGACCCTGGTGGGCCTGGTGGCCATCACCGCACTGGTGTACTCGCTGGCCTCCTGAGGCCGGGCTTGCCAGTCGCAACCCAATAGCTGCAAGCAACGCCGCCGGTGCTTCACTGCACCGGCGGCGTTGTCGTTCATGGGGGGATGCGGCAGCTGTGCAGCGGGAAGCGCAGCACGAGCGGGTTGGCCGCAGCCTTGTTCCGGACTCGAGGTCGAACAGCGCGGGGTTGGCGCGGCGCTCTGTTGTCCGGGGGGAGAAGGGGCTGAGGTCGGGCAATAAAAAACGCCGCGTATCGTGGAATACGCGGCGTTCTTTCTACAGCGCTAGAACCTTAGGCTTGCACCACCGGGATCTTGGCGTTGGCTGCCGCTTCGCGGAACTCGGCGATCTGATCGAAGCTCAGGTAGCGGTAGACGTCGGCAGCCATGCTGTCGATGTCCTTGGCGTACTGCATGTACTCCTCGACGGTCGGCAGCTTGCCGATGATCGAAGCGACAGCAGCCAGCTCGGCCGATGCCAGGTACACGTTGGTGGCGTCGCCCAGGCGGTTCGGGAAGTTACGGGTCGAGGTGGAGACCACGGTCGAGCCGGTCTGCACACGTGCCTGGTTACCCATGCACAGCGAGCAGCCTGGCATTTCCATGCGCGCACCGGCCTTGCCGTAGATGCCGTAGTAGCCTTCTTCGGTCAGCTGGTGAGCGTCCATCTTGGTTGGCGGAGCCAGCCACAGACGGGTCGGGATACCACCCTTGACCTTGTCCAGCAGCTTACCGGCAGCGCGGAAGTGACCGATGTTGGTCATGCACGAACCGATGAACACTTCGTCGATCTTCTCGCCCTGTACCGAGGACAGCAGGCGGGCGTCATCCGGGTCGTTCGGCGCGCAGAGCACAGGCTCCTTGACGTCGGCCAGGTCGATTTCGATGATTTCGGCGTATTCGGCATCGGCGTCGGCCGACAGCAGCTCAGGCTTGGCCAGCCAGGCTTCCATGGCCTGGGCACGGCGCTCCAGGGTACGGGCATCGCCGTAGCCTTCACCGATCATCCAGCGCAGCAGGGTGATGTTGGACTGCAGGTACTCGGCGATGGCCTTTTCCGGCAGCTTGATGGTGCAGCCGGCAGCGGAACGTTCGGCCGAGGCGTCGGACAGTTCGAAAGCTTGCTCGACGGTCAGGTCGTTGAGGCCTTCGATCTCCAGGATGCGGCCGGAGAAGGCGTTCTTCTTGCCTTTCTTCTCGACGGTCAGCAGGCCTTTCTGGATGGCGTAGTAAGGGATGGCATGAACCAGGTCACGCAGGGTGATGCCAGGTTGCAGCTTGCCCTTGAAGCGCACCAGGATCGACTCCGGCATGTCCAGCGGCATGACGCCGGTGGCAGCGGCGAAGGCTACCAGGCCGGAACCGGCCGGGAACGAGATGCCGATCGGGAAGCGGGTGTGGGAGTCGCCACCGGTACCCACGGTATCTGGCATCAGCATGCGGTTCAGCCAGCTGTGGATGATGCCGTCGCCAGGACGCAGGGACACGCCACCACGGGTGCGGATGAAGTCAGGCAGGGTGTGGTGGGTGGTGACGTCGATCGGCTTCGGATAGGCCGCGGTGTGGCAGAACGACTGCATGACCAGATCGGCGGAGAAGCCCAGGCAAGCCAGGTCTTTCAGTTCGTCGCGAGTCATCGGGCCAGTGGTGTCCTGGGAGCCGACGGTGGTCATCTTCGGTTCGCAGTAGGCACCCGGGCGCACGCCCTGGCCTTCTGGCAGGCCGCAAGCACGGCCGACCATTTTCTGCGCCAGGGTGAAGCCCTTGCCGGAGTCGGCAGGCTGCTCTGGCTTCTTGAACAGGTCGGAAGCACCCAGGTTCAGCTCGGCACGGGCCTTCTCGGTCAGGCCGCGGCCGACGATCAGCGGGATACGGCCGCCGGCGCGGACTTCGTCCAGCAGCACTTCGGTCTTGAGTTCGAAGTTGGTGACCAGCTCGTTGCTGTCATGGCGACGTACTTCGCCCTTGAATGGATAAACGTCGATGACGTCGCCCATGGCCAGGTTGGTGCAGTCGAATTCGATCGGCAGGGCGCCGGCGTCTTCCATGGTGTTGTAGAAGATCGGGGCGATCTTGGTGCCGAAGCAGAAGCCACCGGCGCGCTTGTTCGGAACAAACGGGATGTCGTCGCCGAAGAACCACAGCACCGAGTTGGTGGCCGATTTACGCGAGGAACCGGTACCGACCACGTCACCGACGTAGGCGACCGGGAAGCCCTTGGCCTTGACCGCTTCGATCTGCGCCAGTGGGCCGACCGAACCTGGTTGCGAAGGCTCGATGCCATCGCGAGCCATCTTCAGCATGGCCAGGGCGTGCAGCGGGATATCAGGGCGCGACCAGGCGTCCGGGGCAGGGGACAGGTCGTCGGTGTTGGTTTCGCCAGGCACCTTGAACACGGTCAGGGTGTATTTGTCGGCGATGGCGGGACGGGCGGTGAACCACTCGCCAGCGGCCCAGGAGTCCAGCACGGCCTTGGCGTGGGCATTGCCGGCCTTGGCTTTTTCGGCCACGTCGTGGAAGGCATCGAACATCAGCAGGGTGTGCTTGAGCTGTTCGGCGGCGACGGCGCCCAGTTCGGCGTCATCCAGCAGCGCGACCAGAGTCTCGATGTTGTAACCGCCCTGCATGGTGCCCAGCAGTTCGGTGGCGTGCTTGCGGTCGATCAATGGCGATTTTGCTTCGCCCTTGGCCACGGCGGAGAGGAAGGCGGCCTTGACGTAGGCAGCTTCGTCGACTCCTGGCGGAACGCGGTTGGTGATCAGGTCTACGAGGAAGGCTTCTTCGCCGGCCGGCGGGTTTTTCAGCAGCTCGACCAGGCCTGCAGTTTGTTCGGCGTTTAGCGGCTGGGGAACGATACCCAGTGCTGCACGCTCTTCGATATGTTTGCGGTAGGCTTCAAGCACAGTTATTACCCTCATCAGTGGTCCCAAATGGGTGTCCGGGACGCTCATCCCGAAATTGCCGTACTCATGCGCTGCGTGGCGTTGTGGGCCACTTAGCCAGAATTACCGACAATTCCTTACAGAAGCTGCTTTCAAAGTTTTACGCCTGCAGAACGGGAGCTGATGAGGGTTGGCTCCGGGCTTTTCCCCGCTGGAAAAACCCTTCGCCAACACCGCTCTGAAGGAACGACTGTGCTCGTGACGCTTTGAAAACAGCTTCAAACGGACATTGGCGCCTAAAAAGGCTGGATGATTCTACGGCAAAAAAAATCTAAACGTAAGTTGGCGTATTGAAGTTTGAGGGGTGATCAATGTTAGACAAAGGGCTAACATGCTGGCCTGTTTTGCTTTCCCGCGTGACCTTCACCTATGCCTAACCAGACCATCAAGACCCCCTGCGTCGGCCTCTGCTCCACTGTCTACGGCGACCTGGTGTGTCGTGGCTGCAAGCGCTTCCACCATGAGGTGGTCAACTGGAACGGCTACAACGAGGATGAGAAGCGCGCGGTCTGGCTGCGCCTCGAACAGCTGCTGGTGCAGGTGATGACGGCCAAGCTGGAAGTCTTCGATCCAGCACGCCTGCGGGCCCAGCTGGAGCAGCGCAAGATCCGTTTCGTGCCCCACCAGTCGGAATACTGCTGGGCCTACCAGCTGATCGCCCGGGGCGCGCGGGTGATCAACCAGTTGGATGCCTACGGGATGGTGCTGTTGCCGGAGTTTCGCGATTGGGGCTTGCCGGAGTTGCGCGACGCCATCGATCGCGAGTTCTTCCTGCTCTCCGAGGCCCACTACCAGCGCTATATCGCCCCGGGTTTCCTCAAGGACGCGCTGGGCTCCTGAGTGAGCCGCGTGGCGGGGCGGCTTGCCTCGCCACGGTTCGCTGCATCAGGCCTTGGCGGCCAGTTCTTCGAGGTGGCTCATGATCTGCGCCGGCTTGAGCACCAGCACATCGCTGTCCAGGGCATCGAGCACGACCTCGGCGGTATTGCCGATCAGCGCCCCCGAGAGGCCCGTGCGGGCCACGGTGCCGATGATCGTCAGCGCCGCTTCCAGCTTGTGGGCCATGTGGGGAATCAGTACGTCCGCCGGGCCTTCTTCTATGTGCAGGTGGCCATCGTCGATATCGAATTCGCTCTGGAACGCCTGGCAGGCATCGCGGTAGCGTTTTTCGATGGTTTCCTTGAGCTGGAACACCGGATCGGCCGCCGACAGCATCGGCGACGGATGGGCGCTGATCACATGCAGCTGGGCCTTGGCCAGGCTGGCGATGTCGAAGCCATGGTCGACGATGCTGGCATGCAGGGCGCGATGCTCGCCATCCAGGTTGCCGACGTCGATGGCCGCCATGACCACTCCGCCGGTCCAGGGCGTGGCGGTCTTGACCAGCAGGACCGGAGTCGGGCAATAGCGCAGCAGTTTCCAGTCGGCTGGCGTCAGCAGGGCCTTTTTCAGCGGGGTGTCGGGCAGGTGCTGCTTGATCACCAGGCCGCAACCCTCGGCCTGCTGCACGTCGATGATGGTCTCGTGCAGGCTTTCGTTCCACGCTTGTTCGGTGGTAACGCTGTAGCCCTCGCCGGTGAGGCTGCTCTTGAGCACGCTGAGCAGTGCCGAATGCTCATGCTTCTTGTCGCAGACCAGCAAGTGCAGGTGGGCCTGGGTGACCCCGGCGATCAGCTTGGCGCGCTTGAGGGCCAGGCTTTCGCCAGGCGCGGGATCGATGACCACCAGGATGCTGCGGATGCTTTGCATGATCGTGAACTCCGGCAAAGAGTGAATGGGAACTGCTCATAACTATAGTTGCTGGCACTTGGGCGGGACGTTGATGCATATCAATCGGGGTCGCTGGTGGTCTGCGGCGTGGCCGGTATAATCGCCGCCTTTGCCTGTGAAGCCCTGCCTGTACCGTGAGCCTCATGTTATCGACCACTGCTGATGCCGCCCGCCAGCCCCGCGCTGGGGCGGACCGCCCGGAAACCTGCCGATGAACTTCCCGCCCATTGATCAATTCCTCGGCTGCCGGACTCCCGATGCCTGGGTCCAGGCAGCCCTGGCCGACCAGGAAAACCTGCTGATCGACCACAAGAACTGCGAGTTCAAGGCTGCCAGTACGGCCCTGAGCCTGATCGCCAAATACCACTCGCACATCGACCTGATCAACATGATGTCGCGCCTGGCCCGCGAAGAACTGGTGCACCATGAGCAGGTCCTGCGCCTGATGAAGAAGCGCAAGGTCGAACTGCGCCAGTTGTCCGCCGGGCGTTATGCCTCGGGCCTGCGCAAGGTGGTGCGCAACCACGAGCCGGTGAAGCTGGTGGATACCCTGGTAGTGGGGGCCTTCATCGAAGCCCGCAGTTGCGAGCGTTTCGAGGCCCTGGTACCGCACCTGGACGAGGAGTTGGGCAAGTTCTACTTCGGCCTGCTCAAGAGTGAGGCCCGGCACTACCAGGGTTACCTGAAGCTGGCCTACCAGTACGGCGATGCCGACGATATCGCCCGGGTGATCGACAAGGTCCGGGCCGCCGAGCAGGAGCTGATCGAATCCCCCGACCAGGAGTTGCGCTTCCATAGCGGCGTGCCGGCCTGGTGAACCCTGGCCCCCGGGGCGCGCCCGGGGGCAAATTGTTAAAAACTCTTAAAAAGATGAAACCTTGCATAAAACCGTGCAGGTTCCAGGTTTTGTGCTGCGCTTTAGCCTTTCTTTAATCCTCTGCCGCATATAATGCGCGCACTCAAATCGTGCGTTCGCAGACTGGTATTTATGGATAACCTGGGTCTTGGCAAAGTATTGCTGGTGGAAGATGACGAAAAGCTCGCCGGGCTGATCGCGAATTTCCTCTCCCAGCATGGCTTTGAAGTGTTGACGGTCCATCGGGGCGATGTGGCCCTGGCGGCTTTTGAAGAATTCAAGCCGAAGCTGGTGGTGCTCGACCTGATGCTGCCAGGCCAGAGCGGCTTGCACGTGTGCCGGGAAATCCGCGCGGTATCGGACGTCCCGATCGTCATCCTCACCGCCAAGGAGGATGATCTGGACCATATCCTGGGCCTGGAATCCGGCGCCGATGACTACGTGATCAAGCCGATCAAGCCGGCGGTGCTGCTGGCGCGCCTGCGGGCCTTGCAGCGCCGCCAGGTGCCCGAGCCCGCGGCCCAGCGTGGCGCCCTGGAGTTCGGCGTGCTGAGCATCGATCGAAGCAGCCGCGAGGTGCGCTTGGGCGGCGAGTCGGTCGAGTTGACCACCATGGAATTCGAACTGTTGTGGCTACTGGCCAGCGCGGCGGGCAAGACCCTGTCCCGGGACGACATCCTCAACCGCATGCGCGGCATCGAGTTCGACGGCCTCAATCGCAGCGTCGACGTCTACATCAGCAAGCTGCGCTACAAACTCAAGGACAACCCCCGTGAACCGGCCTGCATCAAGACCGTGTGGGGCAAGGGCTACCTGTTCAATCCATTCGCCTGGGAGATCTGAATGCTGCGGCTGTTTCTGGGGCTCTACCTGTTCCTGGTCCTGGGTTTCGCCGGGTCGATGGCGGCAGTGCAACACATCTTCCTCAATTACCTGGCAGCCGACCTGATCGAATCCTACAACCGCGAGGCGGTGCGGGGGCCGGCCTACAGCCTGGGTGAACAACTACGCCCGCTGGACGAAGCCGGGCGCCAGCGCCAGCTGGAGGAGCTCAAGCCTCACTATGGCCTGCTGCTGGCGCTGGTGAATGCCGATCAACTGAACCTGACCCCTCGCGAGCAGGCCCTGCTGGACTCCAGCCAGTTGGTGGTGCGCGGTGGCGATTACGACGAGTTCATCTCCAGTATCGACGGCGGCTCGCAGCTGTTGAGCATCAAGTTGCCGGAAGAGCAGCCGGTGACCCTGCACTACAACATTGCCGGCTATGCCTTGCTCGGCGCCCTGCTGGGTATCGTCCTGTACTTCTGGGTGCGGCCGCACTGGCGTGACCTGGAACGTTTGCGCCTGGCCGCCGAGCGTTTCGGCAGCAACGACCTGGGCACTCGCCTGCACCTGTCGCGGCGTTCCAACATCCGCGACCTGGCCCAGCACTTCAATCGCATGGCGGCCCGTATCGAAGGCCTGATCGCCAACCAGCGCGAGCTGACCAACGCGGTATCCCATGAACTGCGCACGCCCATCGCCCGGCTGTCGTTCGAACTGGACCAGCTCAAGCAGAACCCGGACCCCCAGGAAAGCCAGGAACTGATCTGCGACATGTACGCCGATCTGGGCGAGCTGGAGGAAATGGTTTCCGAGCTCTTGAGCTACGCCAGCCTGGAACATGGCGCGGCCTCGATCAACCGCGAGAACATCCAGGCCCAGAGCTGGCTCGACAGCGTGGTCGGCAGCGTGACCCTGGAAGCCGAGGCGGCCGGGGTGCAGTTGCTGATTCGTTCATGCCAGGTGGACTACGTGAGCATCGAGCCACGCTTCATGGCCCGGGCGGTGATCAACCTGCTGCGCAACGCCATCCGCTACGCCGAGCGGCGGGTGGAGGTATCCCTGGTACGCCTGGATAACGGCTATGAGGTGCGCGTCAACGACGATGGCCCCGGTGTACCGCTGGAGGGGCGGGAAAAAATCTTCGAGCCATTCTCCCGGCTCGATGCCAGCCGCGACCGGCGCACCGGCGGCTTCGGCCTGGGCCTGGCCCTGGTGCGCAGGGTCTCGCAGTGGCATGGCGGCAAGGTGGAAGTCGTGGACTCGGAGTGGGGCGGCGCCTCGTTCCGCATGACCTGGGCCAGCGCCGACTGACGCGGCACCGGGCGAGGGGGCAAGCGCCCTGCATCAAATGACCAGGCCCCTCGCGGGGGCTTGGTCTTCTACACCATACGGCCCGTGATCACGGGCCGTGTTCTTTGCTGCCTTAGAAGCTGTATTCGATCTGGGTGGACAGCACCGTCTGCAGGCGCCGGTCGACGATCGGGCTGTCGGCAGCCTTCTTGCCCAGGTAGTCCATCGACAGTTGGGTGGACAGCTTGGTCTGCTCGTTGAGTGGCAAGGTCCAGGTCAGGTCGGCACCACTGCTGACCAACCCGCCCTTGGCGTTGTAGGCGCCAAAGCGACTGTTGGCCGCCTGGGTGCTGCTGACGCCGTACCAGGTCTGCATGTAGTCGGCGTTGCCGAACAGGGTGTTGACGCTGGCGTCCAGGCTGCCGTAGCTGCCTTCATACAGGTTGGTGCCGATGCTCAGTTCCAGCTGGCTGTAGGCCCGGCCGGTATCGCGGTTGTTGTTCTTCTTCACGGCGTGGGTCACGGTGGCGCCCAGCTCGAATGGGCCCAGGTCGTAGCCCAGGTGCGCGCCGTATTGCGCCCGGGTCTTGATATCCCCCATGCCCCTCAGGCGCTTGGAGCCCTGGCCCATGTGGTTCTTGTCGCGGCGCGACTCGCTTGGGCCGACCCAGGTGCTGAACGACAGGTCGCCCCATTTGTTGCCCCAGCCCAGGCCCTGCTGGGTGTTGAGGAAGATGCCGTAGGGGCTGACGACCTCGGCGCCGAGGATCGGCACCACGGTGCGCTCGTCGCTGCCGCTGTAGCGTGGAACGCTGGCCACCCCGGCGTTGACGCCGAATTTCCAATCCTCGGCATGGGTCACGGCAGAGGCCGTGGTCAGGCCCAGGGTGCCGAGCCACAGCGCGGTGGTGGCGGAGCGTTTCAGGGTTTTCATATCGGTCTAGAACCTCAGGTAGTTGGTGTTATAGGAACGCTTGAACGAGTAGCCCAGGACGTTGACTCCGTTGATCTGGCGTCGCACGGTGTCGCCCAGGCCGGGACCATGGCCGGCGATCACCGCATGCGCGTTGTCCACCGGGGCCAGGATGTAATCAGTCAGGGTGCGGCCCTGCTGCAGGCTGCGGATCATCAGGAAGCCCTCTTCCAGGGCGATGCTGACTCCGCTGACGGGAGTGTTTTCCTCGCTGTCGGCAAGGGCTTCGTAGGTGCCCACCGTGGCCAGCCAGTTATCGGGCAAAGGCACCGGATCGATGCGTTCGCCCACCGCCAGCAGTTGGCCGTGGCTCTTGGCGGTGAATACCCGATGTCCCTGGATGCTGACGACATCCAGTTGCACCCGGCCCAGGTCGCCCAGGTCCCGGAGCCAGAGGCCGAGGATTTTTTTCTGCGCCCGCAGCCAGCCATGTTCGTCGCGCAGTAGCTCGAAGCGCACCCCAGCCACCTCGCCGAACAGGCGCTGGCCCTGGTCCCTGATCCGCAGCACGCCATAGGCCGTGGCATAGAAACCGGCCAGTTGCTGGCGGTCGGCGGCTTCCGGCACCCGGCGCCGTACTGCCAGCTCACGGGGTGGCAGGCCAGTGCCCGTGTCTTGTTCCTCGGGAGCGCCGTGGGCCTGCAGCAGCAGGCGCAAGGCCTGGGTCACCAGGCCCGGGACCAGCGTTTCGCCGGTGTCGGAGTTGCTCATCACGATCACCGCCAGCTGTTGTTCCGCCAGCACGCTGACCTGGGCATGGAAGTTGTTGCCGATGCCGCTGTGCTGCCAGGTACGAATGCCGGGGCGCACCCACTCGTCGCCGCATGGCGAGAGGAACCAGCCCAGGCCCACTTCACAGTCGAAATCCAGGGCATTGCCGATGTTCTGCGGGCGGGTCATCTCCTGGATCGAGCTGGCCGACAGCAACTGGCGTTGCTTGTAGTGACCCTGGGCGAACAGCATCCGGACGAACTGGCTCAGGTCCCGCGGGCTGGTCCACAGGCCGCCGGCGGGAATGTCGCGCTCCGGGCTATGGCCGCTGGCGGCACCATCCTGGTAACCGCGGGCGCGATAGGGCTCCTGGCGGCTGTCACCGATGAAGCTCGACTGGCGCATGCCCAGGGGCCGCAGCAGGCTGGCCTGCAGGTGCTGCTCGAAGTCCTGGCCGGTGCTGCGTTCGATAGCCGCGCCCAGCAAGGCGTAGCCAAGGTTGGAATAGGCGGTGCGGGTGCCGGGGTCATTGTTCAGCCATACCCCGCTGACCTTCTGCGGTAGCTGGCCCAGGACATGAGGCGTGCGCAGGTCATGCAGGTATTCGCCAGGCATGCCGGCCTGGTGGCTGAGCAGGCGGCGCAGGGTCACTGCCTGGTCGGCGGCGTCCTGGTCGTCATGAAAGCGCGAGCGGACGTAGAACTCCTTGAGCGTGGCTTGCAGGGGGGCATCGAGCTGCAAGCGACCTTGCTCCACCAGTTGCATCACCGCCGTGGCCGTCAGCAACTGCGACAAGGCACCGGCACGGAACGCGGTGTTCTCGGTCACTTGCAGCCCCCGCTCCCTGTCGGCGAAACCAAAGCCCCGGGCCCAGATCAACTCCTGGCCGTCTACCAGGGCGATGGACAGGCCGGGCACCTGGTGCTCGGCCATTTGCTGCGGGATGTACTGCTTCAGGTAGCGAATGATGCTGGCGTAGTCACCCTGGGCGATGCTCGGAGGTGTCGGCGGCTGGCCGTTGCAACCCAGGTTGCTGAGCAAGAGGCCCAGCAGCGGCAGGCCAAAGAGTTTGGCGGACATGAAGCACCCGGGCACAAGGATTGGATGCCGGGAATGCTAGGGAAGGGCGTGTGGCCAGTCTTTGGCAGCTTTGTCAGGAAAATGTCAAAGAGTGTTAAACCGGCAGTTAACCGGGGGATGCAGGGCCGCTGATGAAATTTTCACAAGTGGCGGGTTAAGCTGCGCGCCTCTTTGGGGAGTAGCCTGCCACCGCTTCTTGCGGTGGAGCCCGTATCAACACTCTCGGCAACCTGCCGTGGTGCGGGCGCCGTTGCGGTTGGTGAGACCATCGACATACCTGCGCTGAAGTCGGGCGCGTGGGCATGTCGTGGACTCAAGCCCGACCGGAAGACCCAAGATGAATCCAGCCTCGATCATTTTCCTCGCCTTCGCCATGTCCACCGACGCCTTCGCGGCTGCGGTCGGCAAGGGTTCGGCCATGTTCAAGCCACGCCTGCTCGAAGCCCTGCGCATCGGCCTGATATTCGGCGTCATCGAAGCCATTACCCCGGTAGTCGGCTGGTTCATCGGCCAGGCCGCGGCCCAGTGGGCGGCCGCCTGGGACCATTGGATCGCCTTCGCCCTGCTGTCGGCGCTGGGCCTGCACATGATCTACAACGGGGTGCGGCTGGAGACTGAAGCCGAGCCGCAAGCGCCCAAGGCGCATGGATTCTGGTTGCTGGCGGTCACCGGTTTCGCCACCAGCATCGACGCCCTGGCGGTAGGTGTAGGGCTAGCCTTCGTCAACGTCAATATCTGGGTGGCGGCCACCGCCATCGGCCTGGCCACCATGACCATGGTCACCCTGGGCGTCATGCTGGGCCGGGCCATCGGCACGGTCATGGGGCAGCGTGCCGAGGCCCTGGGAGGCCTGGTGTTGATCATCGTCGGCAGCGCGATCCTCTATGAGCACTTGTCGGCGGTGGCTTGATCCTATAGTTGGTTTTTACTGGCGATCATCTCGGGCTGAGGCACGGCCTGGAGGGTTACAACGCCAGGCTGTGGATCACCTGGGTGGCGTCGTCGGGGTCGATGGCGCTACGCATGCCCAGGAGCTTGGCCAGGCGGCGCATGCTGTAGTTGGTGGCCGAGTCCACCGAGTACATCTGCTGGTAGCCGTTGTGACGGGCCTCGTCGATCAGGTGCTGCATCAGCAGGGCACCAAGGCCCTTGCCTTGCCATTCATCGGCGATGGTCACGGCGAATTCGCAGCGCCAGGGCTGGTCGTCCACCTGGGCATAACGGCTGATACCGACTTCCCGCAGTTCGCCGTTGTCATGCACCAGGGCCACGTAGGCCACCCGTTGCGCGGTGCCGACATCCATCAACTGGTCGAGCAGTTGATCACCCACTTCCTTGACTTCGCCGAGAAAGCGCTGGTGCCGGGTGATGGGCGAAAGGTTTTCGATGAAGGCTTTTTCCCGCTGCCGATCCTGCGGGCGCAGTGGGCGGATCAACACATGGCTGCCGTCGCTCAAGGCGTCGATCCAGTACTGGCCTTGCTGCGCCGGGAACGGCGGGTGAGGGAGCATATCGAGAGCGCTGCTGGACATGGTCAAGTCTCCTGGGAGGCGAGGGGCGGGCTGCAACCACAGCCCTGGTTGCCCAAAGCTTCATCCTTGTGGAGGTGCGGTTGCTTGACCGGCATCAATATCTCTGGCTGTACCGGCAATCGGCGGATCACCGGTCATGGCGTGGCCGCTGATAAGGCCATTGGCTATTAGGGCTATCGCTTAATATTCTGGAACTTCCCGGCTGTGCTGCGAATGAGCTGATCTACGCTCTCGAGCAGGACAGACAGGAGTCATGATATGGAGCGTCGGACCAGCGGTGCGAGGTGGTTGTGCAAGTCGTTTGCCAGTGCCCTGGCCAGCGCCGCGATGCTGCTGGGCGCCAGTGCCCATGCCCAGTCGCTGGCGATCACGGTGTCTCCCAACGTGCCCCGGGACATTCCCGGAGGGGCGCCCCAGGCCTCGCTGGCGGCCGCTGCGGCCTTCGCCTGGCAAGAGTTCATCGCCCTGAACTGGCCAGCCCGCGCCGGGCAGCGCGATGTGCCCGATTTCAACCGGCCTTTCGGTGCCTCGGGTGGGCCATTGGTCTGGCAGACCTACCGCAGCAAGGTGGAGATCTTCCCGGGCAACGGTAATGCCAATGTCGGGCCGCCAGGCTATTCCCCAACCGGGGGGCCCAGCTATGGCTACAACACGACCCCGATCTACAACTACGCGATCCCGGTGCCCGCCTGTCCCGGCCAGGCCCCCGTGTCGCAGCCGGCCTGGGTCAACCTCGATGAGATCACCCAGATCGGCCTGAACCAGATGTTTGCCGGGATCTCGTCCACGGCCCCGTCCAACCGCAATTCGCAGCCGCAACTGGTGCGCTTCCTGGCCAAGGCCAACCAGACGCAATACAGCTATGTCGCGGCCAATCAGTATTGGTACACCAATGCCGCACTGCGCCAGGCCGCGCAGAACTTCGTCAACGGGATCAAGCAAGTGCCGCCCAGGTTCGCGGCCAGCCGAGTGGCGTTTCCCAGCGGCACCATCGAGGTCAAGTCAGCCTGGCGCAAGCTGGCGCCAACTGAAGATCCCTCGCGCTTTCACCGCCAGACCGTACGCTTCTACGAACGCAAGGGGACGAACAACGGCCTCTGCTATTTCGAAGAGCAGTGGGCCATGGTCGCGCTGCATATCATCCACAAGACCCCCTCGGCCCCCAACTTCATCTATGCCACCTTCGAGCAAAGCGACAACATCCTGTTGGCCGACGGCTCGCGGGTCGAAGACCAGAACGGGGTCATCCTCAGGCGTCCGCCGGTCTCGTCACCGACCACGCCAGCCCTGAGCTACCAGGACTCGCCGAGCAATCCCCAGGTCAGGGCCAATGGCCCTTTCTGCCAGCCGGCCAGGCAGCTGTACTACCAGGAAACCCCGGGCAGCGGGAAACCCGTCGGTGGCTCGATCTGCGTCAACCAGCGCTATGAGTCGATCACCGCCGAGGTGATCCAGGCCAACCGCGATGCGCACCAGGCCATCCAGGCCTATACCCTGGGCCGGGGGATCGGGAGTTCGCCCTGGCAGTACTACAAGCTGGTCTCGGTCCAGGCCCAGCCGTTCGATGTCAGCCAGATCTCCAGAAGCGACGTCAGCCACGGCCCGGCGGTCTTCTACCAGGCCAATATCATGGTCGAGACCGACTACACCCTGCAGCAGTTCAAGGGCCGCATCGCTGCCAACGGTGCGCCGACTTCCTTCCAGGCCGCAGGGGCGCCGCCGCCACCCAATGTGTACTCCCTGACCAACCGGCCGCCGGTGGCCCAAGGGGTGAACATGGGGGGATGCATGGGCTGCCATGGCAATGCCCAGGTCGCCGGCTACGACTTCAGCTTCATCCTCAAGGGCGGCCAGGTCCGACTGCCCGAGGCTCCTGGCGGCAATGCGCTGGCCGAAGCCAGCGCCCGTTACCAGGAAGTGTTCAACCCCCACATAGAGGGCGATAGCCATGGCGCTCAATAGTTTCAAGGATGTGCAGGCCCTTCTCGACAACTTCGTCGCGCAGAACAACCTGGATATTTCCGGCGCGCCCCATGGCGCGTTCTGGCAGACCTCCTACCAGGCGTTCGTGACGGGCAACGTGCCGGGGGTACAGAACCCGTCGACGGGGCAGGCGCTGCCGATCCTGGTCAAGGGCGATGGCGCCCACTCCAACATCATCTATGCCCTGAGTGGCACCCAGGGCACCTTCTGGGGACCGACCGGAGCCTTTGGCCAGATGCCTCCGGGCGGCCCCTACCTGCCGCAAGCCCAGATCGATGAGCTCAGCGCATGGATCAGCAAGGGCTGCCCGCAGTAGGGGCAGAGGTTCGCGGCGGAGGCGATCAGTTGCTGTAGCTGGGCAGGGCGATCTCGCCGCTGACCGGCGGCTTGCGCCCACGGGTCCGCCAGTGCTCCACCAGTGCCCGGCCGTGGGCCATGCCGGCTTGCAGGGCGGCGTCGGTACTGGCGTAGTCGTTGCCGTAGGGCGGGCAGGCGAAGTGCAGGGAAAAGCACGGATGCTGGCCCTGTCCGGCCAGGCGCCCGACATAGCTGTAGCTGGAGCCGGACTGGTGCGGGTCAAGGCTCGGCGAACCGGGCTCGCGGATGACCATCACGTAGATGTCATGCTCGAACTGGGTGTCTTGGTACCAACTGCTTGAAGAATCCATGGTCCACCTCCTTGTCCGTGTCGCATCGCTGGCTGGCAGCGACAGGTCGTGCTTTTACGTTATTGTTCGATACCCGACGCCTCAGGGACGTCGGTCAGGCCGTGGGGATGTGCGAAGGGTGCCATGGGCTGGAGTTTTTCCAGGGTCCTGGCCGCTCGCAGTACCAGGTCGTCGCGACCGAAGCGCGCGACGATCTGCAAGCCGATGGGCAGGCCGGCGGCGCTCAGGCCGCAAGGCATGCTCAGCGCCGGCTGGCGGCTGTAGTTGAATGGGAACGTCGTCGGCTGCCACATGCTGCTGGCCTGTTGCGGCCAATCGGGCGGACTCGACAATTCCACGGCGAATGGCTCGACCACTGCGGTCGGCGTCAGCAGCAGGTCGTAGTCGCTGAGAAAGGCATGCAGGACCTGGGCTACCTGGTGCCGTTCCTGCACGGCGTTGGCATAGTCCAGGGCATTGAGCTGGCGGGCCCGCAACTGGCTCTGCTGGAGAAAGTCGCTGATCAGGTGCTGTTGCTCCCCGGGAATCTCCAGGTCCACGGCGCTGGCCGCTTCCACGGGCCAGGAGCGCACGAAACCGGGGGCGGGGTTGCCGATGTCCGGCGAGGCCAGCACCAGGGTCGCGCCGGCAGCCTCCAGGCGTCGGGCCGCACCCAGGCAACTGGCGGCGATCTGCGGGTCGACATAGGCGGCATAGCCCAGGTCCGCGCTGAAGGCGATGCGCAACCCCTGGACGCCATCCTCGATCTGTTCCAGGAAACCTAAAGGGGCATGGGGCCAGGCAAAGGGCTCGCCGGGCTCATAGGCGCTCATGTGCTCCAGCAACAAGGCGATGTCGCGCACATGGCGGGCGATCGGGCCCTCGGCGGACATGCCACCTGGATCGATGGCCGGGCTGGTCGAAACCAGGCCGTGGCTGGGCTTGAGGCCGATCACCCCGCAGAAGCTCGCCGGGGTGCGGATCGAGCCGGCCGCGTCGTTGGCCGTGGCGGCCGGGGCATAACCGGCCGCCACCCCGGCGGTGCTGCCACCGCTGCTGCCGGCGGCATGCAGGGCGAGATCCCACGGATTGCGGGTGACTCCGGTCAAGGGGCTGTCGGTCAGGGGCGTGCAAGCCAGTTCCGGCAAGGTGGTCTTGGCGATGAAGATTGCCCCGGCTTCGCGCAGGCGCGCCACCAGGGCGCAGTCGTGCTCCAGGGGCGGGCGGTTGGCCAGGGCCCTGGAACCGTTGCGAGTCTGCCAGCCCCGGATGTCGTGGTTGTCCTTGACCAGCACCGCGATGCCGTCCAGGCGGCCCATGGGTTGCCCGGCGGCCCAGCGCTCGGCACTGGCCTGGGCGGCCAGCAACGCCGCCGCATCCTGGCGCGCGCACAGGGCGTTGAGCCGTGGCTCATGCTGCTCGATGCGCGCCAAGAGGTCGCGCAGCAGGTCTACCGGGGTGAACTGCAAGGTGGCGAAACCGTGCAGCAAGGCCTCGATCGACAGCTGGTGCAGGGGTGGATGGCTGGGCATGGCTGGCGACATGGACAACTCTTCTTTCAAGGGCGCCGGATGCGCTGGCAAGTCGGCGGTGAAAGCTTGCGGTCGGTTCTGCATCAGGCCGCAAGGCTTTCGGGGCAAGTGGTTCAGCGGCCGCTGGTGACCTTGATCCAGGTCCGGGTCCGGGTGCGTTCGGCCTTGGCCGGCAGCGGCGCCAGGGGGAACAGGCGGGTCATGGTCTCGGCGCTGGGGAACAGGTCCGGGTTATCCAGCAGCGACTGCTGGATGAACGGCTTGGAGTCCGTGACGCCGTTGGGGTAGCCGACGAAGTTGCTGATGGAGGCGATGACCTTGGGTTCCATCAGGTAGTTGAGGAAGGCATGGGCGGTGTCCACGTGCTTGGCGCCGCTGGGGATGGCCACGGTGTCGATCCAGGCCAGGGTGCCTTCCTTGGGAATGCGCATCTCGATATGCACGCCGTTCTTGGCCTCGTTGGCACGGTTGGCGGCCTGCAGGAAACCGCCGGAATAGCCCACTGCCACGCAGATGTTGCCGTTGGCGATATCACCCATCCACTTGGCGCTGTGGAAATAGCGCACATAGGGACGCAGCTTGAGCAGCAGGGCCTCGGCCTTGCGGTAGTCCGCAGGGTTCTGGCTATTGGGGTCAAGGCCCAGGTAGTGCAGGGCCAGGGGCAGCATCTCGGTAGGCGAGTCGAGGAAGGTCACGCCGCACTGGCTGAGCTTCTTCAGGTTTTCTTCCTTGAACACCAGGTCCCAGCTGTTGACCGGCGCATCGTCGCCCAGCAGTTGGCGAACCTTGTCACGGTCATAACCGATCAGGTTGGTGCCCCACATGTAGGGGATCACGTAGCGGTTGCCCGGGTCGCTCTGTTCCAGCAGCTTCATCACCGCCGGGTCGAGGTTCTTCCAGTTCGGCAACTGGGCGCGGTCCAGGGGTTGGAAGGCCCCGGCACTGATCTGCTTGCTGACGAAGCCACTGGAGGGCACCACCACGTCGTAGCCGCTATTGCCGGTGAGCAGCTTGGCCTCGAGCACTTCGTTGCTTTCGAAGATGTCGTACTTGACCTTGATCCCGCTGCTGGCCTGGAAATCCTTGATGGTGTTGGGGGCGATGTATTCCGACCAGTTGAAGATGTTCACCGTGCGCTCGGCGGCTGCCATGGCACTGGAGGAACAGGTCAGGGCCAGGCCCAGGGCCAGGCTGGTGAACGCGGTATGCAGCGATTTCATGCGACAGCTCCATGTCTTGAAGAAAGCGAAACCTTCCGTGCGTTATTTTTCGCCGGAAGTGTCCCACAGAGAATGTTGGCAACGGTCAATAGGGGATATTTGACGTCATTCTTGCGAATTGTCTGACAGCGGACCCAGCTGGCCGGCCAATTGCCGGAAACGCCCCGGAGCGACGCCGCTCCAGCGTTGGAAGGCATGGCGGAAGCTGGCGGTCTCCTTGAAACCCAGGGCCTCGGCGATGCGGTAGATGGGCAGGCTGTGCTGTTCCAGCAACTGGCGGGCCCGGGTGTAGCGCAGCTCGTCGAGCAATTGCTGGTAGCTGGTGTCCTGGGCCCGCAGGCGCCGGCGCAGGGTGCTGGGCGAGCAGTGCACCTGGCGCGCCAGGCTGTCGAAGTCCGGCACGGCGTGCAGCTGTTCGTTGAGGATGCGCCGCACCTGGTCGATCCAGGTCGGGCGGGCGCTGAGTTCCTCGTTCAGGCGGATGCAGCGTTGCAGCATGTCGTTCTGGGTCACCAGGTCCGCCAGGGGCAGGCGCCGGTCCAGCCACTCCGGGTCGAAGCCGATGGCGTTGCGCCCGGCATTGAATTGCACCGGGCAGTTGAACGCCTGCTCGTAGCTGTCCAGGTAGGGCTGAGGCCCGTGCTTGAGATGCACTTCGCGCAGTGGCAGCGAACAGCCCAGCAGGTCCTGGCAGGTGACCCGGTAGGACGACATGCAGAAATCGGTGTTGAACACTTCCAGCTCGCTCTCGCTGTACTGGTCGGCGGTGAGCCAGGCCAGGCCGTCGCGCAGTTCCAGGTCGAGGTGGAAGAAGGTGCCCAGCAGCAACGGATAGCGCAGCGCCAGGGACCAGCCCTCGCGCAGGGTGGCGCTGGTCAGCAGGGTCAGGCCGAACATGCCGTAGGCGCAGATGTGCAGGTTGCGCCCCAGCACCAGCCCGAGGTCCGGGCGCAGGGCCACGGCATTGCCGAAGACGCGCATTTCCTGGCTGATATTGATCAGGCTGTTGGGCAGCTCCAGGTCTGCCAGCTGGATGCCGCTGCCCTCCAGCAACACCTGGGCCGGGACGTCGCTGTCGCGAAAAGCGTCCAGTACTGCTTGGGTGGTGTGCAGGGTGGTCAGGCGAAGGGCAGCCATCGACGATCTCGAAGCAGGAATCGGAAAGGCGAGACTTTAGGGGTTACGCAACGGGGGTTCAATCGACGATGCGACTTTTGTCGACCGATACCGGCATGTTCCGCTCGTATCGCCCCGTGCTACCGCCCGGAACCTGCCTATGGGCTCGCGCCCGACTCGCGCCAGGCGCGGTAGGCCTGGGGCAGGCAGCGAGCGCAGGGACGGTAGCCGGCGGCGAGCGCGGTCTGGGCATCGAGGAAGAACACTCGCTGGCGCACGTAGCCGCCCCGGGCGATGGCGGCCAGGGCGCAGGGGCAATCCAGGCGGCCATAGATCCGGCTGCGCCGATGACCGCCCAGGGTCCCGGGGCAGGGGCTGGACCAGGGCTGGCCGTGGCGGTCCAGCAGGGTCCAGTGCCGCGTTGCCTGGTCGCTCATGGCGCCGGTACCCGCCACAGGTACCAGGCGGCGGTGGTGCGCCAGGGGCTCCAGGTTTGGCCCAGTTCACGCATCAGGCGCGGGCTGGGCTGGCGCTCCAGGCCCTTGAGGCGCCGGTAACCCTCGCGTACGCCGAAGTCGTCCACCGGGAGTACGTCCTGGCGCTCCAGGCTGTAGATCAACAGCATCTCCACGGTCCAGCGACCGATCCCGGGCAGTTGCGTCAGCCGTTCGACCAGTTGTTCGTCGTCCAACTCCCGTGCAGCGTCCGCCGACGGCACCAGGCCGTCCAGGGTGGCCTGGGCGATACCCTGCAGGGTGGCCGCCTTGCGCGCGGAAAAACCGCAGCCGCGCAGCTGTTCGACGCTGCTCGCACAGAGCTGCCCGGGGCTGGGAAAGTCCTGGCCGGGAAACAACGCCCGCAGCCGGGCGAGGATCGCGTCGCCGGCCTTGGCATGCAATTGCTGGTAGGCCACGGCGCGCACCAGCGCCTGGTAGGGTTCGCGCTCCGGCCGGGGCTGGTGCAGGCAGGGGCCGATGGCGGCGATATGCCGGGCCCAGTCGGCATCCAGGGCGGCGAGGAAGGTGCTGGCAAAGTCAGGGCTGGCGGGCATCGGTGATCCGGGGCAAGGGTCGGGACGCCTGGCAGGTTAGCCGCTGCGTCCCGTCCTGGCACCCCGTCCCTTGCGCTGGAACTGGGCCTCAGTCCTTGTCCGGGGACAGGTACAGGCGCTCCAGCACATAGTGCAGGGACGCCGCCAGGGTCTGGCCGTGGCTGAGTTTCTCGAAGCTGTGGTACTCAAGGGCCAGCCCGGGGACCTGGGCCAGTTGCGTGCGCAGTTGCCGGGCCCGTTGGTCGGCGTCGGGGGCCGGAATCGACGTGGCGGCCTGGCGTGGGTCCCCCGGCTCGGCATCACCGCGCATCAGCAGCAGTTGCGCCCGATGCCCCTGCATGTGCTCAGCCAGCCCCCGGGCCTGGTCGAGGATCAGCCCATCGCCCCACCACAACGACGGGCTGGCGGCGGCGTAGTGGCGAAACTCCCGGGGCTGCTTGAACAATGCCTGCAGCACCAGCAGGCCACCATAGGAGTGCCCCCACAAGGTCTGCTGCGCAGGGTCGATCGGTACCCGGGCGGCCACAGCTGGGCGCAGGCGCTCGCGCAACAGTTGCAGGAACGCTTCGCCGCCACCGCTGGGTTGTCCGGTCAAGGGGTCTTGCTGCACTTCGCGGCCAGGCTGGCGTGGGGTGTAGTCGTAGGTCCTGGCGGTACGCTCGATGCGTAGCGGCGTCTGGTAGCCCACCGCCACCAGCAACGGCGCCTGGCCCTGGTCCAGCTGCTTGAGCTGCTGCGGGTCGAGGGCGCCGACGGCGGCGTTGCCATCGAGCATCCACAGCACCGGATAGCCGTGCTCGGGGGCGGCCTTGAGTGGTTGGCCGATCCATACCTGGTAGTGCCGCTGGCCGTCGGTGGAATCCAGTTGCAGGCTGCTGAAGCGATAGGGCAGGTCCTGGCGTTGCAGCAAGCTGCTGTCCATCCGCTGTTCGGGAGCCGGTTGGGCCGTCGCCAGGCCACTGGCGGCGGCCAGCGCCCAGCCCAGGGCCAGGCGCAAGGTCGTGGTTCTCATCAGGCTTTCTCGTTATGGGCTTAGAACGAAGCACTCAGGCTGGTGTACAGGGTGCGTCCCGGTTCGTTGTAGGTGGCGGCGCCGGCCCCGGCGATATCCACTACGCCCTGGGCATTGCCTTCGCGGTACAGGCGCTTGTCGAACAGGTTGTCGACCCCGGCGGTCAGGCTCAGGTTGCGGGTCAGGGCGTAAGTGCCGCTGATGCCGGCGATGGCGTAGGGGGCCAGTTGCTGGGTGGCGCTGCCGGTGACGCGGTCGCCGTGGTAGTCGAATTTCTTCGGCGTCTGCTTGCCGTACCAGGCCACGTTCATCTGCAGCGACAGGTCCTGGGTGGCTTGCCAGTCGAGCATCGAGTTGAGGGTGAAGCGCGGAGTCACCGAGAGGTAGTCGCCGGTCTCCTTGTTCTTCGATTGCAGCATGTAGGTGAAGTTGTTGTTCCAAGTCAGCTGGCTGGCCAGGGGCACGGTCAGGGTGCCTTCCAGGCCTTCGACCACGGCCTTGGGCACGTTTTCCCACTCATACACCGCGGCGTTCTTGTATTGCGCCGAACTGCCGCCGCTGGCCCGGCCGGTGGGGGCCAGGCCCGACTCGACCTTGTTCTTGTAGTCGTTGCGGAAGTAGGTCAGGCCGGCCACCCAGCCGTCGGCCTTGTACTCCAGGCCCAGCTCCTTGTTGACGCTGGTTTCCGCCTCCAGCTTGTCGTTGCCCCGCAGGTAGCAGCTGGTGGTCTGGCCATAGCAGCCCTGGCCACGGCTGTAGAGCAGGTAGTCGGGGTTGAGCTGGTACAGGTTCGGCGCCTTGTAGGCCCGGGCGATACCGGCCTTGAGGGTCAGGCTGTCGCTCAGGGCATGGGACAGGTTCAGCGACGGGCTCCAGTTGTCGCCGACGATGCTGTGGTGATCGAAGCGCAAGCCGGGGGTGAGCATGGTGCCGGGCGCCAGCTCGATGTTGTCCTCGGCGAACAGCGAGAAGATCTGCGCGCTGATCTGGCTGCTGCGGTTGTTCGAGGCCAGGCCGGGGATGGCACCGGCTTCCTTGGTGTCCTGGGTGTTGGAGCTGGGATCGTCGAGCTTCTGCTGCGTCCACTCGCTGCCCAGGGTCAGGGTCTGCTCGAAGCCTGCGTGCAGCGGCAGGTTGAGCTCGCCATGGGCGGTCAGGTCGCGCAGCACCGAGGTGTAGAAGTTGGCGTCGCTGAAGATGCCTTCGGTACCGCCGGCCAGGCCTTCGTTGATCCGTGTATTGCGGGTCTTCTCGTATTGCAGGTAGGCCATGGAACTGCCGAAGTCCCACTCGCCGCGGTGGGTCAGCGAGTAGGTCTGGCGGTAGGTGCGGTTGGTCTCGTGGCCCAGGAGGCTCTTCACGTTCTTGTTGCTGTTGGTGTTCTGGGTGTCGCCGGTATAGATGTTGCCCTGGCGGCTGAAGCCGGCTTCGAAGTCCAGGCTCTGGTCCGGGGTCAGTTGCCAGCTCAAGAGGCCGTTGAGGTCCTTGTTGCGCACGCCCTCACGGCCGGCGGGCAGGGTGCCGGCCTGCTTGCCGGTGCGCAGCGACTCATGGCCGGCGTTGATGTCGGCGTCGTCGGAGTCGGTGCGGGCCACGTTGCCATAGACCCGGTAGCTGAGGGTGTCGGTCAGTGGCCCGTTGAGGCCAAAACTCATGCGCTGGGTCGCGCCTTCGTCCTTGTGGGCGGGGAACGAGCTGTAGAGCGTGGCATTGCCGTGGGTCTGGCTGCCGGCCTGCTTGGTGATGATGTTGATCACCCCGCCGGCAGCGCCGTTGCCGTAGCGGGCGGCGGCCGGGCCGCGGATCACCTCGATGCGCTCCACCTGGTCGGCCGGCACCCAGTTGGTGTCGCCCCGGGTATCGCGCTCGCCGCGCCAGCCATAGCGCACCGAGTTGCGGCTGCCCACCGGCTTGCCGTCCACCAGGATCAGGGTGTTCTCCGGACCCATGCCGCGGATGTCGATCTGCCGGTTGTTGCCGCGCTGGCCACTGGTGGAGTTACCGGTGAGGTTGACCCCGGGCATGGTGCGGATGATCTGCGACAGGTCGTTGGCCGGCGGGCGCTTCTGGATGTCCTCGGCGGTGATCACCGAGACCCCAGGGGCCTGCTTGGTCTCTTCCTTGGCGGTGGCGACGATGCTCTGGGGCTGGAGTTCCAGGACCGGCTGCGGCGCCTCGGCATTGGCCGCCTGGACGGCATGGCTGAGCAGGCAGCAGCTGGACAGCAGGAAGGGCGCGAAAGGACGCATCGAGCGCATGGACATCGGTGATCTCCGGGACGAAAGCTGGAACAGGAAGATCACGAATGATAATGAATGCTATTTGCGAGTAAAGCGCATTAACTTTCTAAACACTTCGGCGGCGACGAGGTGGCAGCGCCTGCCTTCAGGCGGCCGGCAACAGCAGGTGCATGCACAATCCCGGATGGCCGTTGCTGGCCCAGATCCGCCCCTGGTGCAGCTCCACGGCGCGCTGGGCGATGGCCAGGCCCAGGCCGAACCCCTCGCCCTGGGCCGAGCCCAGGCGCTGGTAGGGCTGGAAGATCCGCTGCAGGTCCTGTTCGGCGACCCCCGGGCCCTCATCTTCCAGGCACAGGTGCCAGTGGCTGCCCTCGCGCCAGCCGCGCAGGCTGACCCGGCCGCCCTCGGGGGAGTAACGGATGGCGTTGCGCAACAGGTTCTCCAGGGCCTGGGCAATGCTGTCCAGGTGCACCTGGACCCGGCAATCGGCGTCCAGCAGGCAGGGCAGGCGCTCGAGGTTCCAGCCGCTCTCGAAGCAGGCGTCTTCGCGCAGGGCCTCCCAGATCGACAGCACCTGCACTGGCTCGGTGGACAGTTGCGGGCGTTCGGTGTCGAGCCAGGCCAGGTCCAGGGTGTCTTCCAGCAGGCGCTGCATGTCGAGGATCTCGCGGTCCAGGCGCTGGCGCAGTTGCTCCGGCGGTAGCCGGCTGTCATGGGCGATACGCAGGCGGGCCAGGGGCGTGCGCAGCTCATGGGACAAGGTCCGCAGCAGCAGGCGTTGCTGGGCCAGGCTCTGGCGCAGGCGCTCGGCCATGTGCTCGAAGGCCAGGGCCAACTCGCCGAGTTCGTCGCTGCGCCGGGCCAGGGGCGTACCCAGGCCCGGGCTCTCCAGGTCGTCGGCGCGCAGGGCATCGGCACGGTCGCGCAGGCGGTTCAACGGCAGCACCAGATGACGGTAGAGCAACAAGCCGAGCAGCGCGGCCAGCAAGGTCGGCACCACCCCGTGGCTGAGCACGTGGGTCCAGGGCGTGAGGCCGCTGGGCAGCAGGCGTTCGGGCAGCTGCAGCACCAGCCGGCCCTGCTCGGGATGCTCCGGGAACTGGATGCTGACGTAGGGCAACTCGTCCTGCAGGCGCCGGCTCATGGGCCAGTCCAGCTTGCGCATGAAGGTCAGGTGGCTGGCTTCCTCGGCGCTCAAGGGCGTACTGCCGAGGCTTTGCAGGCGCTCGCCGATCACCGCGACCCAGGTGTGTTCCCGGGCCGCCAGCTGGCGCTGGAAGGCATCGACGCCGCTGGTTCCTCCCTGGCGCCAGGCAGTTTCGGCCTGCTGAGCGTAGCCGGCCAGGTACTGGCCGTCGGCCGGGTCGAGAAAGTAAGTGCTGCGCTCGGCCGACAGGCCCCAGGTCCAGATGATCCAGGTCAGCAGCAGGCAGAAGCCGATCTGCAACAGCGCCAGCTTCCACAACAGGGGGTGGCGGCGCATCAGCCGCGGTCCGCTTGTACCAGGATGTAGCCGGCACCGCGCACGGCCTGGATCTGCAAGTGCTGTACGCCAATTTCGGCCAGCTTGCGCCGCAGGTTGCAGACGTGCACGTCCAGGCCGCGATCCAGGCGGGTGTAGATGCGGTGCAGCACCTGCTGGTAGAGGAAGGGTTTGCTCAGGGTCTGCCCGGGATGCTCGCGCAGGGTCACCAGCAGGCGGTATTCGGAGCCGGTGAGGCCGGCGGCGCGGCCTTGGCTGAGCACGTCCTGGGTCTGGTCGTCGAAGGCGAGCAAAGGGTCCTGGCGTTGGCTGGGGGCCGGCTGGACCCGGGCCATGCGCCGCAGCAGCGCATCGACCCGGGCATCCAGTTCGGCCAGGCTGAAGGGCTTGGGCAGGTAGTCGTCGGCGCCCCGGGTGAACCCGGTGATGCGGTCTTGTTCGGCGCCCAGGGCCGACATCAGCATCACCGGGATGCCTTGTTCGTGGCGCAGGGTATCGAGCAGGGCTAGGCCATCGAGGCCGGGCAGCATGATGTCCAGCAGTACCAGGTCGAAGTGCCCGGCGCGCAGTGTCGCCAGTCCTTCGTGACCATCGATGCAGGCACTGACGGCGAAGCCGCGCTGGCGAAAATGCCGGTCCAGGTCCTGGCGCAGCCGGGCGTCGTCTTCCACGAGAAGCAGATTGGGGGTCATGGGGTGGGGTACTTTGCGCAAGCGGCTGGAGAAAAGGCTTAAATGAGAACGTTTAACATCCGCGAATATTGCAGTAATGCCCCTGGCGATGCAATTGCCGTGATGGCCAGGGTTGATCGAGGTCGGGTAAACAAAAAGTTGAATATTCAACATTGCGTTGATATTTTTCGCCGAAGATTTTTCCCGGAGTGTCCATGAGCCAGCCTTCTTCCGCTGTCCTGGCCGAGCGCCAGCTGGTCTTGCAGGTACTGCGCAGTACCTTGCAGATGCTGGCCGGTGTGGTGGGGCCCCATGCGGAGATCGTCCTGCACGATCTCGACCAGCCCGAGCGCTCGATCATCGCCATCGCCAACGGTCATGTCACCGGGCGCCGGGTCGGTGGCCCGGTGCTGGGCGGACCGCGCCAGGACCTGGGCTTCGCCGCGGTGCTGCGGGCCTTGCACGACCGTTCCGGCAGCACCCCGCTGGTGCTGGAGAACTACCCGACCCTGGCGCCCGATGGCCGTGAGCTGCGCAGCTCCACCGTGGTCTTTCGCGACAGCGGCGGACAACCATTCGCCAGCCTGTGCAGCAACAGCGACCTGAGCGGGATCGCCGCGGCCCATGCCTGCCTGGGGCAGATGCTGGGCCTGGGCAGCGCGCCCGAGCCACGGGGCGATGAGCCCCAGGACATGGAGCAACTGCTGGCCCAGATCATCCAGGCGGCCTGTCCGGAGCCCGGGGCGCGGTTGACCAAGCAGCACAAGCTCGAAGCCGTGCGCCAGATGCAGGAGCGCGGCCTGTTCATCGTCAAGGGCGGGATCGAGAAGGCCGCTGCGGCCCTCGGCGTGACTCGCTACACCATCTACAACTACCTGGACCAGATCCGCGCCCAAGGCGCTGAGGAATGACCGCGATGCAGATCGATATCTTTCAAGTGGATGCCTTTACCTCCAGTGTCTTCGGCGGCAACCCGGCGGCGGTCTGCCCGCTGCAGGCCTGGTTGCCGGACGCGGTGCTGCAACGCATCGCCGAGGAGAACAACCTGTCCGAAACCGCCTACTTCGTGCCCAAGGACGAGGGATTCGAGCTGCGCTGGTTCACCCCGACGGTAGAGGTCGACCTGTGCGGCCATGCCACCCTGGCAGCGGCCTGGGTGCTGTTCGAGCAGTTGGGCGAGCAGCGCGACGTGCTGCGCTTTTTCACCCGCAGTGGCGAGTTGCGGGTCAGCCGCGAGGGTGGCTTGCTGTCCATGGACTTCCCGGCCAAGCAGCCCGAAGCGGTGGAGATCCCCGCGGCCTTGTTGCAAGCCCTGGGCTTGAGTCGGGCCGAGGCGTTGTATCGCACCGACGACTACCTGCTGGTGGTGGACGACGAGCGCCTGCTGGATGAGCTCAAGCCGGATTTCGTGGCCCTGGCCCAGTTCGGCGTGCGCGGCATCGCGGTGACCGCGCCGTCCCGGGAGTTCGATTTCGTTTCCCGCTGGTTCGGTCCCAGCGTCGGGGTCAATGAAGATCCGGTCACCGGTTCCGCCCACACCTCGCTGGCTCCCTATTGGGCCGCGCGCCTGGGCAAGAGCCAGTTGCGGGCGCAGCAGGGCGGGGCGCGCAAGGGCCAGTTGCAGTGCCAGGTGCTGGACAACGGTCGGGTCATCATCAGCGGCCATGGCGCGCTGTACCTGCGTGGCAGCATTTTCCTCTGAGGCGGTTCCCGGGAGCCTGGGCTCCCGGGATTATTTGTGTCGGAAGCTGGCGAGGTTTAGAGTCGCGATTTTTTCGCCTGACCCGGAAGCTTCTGACAATGGATTTGATCCGCGCCATCTCCCGCCATTCACCCAAGCCCCTGGCCCTTGTGTTGAGCCTGTGGGCCGGTAATTCGCTGGCGGCCAGCCTGAGCGACAGCCTGATGCAATGCCAGCCGGCGTTCTTCAAGGACCTGTACCAGCAGCGCGCTGAACTCGGCCGGGTAGTGGCTCTCAAGCACGATGACCAGCAAGGCATCGCCTGGATTCCGGTGCCCGACCGGCACGACAATGCGACCTCCACCGCCACCTTCTCCCGCCCACTGCAAGACAAGGGCCTGAAGTTGACCGGCTACTACGACAGCGTGTTCGACCTGGGCAGCGAGGGCATCTACTACTTCTGGGGCCTGGAGATCGATGCCAGCCGGGAAGCGGTGATGGCCGCCATGCCCCAGGCCGGCTGGCAGGAGGCTGGCGAGTACTTCATCTCCCGGCCGCAGATCAAGCCCAACGCCCAGGCGCCCTGGCAGGACAACCCGGCGGCGGTTTCCGAGATCGCCCCGGCCCCGGGCTCCGCGGAGAAGATCCTCATGCTCAGCGTGGAGCACGGCAAGACCCGCATGCTCTGTTCGTTGCAAGGCAGCGTCGATGCCACGTTGTTGCGCCAGGAGCGGCCAGACATGGCCCAGGGAGCAGCGCAATGAAGCGCCTGTGGTGGCTCGGTGGCGTGCTCCTGCTGGCGGGCTGTGCCCATGACCAGGCCGGCGATGCTGGCGCGGCACGTCCCGAGGCCATGTTCAAAGTGCTGGACACTCCAGAGTCGGCGACTTACTTCGCGGCCAACTCCCTGGCCCTGTACCAGAACAACCCGCATCTGCGGCAGTTCTACCTGGTCAACAACTACAGCAAGCCCACCGCCCCGGGAGATTCCAAACCCCTGATCCACAGCTCGCGGGTGGTGCGGATCATCAACTGCGAGCGCGATGAATCGGCGCAACTGGGCCGGGTGTATTTCTCCGAACCCTTCGCCCAGGGCGTGGAGGTCATGCGCAAGGAGGCCCACGCGCAATGGGCGGCCTTTCCCCGGCAGTCGGTGATCGGCGAGCTACGCAACATGGCCTGTGGCATCGATGCGGCACGCTTGGGCGCGCCGCCGTTCAAGGGCCCCCAGGGCGATTGAGGGCAGGGCGATGGCAGCAGGACCGATACGCGAGAACAACCGCAAGATCACGCTCACCGCAGACCAGGCGCTGCAAGCCCTGGCGCAGCTGGAGTTCATCGTGCTGTCGCTGCACCGCATGGGCAGCCATTACGTGGACAAGCCCGTGGCGGACTACCAGCGCGCGACCACCGACTTCATCGACAACGAGCGCGTCACCGGGCGTTTGGCGCAGGTGCGCAGGATCCTCACCGAGCCCTTCGACCTGACCCTGGGCGAGGACGACATGGATGACATCGAGCGGCATCTGCAAGGTGTCAAACCCTGGCGTCCGGACTAGGGTCGAGCCCCACCGACTTTTTCGCAGGATCAGGACATGTCCAGAATCAGCATCGCCTTGATGGCCCCCAGCACCGACCTGGCGCTGGTGAAGTTCCTCCACCAGCGTCTGGGCATGTCGCTGCGTATCGCCCGCGAGCACTTGGGACAGGGGCCCCAGGGGGTGTTCTACAGCGCCTGGCTGTTCCACAACGACCATGTGCAGCGGGAACAGGAAGTGCGCGACATCCTGGCTTTTTTCGGCGCTGCCCAGCTGCCCTTGCGGGTGCTGGAGTGCATCTCGGACCCGGACCAGGCCGGCCCCGTTGGCCTGGACGACGAGCAGATCGATGAGCAACTGCTGCTCAACCTGCTGGAGGCCTGCGATGGCTGTTATGAATGATTGCGCTCGCCTGCGACTTGCGGTCTCTGTGTTGCGCGGCATGAATGATCAAGTTGATTGCCAGCTAATTATAAGTTGGCTATTCGCTTCTGCTTAAGTTGCGTTGTTTACCAGTTTTCATATTCGACATTTCAGCATTGCATCAAACTATCAGTGTCGTTGCTTTGATTTTATTTATTTTTCTTGGATGTTTTCTGGTTAATGGCTATTTGATATTTGCTGACTATATTCAGGCTGTGGTCAACGGTGCGTGCAGTTGCTGCACGTCAGCCAAGAATAAAAAATACAACTGTCAGCAGCCGGGTCAAACATGACCCAGGGAGTCAGTCATGGCGAGTCTGAAGTGGGCGGGTATCTGGATCCTGGGTATCAGTATCGCCGGTTGTTCCGGGCCCGGTACGGTCATGGAACCCTATGAGTCGGCGTTGGACGTCGAGAGCACCAATGCGCAAGGTTTTCATTCCAGCTTGTACTTTCCCTCCGGCACGGCCCTGCATTACCCGGGCTACGTAGTGGCCCTGGAAAAGAGCCCGCAAGCGACGGTGGGTGGGCCCAAGCCCTATCCCCAGGTCAGTTTCGTCAAGAGTGGCCGGTACATCCAGGCCGAACAACCCAGCCGCTGGGGCACGTCCAGCCAGATCGAGCGCTTCCAGAACAGCGATCCCAAGGCGATGTTCGTGTCGCACATCATCAAGAACTCGGTAGCCAGGGACGATCGTGGCGGTAATGTTCCTTACTTCTCGAAAAGCCACTGCTTTGTATATAACGCTTATGCCGCCAAGCCCATATCCTTGACGCGAAAAGACTACGACCTGGCCAAGGTCAGCGATTGGCACGCCTGCGAAATCTCGACCAATCTCGACAAGGTAGATGCCAAGAAGTATCAACTTTATGATTATGGAAAGTACGCGCTGGTGTCATTGCAAGACAACTTGACCAAGGACCTGAAACAGGGCAACTACACCCATGTCCTGGTAATAGTGATGGGTTGGAACACCGCGCAACAGGAAGCCATTCGCAACTTCAACGACCTGACCGGCAACTTGATGGCGGCTTCGCTCGAAGCGGCCAGTGGCCAGCAGGAAAGTCCCATCGACCGCACCAAGGCGATCCAGCCGCTGGCCAAGGACCGTCCTGCAGGCAGCTTCCGCCCCCTGGTGATCGGGGTGACCTGGCCTTCCTACTGGTCCAACTCGTTCGGCAACGTGTTCAGTTACTCCAACAAGGCCAACGATGCCGACGAGATCGGTTTGTCTTGGTTGAACAAGCTGCTCAACGAAACCATCCCGCTCAGCCTCCAAGCTTCCGGCAGCCACGCCCGGGTGGTGGCCCTCGGGCACAGCTTCGGTGCTCGCGCCATGACCCGGGCGGTGTTCAGTTCGCCGGCACTGGTGCCCTTGCAGGGCGGCTTTCCCGACCAGTCCATGGTGAGCAGCCCGGTGGACTTGGCGGTCGGTCTGCAGGGAGCCATGAGCATCAACCGGTTTGCAGCGCAGCTAGGCAGTGAAGGCGCCCCTTACCGTGACTTCGCACGGCTGGACAAGACCAAGATCGTCTTGACCGCCGCCACCGAAGACTCGGCCACCGGCGCGCCTTTCGTGGTCTGGACCGACCCGGCCGGTTCCATCGGCTCCTACCGCAAGGCTTGCGCTGCGCCGGGCTCGCTGTATCAGCCGATATTCGATTGCATGACCGCCTCCGATACTTCCGCCACTCCCGGTGGCCGGTTCGAGGTCTGCAAGTATGGCCAGGCGGGATGTGTCGACCCGTTCGACGGCGCCGGCCAGGGGCACAAGGTGGCCTATATCGATGCGTCGAACGGCATCACCCAGTTCAACTCGCCCGGATCGGGTGGCGGTGCCCACAGCGATATCTACCGCCTGCCCATGGGGCGCCTGTTGTGGAAGCTGGTGGAGCAGTACGCGCCTGCTCGGTGAGGCGGCAGCAACGAGGCGCTGGGAGAGGGCGAGTGTTCAGACCTTCAGCGCCTTGAGCAGCGTTGCGAAGGCTGTCTTGCGCAGATGGGCCTCGTTCTTCCAGGTCGTCATGATGGTGCTCAGGGTGAGGTCGTCGATGGCGGGCAATGGGTACCACTGGCCCTCCAGGTACAGCTGGATGTCTTGCCGGGGAATGTGCAGGTTGTTGGCATTGCAGATGATGTACTGGCAGCTCTGATCGTTTTGGGTCAGGTCGACATGATTATGTCGGCCAACCAAGGCTGCAGTGGTCTTCCTGTAGCGGGTCAGCAAACACAGCAACATCTTGTCGGCACAAGTCACTGGCATGCCGTTATCGGCACGGACGACCTGGCGATGAAAACTGTTGATCTTGGCCTGCCCGTCGTTGAACGAGGCGTAGTAATAGAAGGCATGCACCAGGGCGCCGCCTGCGGCGGCCTGTAGAAGAGGCGGATTCTTCCTCAAGTCTTGGGTGATCCCGCCATCTGGGTTACGACAGGTCACGCGAAACTCGGTGGTAAAAAAATCTCCCCACCTATTGGCGGCCTCGGTTCTGTAGTAGAAGTCGCCCGCTGGATCCTGAGCGCAGGTCTGCATGGTTGCCAGCAAATCCGTGAGCGTCGGTGGGGCGGGCTCGGTGTGTGTTGCCGAGGCATTACGGCCAAACAGACGCTTGATCCATTCGATCATCGGGCATTCATCCTTGAAGAGCCGGGCTCGCCAGAGGGGCCCGGTGGGTGTGCAGGCCAGAGAGGCGGCGGTGGGATTAGCGCTGGCTCGACCAGTACTGGTGCAACTGGCGGGCGGCCGGTTCGATGCTCGCCACCTGCTGCTGGTGCAGGGCGATATCCAGGTCCGCCGGCAGCTCGAAGTGGTCCTGCTCGGCGCAGTCGATGATGGTCTGCAGCAAGGCGGTCTGCGGCGCCGGCATCTGCGGCCAGTTGCCCACCGCGACCCCGCGCAGGTAGCCGAAGCACCATTCCTCGGCCAGCAACAACGATTGGCCCTGGTGCTCGGTGGCTTCCAGGCGCGCCTTGAAGCCTGCGGCGTCGCTGTCCAGTTGCACCGCCAGGCTGTTGATGTGGCGCACGCACAGGTCGATGAACTGCCGGCATTCCTGCGGGGTTTCCCAGGCCGGGTTCTCGCCGCCCCAGATCGCCGGGAACCATTCGGCGATATCGACCTGGGCCGGGCCCGACACCAGGGCGGTGAAGTAGCCGTCCAGCTCGCAGGGGTTGAGTACCGAGTGGTCGTCGCCGTACTTGAGCAGGGTGTCTTCGAGCGTCTCGAAGTCGGCGGCGTTCAGGGGAGTGTTCTGCATGATGGGCATTCCAGGGAAAAACAGCGGCGATTCTCAAGCCTTGGCGTTGTGGCTGCAAGCACCGGGCGTTTCAGGCGTCGCGCAGCAGGTCTTGGGAGTCGAGCAGGCGGTAGGCGATTTCCGGACGGATCTCCATGGCCCGGCGAATTGCGGCGGGTATGTTCTGCCGGGTCTTGCGGCACAGTCCGGGATGCTCGACCAGGACGATGGCGATGCCGCGCATGCTGCGCACTTCATTGTCGCTGGGGGTGATTTCCAGGCGGATTCCCAGTTGCTGGTACATCCGGCGTTGCATGTGCTCCAGGTCGGCCAGGTCCTTGAGATTCTCCAGGCGCTGCACCAGGCGTTTTTCTTCCTGGCGCGTGAGATTGAGGATGCGCAGGTCGGCTCCGGGAGTGTCCAGCAACTGCTCGCGTTGGCAGACGCAGGCACCGGGCGGGCAGGGTTGGCGGATCGCGGGGCTTGGATTCATGGGGATCCATCATAGCGGCGGCGTTCCGGCTTTCGCAGCTAAATCTGCACCGGGCCGGCAACGGCTCGGCAGTCTTGGAAAAGGGGGGAGGGAACCCTCGCACCGCAGGGCTGCGGTGAGAGGGAGGTGGAACACAAGGAAGGGGTGTGGGCAGGACTATAGCGACGCCGAAAACGGCTCGTCATTAGTACAGATGGACTAGTTCGCGGACCGGTTCTGCCGATATGCCCAGTGCCAGGGCCGCTGTGCCCCGGGAAACCCCGACAGTCTTTACGGCCTCGCCACACTGGCAGGCCGGGCTTGATCGGGATCAAGGTCGCGGCGCATGGGACGTTTTAACGTGAAGCTCCTTTCCCCGGCACCGGGAGTTCCCATGGCCAAGCCCTTTCCCCTTTCCCCCAAGCATCCCGAGCGCATCTGCTGGGGCTGCGACCGTTACTGCGCCGCCAATGCCTTGTCGTGTGGCAACGGCTCGGATCGCACCATGCATCCTTCCGAAATGCTCGGTGAAGACTGGTATCTGCATGGCGACTGGGGTTTCGACATCCCGGCCAGCGCCGAGCCAGCCCCGCCGGAGCGCGATACCCACTGAACCGGGAAGGGCCGGAGACGGCGGATCGAATATTTTTACCCGGGTATATTGATCGGGTTTTTATTACCCGGGTATTATTCGGCTTCATCTTCATGAGACCGTTGCCATGTCCGACATCCTCACCAAACCTGTCACCGCCTTCCAGGCCCAGCGCTTGCTGGCCCGTGGCCCGTTGCTGGAAGTGGCCCTGGCGGTGCGCGACGCGTCCCGGGATCCGGCTTGCGCCAGCCTGCTGGTATTCGACGATGCTACGGGGCGGGTCATCGACCTCGACCTGCGGGGCAGCGAGGCCGAATTGACGCAACGCCTGGCACAGGCCCCTGCACCGGGTCGCGGGCGTTACCGGTCCGCCGCGGCTACCGAGACCGAGGTGGAGGTTGCGGCCGATTCGCCCCGTGGCCGTGGGCGGCCCAAGCTGGGGGTGATCGCCCGCGAGGTGACCTTGCTGCCACGCCAGTGGGACTGGCTGGCCAGCCAGCCCGGTGGTGCCTCGGCGGTGCTGCGGCGGCTGGTGGACGAGGCCCGGCGCAACCCCGATGCGGCGCAGCAACGACGCATGGCGCAAGAGGCTGCCTATCAGTTCATGCTGGCGCTGGCCGGGGATTTGCCCGGCTACGAAGAAGCCACCCGCGCCTTGTTCGCCGGTGATCTCGAGGGCCTGGGCCAGCAACTGCAAGGTTGGCCCGAAGACATCCGCGAACATGCCCTGCGCCTGGCCAATGGGGCCCAGCTCGCCGGGGCAGGGCAGTGATGGCCCGGCCGGGTGCCGGCCTGCAGTATGCATTGGTCAATGGCATCGAACTGGCCTGGGACAGTCATGGCGACGAGACCGCCGAGGCGATCCTGCTGATCGCCGGCCTGGGCACCCAGATGGTGCGCTGGACCTCGGACTTTTGCCGGGCCTTGGCCGCCCGTGGGTTCCGGGTGATTCGTTTCGACAATCGCGATGTTGGCGCTTCGACGCATCTGGTCGAGGCCGATGTTCCGGATCTTGCGGCACTGCTGGCCGGTCGGCCGTTGGCGCTGCCCTACAGCTTGCAAGACATGGCCGCCGATGCCCTGGGATTGCTGGATCACCTGGGCATCGAGCGAGCCCATGTGGTGGGGCGTTCCATGGGCGGGGTGATCGCCCAGGTCCTGGCCTGCGAATATCCGCAGCGGGTGCGCTCGTTGACCTCGATCATGGCCAGCAGCGGCAACCCGGCCTTGCCGCCGCCCGCGCCGCAGGTCATGGCCTTGCTGACGGCACCGGCGGCAGACCCGGCGCTCGACCTGGAGGGCCATGTTGCCCAGCGCCTGGCCCTGGCCCGCTGCATCGCCGGCAGTGTCCGGGCATTCGACGAAGCGGCCCAACGCGAGCTGGTGCTGGAGGAACTGCGCCGGGGCTGGAACCCTGCAGGTTTCATGCGCCAGCTGGCGGCCCTGGCCTGTGCTGACGATCGCCGGGCTCGGCTGGCCAGCATCCAGGCGCCGACCCTGGTGGTCCATGGCAGCGACGACCCGCTGGTGCCCGCGGCCTGTGGCGAGGACACCGCGCGTTCGATCCCCGGTGCCGAGTGGTTGCTGATTCCCGGCATGGGCCATGACCTGCCACCGCCCTGCCAACCCCAGGTGCTGGCGGCCATCGAGCGTACGGCGCGCCAGCGCTAGGGATGGCAGGTTGTGTGGCGCCCTGGCGCTCTTTTATACTCGCGGCTGACCCGCTTCGAAGCCCAGCCCAAGGTGCACCACCAATGAACCTCACCACCCTGGTTTTGTTCCTGCCTGCCTGTTTTGCGCTGAATATGGCGCCCGGCCCCAACAACCTGCTTTCGGTGAAGAACGCCACCACCTTTGGTTTTCGGGTTTCGTGCCTGGCCGGGGTGGGGCGCTTGCTGGCCTTCATGCTGATGATCGGCCTGGCCTCGGTGGGGCTGGCGGCGGTGCTGCAGGCCTCGGAGCTACTGTTCCACGGGATCAAGATTCTTGGCGCTGGCTACCTGCTGTACCTGGCATATCGGCTGTGGACGGCCGATACCCGCGTCGAGGTCGAAGGCCGGGACGCTGCAGGCGGACTGTTGGCCCTGGCCCGACAGGAGTTCCTGATCGCCATCGGCAATCCCAAGGCGATCCTGGTCTTCAGCGCATTCCTGCCGCAGTTCATCGATCCCACGGCGCCGGTGGCCGGGCAGTTCCTGATGCTTGGGGGCTTGTTCCTGGTGCTGGAGTGCGTGGCCATCGCCGCCTATGCCGGCATGGGCCTGCACATGCGCCGCTGGTTCGGCCAACCCGCCGGGCGCCGCGTGTTCAACCGTGGTTGCGCGGTCTTGCTTTCGGGGGCGGCGTCATTGTTGCTGCTGGCGCGGCGAGCCTGAGGCCAGCCCCTCTCCCAGGCGCAGAGAGGGGCTGGGGGCTGGAGAATTAGCTGATGACGAAGTAGGGATCCCAGGCGCAATAGCCGAGGATCTTGTCGTTGCCTACGATCATGAACGACCAGTTGTACCTCAGGTTGCTGCAGGCCTTGGCGGCACGCGCGCTCCAGTAGTAGGCCGTGACCTTCTGCGGGAACGGCTGCTCGCAGTAGCTGCCCGGAGGGTTGCTGTTGTTGATGATGGGCATCGGGGTGTTCGGCGAGACATTGGCGGTTATTTGATCCAGGTAGACATTCCTGTCTGTGGCGGGGTCAGGATTGGTCTGGGTGTACTGGTAGAGGATTGCCGAGTACTTCATGTCCTTGGTCAGGGTGGTGGTGCGCCAGTGGACGTAATCATCCTGGTTCAGGTCCACCGAGAGCTCGGCGGTGCCTTCACTGTTGCTGCCGCCGCTGACGTAGTTGCGGGTGGTGTACATGCAGACGACCTGGTCGGAAACCCGGGTGGACGAGTTGGGCATGTAAAAGCTGTACAGCTGAGTCGGTTGGTCGGGGTGTGGGCTCAGGCCGCCCGGGAAAACGCCCTGTTCGGCGCACTGCAAGATGGTGAGGGCATCGATGACGATCATGATGTCCACGACTTTTTCGTTTTCGTAGCTCATATCCAGCTCCCTGCTGTCAGGTTGGGCACCCGGTTGTCCAGGCGCATGGTTGATCACCTTTTCCGGGGGGCGACCACCGAGCATCGGGTCTCTGGCCCGGTATGCCGACAGCGGGCTGGATGCACTTCCATGAAGTCGCGAGTGGAATCTAGATCCTCAAGATGGTTAGTCAAATGGCCAGCCCCAAAAAGCGCGAGCGCAAGACGAGCGGTGCAAGGCCAGGGTTAGGCGCTCGCTGTGGCGCCCTCGGTCCGGTGGTTGCCCAGGAACTGATCGAGCCACTGCGCCACCTCAGTGGCATGGGTCAGGCCCAGGTCGTGCTCGGCCTCGGGCACGATGCGCAAGAGGGCCTGTGGCAACAGGCGGGCCAGACGCTGGCCTACCGCCACTGGACTGATGGGGTCGCGGTCGCCCCAGAGCAGCAGCACCGGCATGCACAACTCCCCCAGGCGCGGACCAAGGTCGCTGTGATCGTCGACAAACCAGCGGGGCAGTTGCGGGTAGGCCGTGCGGTAATCGTTGCGCCAGTCGGCGGCGTCCAGGTCGCTCATGTCCACGCCGCCAGAGGTGACGCTCAAGACCAGGTGGGTGACCCGCTCCGGTCGCTCAAGGGCCGCACGCACCGCAATGATGCCGCCCATGGATTGGGCCACTAGCGCTGTCGGCTGGTCGATGCGTTGCAGCACCAGGTCCACCAGATCGTCCATGCCCTGGACGTCTGGCTGTGCCGGGGTATCGCCAAAACCGGGCCAGCCCAGATGCACTTGGCGCGCCGGATGGCGCAGCTGCGTGGCCAGGGGTTGCCAGAATTGACGATTGCCCGAGGCTCCAGCCAGAAACAGCAGTTGTTGGGGGGCTTGTGACATGACATCGCTCCTGGTCCATGGGCGGCGGATAAAGCCTCGCGCTGACAGCAGGGCCGCGCGGCGGCGCTAGAAAATACGGTGCTCGGGTCCTGCGAGCAAGCGCTGCCGCAGGCGACAGCGGCTTGCCATGCTGGCGCCCCGGGATCGGCTGCCAGGGTTTATCATGCTGCGCCGCCGCTTGTTGCCTGCCCGACAAGGGGCGGCTCCTTTCGCCCACCGTGGAGGTGCCCGCCATGTCCGATCTGCACAAGCTGCCAGCCTGCCCAGCCAGCCTCCTTGAATTCCCGGTGTGCCACGCCCGTGGCGGCACCTCCACCGGGTTGATCCTGGCCCGGGAAGACTTGCCCAAGGACGAGGCCCTGGTGGAGGAACTGCTGCGCCACCTGATGGGCGTACCCCTGGCTGGCGAGTGGCCGGGCAACAGCCAGATCACCGGCCTGGGCCGGGGCGGCCCCACCAGCAACAAGGTGTTCATCGTCGAGCGTCGCCCCGGCCAGACGCGGATGATCAGCACCCTGGCGCAGCTGGCGGCGGGCAAGAGCACCATCGACTGGAGCGTCAACTGCGGCAACATGTCGGCGGCCCTGCCGTTGTACGCCTGGCAACGGGGCTGGTTGTCGCCGGAGGTCGATGACGGGCAGATCGAGATCTACAACAGCAATACCCAGACCACCCTGCGCGCGCGCCTGGGCTTCCACGCCGGCCGGCTGCTCAGCGACACGCGGATCCCCGGGGTCAATGGCCAGTTCCCCGGGGTCGATCTGTTCCTCGATGACCCGGTAGGCGCCAAGACCGGGGCGCTGTTTCCCACCGGGCAGCGCATCGATCTGCTTCAGGGCATCGCCGCCACCTGCATCGATGTGGCGGTGCCCATGGTCATTGTGCGGGCCACGGACTTGGGCAAGACCGGCCAGGAAACCCCGGCACAGCTGGACGCCGACCCGCTGTTCAAGGAGCGCCTGCTGGGGCTGATGGTCGAGGGCGGCCTGCGCATGGGCTTGCGTCGGCGCGACGGTGGCTTGCTGACGGCCGAGGAGCTGCGACGCAGCGAAACCATTCCCAAGATCTGCATCGTCAGCCCGGCCCGCGAAGGCGGTGATATCGCCACCCGCTACTTCACCCCGCAGAACGCCCATCCGTCCCTGGCGGTATCCGGCGGCTGTTGCCTGGCGGCGGCCTGCCTGGCCGAGGGCACCGTGGCCCAGCAACTGCTGGCCCAGCCCCGGCAATTGAACGCGACCCGAAGCGAGTATCCGCTGGCCATCGAAAACCCCGCCGGCATCCTCGAAACCCTGATCAGCGCCCGCGTGCATGGTGGCGAGCTGTCGATCGATGGCGCTGCCTATCGGCGCAGCGCACAGATCCTGCTCCAAGGCCGTACCCCGCTGTACAACGCCTCCCCGGAACTGCTCCAGGCGCTTCTGTAGTGGGTTATACGGTCGATCGCTGAAGGCCCTGCGGGCCTTGTCGCAGCTTCGCAGGCTCAGCAGCGGTTACAGGTTTGGTGTAGCCGCTGCCGCAGGCTGCGCACGGGCGCGCAGCGGCCGTCAGGATTCGGGCAGGAAGGGTGGCACCCGTTGTTGCAGCAACTGGATCAGTTGTGGGTCCATGAACTCGTAGTCATCGGGAATGTTCAGGCACACCACCTGTTGCTGGTGCAGGTGCTGCTTGAAGCGCTTGCGCAGTTTTTCCCGGTGTCGGGTTTCCATCACCAGGATCAGCCCGGCCAATCGGCGAATACCTGTTCGGCGGTGGGGCTGCGCAGCTTGTTCTGGCTGCAGACGAACAACACATTGAGCATTCTGCCGGGTTCCCTGGCTGATGGTGCCGCCGTGATGGCGGGCGAGGGCCGAGAGTTTTCGCGGCTTCGGCCCGCTTGTCCAGCGCTGGTGCGCTCGGTCAGGCCGATTTGCCGGCAGGCTGCGGCCCCGGGCAAACTGTCGCGTCTTTCCAGCCGGGACCTGTCGCTTTCATGTCCGCATCCTTGTTCACCTCCCCGCACCTGGGCCTGGCCTTGCGCCGCTGGCGCCTGCTGCACCGGGTCAAGCAGCAGCACGCCGCCGAGCTGTTCGGGGTGGCGCAGTCGAGCATTTCCCGCTGGGAAAACGGCCAGCAAGCCATGGAACCCAGCGAGCGCGCCAAGCTGGAGCAACTGCTGGCGGCCAACCTCAGCGCCGCCGCCGACCAGGCCCTGGCCCGGTTGGTGAACGACAGCCCGCGCGCGGTGCACTTGGTCTGCGACCTGACCCACCGCCTGCTGGCCTGCTCGGCCACTCGCGCCGGGGAGTTCGGCGTGCCCTTGAGCGAGTTGCTGGGGCAATCCTTGTGGGGCTTCTGCACCGAGGAAATCGTGCGCAAGGAGAGGGCCCTCGACGACCTCGGGTGGCGCGAAGTGCTGGCGCCCCCGGCGCTGGAGTTCTTCAGTGGCCACAACGATTCGGCCATCGTGCCCATTGCGGCCAGCCAGTGCCGCTGGACCCGCCTGAACCTGTCCGACGGCAACGCGGTGCGGCTGGTGGAAACCCTCTGACTCCAGCCTGCTCCGGCGCCACGGATATTTTATCCATGGCCTGTCGAATCCGGGCCGGCTAGGCTGGGCTGTCATTTCATCCAGGTTTAGCCATGAACGATCAACTCCTCGGCGGTCGCCTCGAATTCCTGCGCCAGGCGGAGCGCCTCAAGGACGTACTGCGCAGTGCCCACACCTCCAGCGGTCGCCAGGAAAGCACCGCCGAGCACAGCTGGCGCCTGTGCCTGATGGCCTTGCTGCTGGAAGACCAGCTGGGCGAGCTGGACCTTTTGCAAGTGCTCAAGCTGTGCATCGTCCACGACCTGGGCGAAGCCATCCATGGCGACATCCCGGCGGTGCGGCAGGCGGCCCACCCGGACAAGGGCCAGCAGGAGCGCGAAGACCTGCAGACCCTCGCCAGTTGCCTCGATGCCCCGGCCCGCCAGCGCATGCTGGCCTTGTGGGACGAATACGAGAATGCCAGCTCGGCCGAGGCCCGGGCGGTCAAGGCCCTGGACAAGCTGGAGACCCTGATGCAGCACAACCAGGGGCGCAACCCGGCGGATTTCGATTACCGCTTCAACCTCGACTACGGCCGCCGCTACACTAGCGCCACGCCGCTGTTCCGAGCCCTGCGCGAACAGATCGACCACGACACGCGGCGCCACATCGACGCGGCCGGCTGAGCGCCGGTCCCTTCCTGAGAGTATCCGCAGCCCATGAACCCGATCCTGCGCGCCGAACGTCCCGGCGATATCCCGGCCATCGAACAGCTGACCCGCGAAGCCTTTCGCGATGCGCCTCGCTCCAGCCATACCGAGCAGTACATCGTCAACGCGCTGCGCAGTGCCGGCGCGCTGACCCTGTCCCTGGTGGCCGAGGAGGGCGATGCACTGCTCGGCCATGGATCGATCTCCCCGGTGGTCTTCAGCGGTGGCGAGCCCGGCTGGTTTGGCCTGGCGCCGGTGTCGGTAGTGCCGGAGCGCCAGGGCCAGGGGATCGGCTCACGCTTGATCCGCCAGTTGCTGGCGCAGTTGCAGGAGCAGGGCGCCGCCGGCTGCGTGGTGCTGGGCGACCCGGCCTACTACGCGCGTTTTGGCTTCAAGGCCGGGCAAGGACCGGTATTGCCCGGGGTGCCCCCTGAGTACTTCCAGGCGCTGGCGTTCCAGGGCCGTTGCCCGGAGGGCGAAGTGCGCTTTCATCCGGGTTTCGAGGCCCAGGGCTAGGGGCGCGGGGTTTAGAACAGCTCCTGCAAGGTGCGCTCCACGGCCGGGTTCGAGGCGGGCGCGGTATTCTCCAGCGCCGGTGCGCTCTCGCTCTTGAACAGCTCCATGGCCGTGTGCGCGGCGTCCGCGGGCGCGGCCGTGCCATCTTCCAGGTGGATGCGCCGGGTGACGATGCCCGGAGGTTCGGGCTGTGAGTAGGGGGCCTTGCCTGCCAGGGCCTGGCCCATGTAGTCCATCCAGATCGGCAGGGCGATGGTCACCCCCCATTCCCGGCGGCCCAGGCTTTGCGGCTGGTCGAAACCGGCCCAGACGCTGGTCACGTAGTCGCCGTTGTAGCCGGTGAACCAGGAGTCCTTGGCGTCGTTGGTGGTGCCAGTCTTGCCGGCGATGTCCGGTCGCCCCATGGCGGCGGCAGCGCGCCCGGTGCCGCGCTTGATCACGTCCTGGAGCATGCTGGTCAGCAGGTAGGTGGTGCGGCCGTCCACCACCTGTTCGGCCACGACGGCTGGCGCCGGATTGCGCGGGCTGGGGGCGCAGCTCGGGTTGGCGGCGAAGAGCAGCTGGCCGTTGCGGTCCTCGATGCGCTCGATGAGGTAGGGCGTGACCCGGTAGCCGCCGTTGGCGAACACGCTCCAGGCCGCGACCACCTCCATGGGCGTCACCGAGGCCGTGCCCAGGGCCAGGGACAGGTTGCGCGGCAGATCGTCGGCGGCGAACCCGAAGCGCCGGATGTAGTCGAGGGTCGGGTCGATGCCCATGGCCTGCACCAGGCGGATCGCGATCATGTTCCGCGAGCGATACAGCGCCTCGCGCAAGCGGATCGGGCCGAGGAAGGTGCGGTTCTCGTTGCGTGGGCGCCAGGCCGGGCCGGCGTAGTCGCTGCCCAGCACGATGGGCGCGTCGTTGACGATGCTCGCCGGGGTAAAACCGTTGTCCAGCGCTGCGGCGTAGATGAAGGGCTTGAAGCTCGAACCCGGCTGGCGCTTGGCTTGCAGCACCCGGTTGAAGTGGCTCTGCTGAAAGTCGAAGCCGCCCACCAGCGCACGGATCGCGCCATCTTCCGCTGCCACCGACACCAGCGCACCCTGGGCCTTGGGCACCTGGCTGAAGGCCGGTGGCTGTGCATCTTGCTGTTCGACGCGGATCACATCTCCCACCTTGACCAGGTCGGCCGGTCGCGCCGGGGCGCGGCCCAATGCGTTGTGGCTGATGAAGGGCCGGGCCCAGGCCATGGTCGACCAGGGCACGGCGTGTTCCCGGCCACTGCCATCGACGATCACCAGGCTCTGGTCCAGGACCTGGATCACCGCCACCGCCTTCAGGCCGCCCAGGGTCGGGTAGGCCTGCAGCGCTTGTGGCCAGTCCGGCCGCGGCGTGCCACGCAGCTGGGCCTCGGGGCCGCGATAGCCGTGGCGCCGGTCATACACCTTCAAGCCCTTTTGCAGCGCGCTGTTGGCCGCCGCCTGCAATGGCGCGGTGACCGTCGTCACCACCTGCAGCCCTCGGGTGTAGGCCTGTTCGCCGAAACGCTCGACCATCTGCGCCCGGGCCATCTCCGCCACGTAGGGCGCGTCCACCTCGGGTTCCGGTGCGTGGTAGCGGGCCGTGAGCGGCTCGGCCAGGGCTGCCTGGTAGCGCGCGGCATCGATGCTGCCCAGCTCGTGCATGCGCCCCAGGATCCAGTCCCGGCGCTGCTTGGCCCGGGTCGGGTTGTTGATCGGGTTGAAACGCGACGGCGCCTTGGGCAGGCCGGCGATCATCGCCGTCTGGGCCAGGGTCAGTTGCGCCACCGGCTTGCCGTAGTAGACCTGCGCGGCAGCGGCGATGCCGTAGGCGCGCTTGCCCAGGTAGATCTTGTTGACGTACAGGTTGAAGATCTCGTCCTTGGACAGGCTGCGTTCGATCTGCAAGGCCAGCAGGATCTCGGTCAGCTTGCGCGAGAAGGTCCGCTCCTGGCTGAGGAAGAAGTTCTTCGCCACCTGCATGGTGATGGTGCTGCCCCCGGAGCGCACATGCCCGCTCCTGGCCAGCTCCAGGGCCGCGCGCAGCAGCCCCGAGGGATCGACGCCGACGTGCTGGCGGAAGTTGCCATCCTCGGCGGCCATGAAGGCTGCGAGGAAGTCATCGGGGATATCGGCGTTGGCGATGGGAATCCGGCGGATCTCGCCGAATTCGGCGATCAGCTTGCCCTCGTGGCTGAGGATCTGCAGCGGCTCTTGCAACTGCACGTCCTTGAGCGTCGCCACATCGGGCAGTTGCGGTTGCAGGTACAGGTAGGTGCCGCTGGCGCCGAGCACCAGCAGGCTGGCGATGGCCAGGGCACACCAGCCCAGGTTCTTCAGTAGTCGCATCAAAGGTTCCTCGACTGCGGTTGGCGATGGGCCCGGCATGGGCCTCAAAGGGTTGCGCTGGCGGCGCGCCGTGGTTCGCCGAGCGCCGCCTGCTCCCCGGCGGCCGGCACGGCGTACTCGGCCTTGAGCCGGCCGCTGTCATCCAAGAGCCAGGCGTCCATCACCTGGCGCACCACCGGGCCTGCCACCCGGGCGCCGGCCTCGCCGTTCTCGATCATCACGGCGACCACGATGGCCGGGCGCTGGGCCGGGGCGAAGCCGACGAACAAGGCGTTGTCGCGGTGGCGTTCATGGGTCTTGGCGCGGTTGTAGCGTTCGCCCTGCTTGATCGCCACCACCTGGGCGGTGCCGCTCTTGCCGGCGATCCGGTACTGCGCGCCACGGGCCGCCCGGCGCCCGACCCCGCGTGGGTGGTGCATGACCATCTGCATGCCCTGGATCACCCGGTCCCAGGTCTGCGGGTCCTTGAGGCGGATGTCCGGCAGCGGCTGTGGGTCGGCCAGGGCCTGGCCGCCGACCGACAGCGCCAGGTGCGGCCGGTGCCAGATCCCTCGACTGGCGATCAGGCTGGTGGCCTGGGCCAGTTGCAGGGGGGTGACCTGCATGTAGCCCTGGCCGATTCCCAGGATCAGGGTCTCCCCGGGGTACCAGTCCTGGCGGCGGGTCGCGCGTTTCCACTCCGGGGATGGCATCAGCCCGGGCGACTCCTCGAACATGTCGATGGACACCCGCTGCCCCAGGCCGAACTCGCTGAGGTAGTCGTGCAGCCGGCGGATGCCCAGCTTGTGCGCCAGGTCGTAGAAGTAGGTGTCATTGGACCGCATGATCGCGTCGTACATGTCCACCCAGCCATCGCCGCCGCGATTCCAGTTGCGGTACTTGTGCCGGTAGTTGGGCAGTTCGTAGTAGCCGCGATCGAACACCCGCTGGCTCGGGGTGGTCACGCCGCTGTCGAGCCCGGCGACCACCACCATGGGCTTGATGGTCGAGCCGGGCGGGTAGAGCCCGCGCAGGACCCGGTTGAACAGCGGCATGTCGGCGGAGTCGCGCAGGGCGGCATAGGCCCCGGCACCGATGCCCTTGACGAAGGGGTTGGGGTCGAAGCTCGGACGGCTGACCATGGCCAGCACCTGGCCGGTGTCCGGGTCCAGGGCCACCACCGCGCCCCGACGTTCGCCAAGGGCCGCTTCGGCGGCGCCCTGCAAGCGCACGTCCAGGCTCAGCACGATGTCCTGGCCGGGCACCGGCGGCTGGCGACGCAGCACCCGCATGACCCGACCCTGGGCGTTGGTCTCCACCTCTTCGTAGCCCATGCGGCCATGCAGCGCCTCTTCATAGAAACGCTCGATGCCGGTCTTGCCGATCAACTGGCTGCGCAGGTACTTGGCCGGGTCGAGACGCGAGTATTCCTGTTCGTTGATCCGCCCGACATAACCCACCGAGTGGGCGAAATGTTCCCCCAAGGGATAGACCCGCGAGAACTGCGCCTGGACGTCCAGCCCCGGCAGGTGGAACTGGTTCACCGCGATCAGGGCGATCTGCCGCTCGCTCAGGTCCGGCAGCAGCATCAGCGGCTCGAAGGCCCGCCCACGGCGTTGCAGCAGCTTGGCGATCCGCGCCTGTTGCCCGGCGTCCAGGTCGAGGATCCGGCTCAGGCGGGCGATGACCGTTGCTACGTCGCCGGCCCGCTCGCGGGTGAGGAACAGGTTGAAGGTCGGTACGTTGCCCGCCAGCAGCACCTTGTTGCGGTCATACACCAGGCCCCGGGGCGGCGGGATCGGGCGCAGGTGGATACGGTTCTTCTCGGACACCGCCACCTGGTAGTCGTGTTGCGTCACCTGCAGGACGTACAGCCGGCCCACCAGCGCGCAGGTCAGGACGATCACCAGCACGGCGCTGGCGATGATGCGGCGGTTGACGATCCGCTGGTTGCCGGCCTGATCGTGGAACGGGGTGTGCTCTGGCATCGAAGACTCTTGGGGCTGGGCAGTGACCGGCCAGGCGGATGGCCGGCCAGCATGGGGAACATTGGCGGTGGTCGCCGGGGGCAACCACGATCGTGGGTCGGAGCGCGGCGGGCCGTGGCGGTGGACGGATGCGCACAAGCATGGACATGGGCTGGCCTCAGCCCGGGTCCGGGGCGACCTGATTCAGGCGCAGGGTCTCGGCCATGATCCGGCTGAACAAAGGCGCCGCTACCAGGCCGCCGAAGAAACCGTGCTGGCGCGGGTTGTCCACCACCACCACGATCACGTAGCGCGGCGCGGCAGCCGGGGCGAAACCGGCGAACACCGCCCGGTAGGAGCGCGCCAGGTAGCCCTGGACTCCGGCACCGGTCTTGCGCGCCGTGCCGCTCTTGCCGCCCACCTGGTAACCCGCGACCCGCGCCCGGTAGATACCCCGTGGCCCCTCGACCACCTGCACCAGCATGTCCCGCACGCGGTTGGCCACCTGCGGCGCCATGGCCTGCACGCCCTTGGGCGGCGCCGATAGCCGCAGCAGCGACAAGGGCAGGCGGACGCCACCGTTGACCAGGGTGGCGTAGGCCCTGGCCAGTTGCACCGCGCTGACCGAGAGGCCGTAGCCGTAGGCGAGGGTAGCGGTTTCGCTCGGGCGCCAGGTTGCCCGGTTGGGCAGCACGCCGAGCCGTTCGCCGGGAAATTCAAGGCCCGTTGCCTGGCCCAGGCCCACCCGTTGCAGCAGGTCATGGATGCGTGGTGCGCCGATGTCGAAGGCCACCTTGCTGATCGCCACGTTGCTCGAGCGCACCAGGATGCCGGTCAGGTCCAGGGTTTCGCCGGCGGTCCTGGAGGCATCGCGGATGGTGTAGCGGCCGACCTTCAGGGTGCCGGTGTCGACGTGCACGCTGTCGCCGGGTTTCCAGCGCCCGCTTTCCAGGGCCGCCGCCACCGAGAACGGCTTGATGGTCGAGGCTGGCTCGAACACGTCCACCACGGCGCGGTTGCGCATCATTGCCGGGCTCAGTTGTGCGCGGTTGTTGGGGTTGTAGCTGGGCTGGTTGGCCAGGGCGAGGATCTCCCCGGTCTTGACGTCGAGGATCACCACGCTGCCGGCATCGGCGCCGTTGTCCTCGATGCCCTGGTGCAGCTCGCGATGGGCGATGTACTGCAAGCGCAGGTCCAGGGACAGCGCCAGGTGCTGGCCGGGTCGGGCCGGACGGGACACGCCCAGGTCCTGGATCAACTGCCCACGCCGATCCTTCAGCACCCGTTGCAAGCCATCGTGCCCGCGCAGCAGTGGGTCATAGGCGAGCTCGATGCCCTCGCTGCCGCGGTTGTCGATATCGGTGAAACCCACCACATGGGCCGCCGTCGCCCCGGCCGGGTAGAAGCGCCGCGACTCTTGCACGGCGTGCACGCCGTCGATCTTGAGCGCTTGCACCTGTTGCAGCATGCGCTCGGCGACTTGCGGTGCCAGGCGCCGATGCAGGTAGAGAAACGCCTTGTGGCGATTGCCCAGCAGCAAGGCCTCCAGGCGGGCTGGCGGGATTTCCAGGGCCTGGGCCAGGGCCGGCCAATGCGCGCGTTGTTCGAGCAGCTGCCGGGGGTTGGCCCACAAGGTGGTGACCGGGGTGCTCACCGATAGCGGCTGGCCGTTGCGGTCGGTGATCAGCCCCCGGTACGCGGGCAGGCCGATGTGCCGCAGGCTGCGGGCATCGCCCTGCTTGATCAGGAAGGCCTTGTCGGTCACTTGCAGTTGGATGATCCGCGCGCAGATCGCCAGGGCCATGCCGGCGACGATGGCCACGGCCAGGCTGAAGCGCCAGGGCTGGCGGGTGGTTGATGCTGGAGTCATGGGGCAGTGCTTTGCAGGCCCGCGGCGGGCAGTCGATGGCTTGAAGAGGTCGTACACGGCGGGTCCAGCCGTGGCGTCATTCGGTTAACCAGGCAGGGCTGGGGATGTGCAGCAACTTGAGGATTCGGGCATTGAGGCTGCCGGTCAGCGGCAACTCGCAGTCCATCTGGAACAGGAAGATCGCCTGGGCGGTCTGTTCACCTGCCACGCCATCGACCAGGCCCTGGTAGTAGTCCCGTGCGGCCAGCGCCCGTTGCAACTGGCTGATGACCTGCTGGCCGGATGCCGAGCCTGGGGCCTCCTGCATGCAGTGTGGCTCGGGCGCTGAGCAGGGGCCGGCGGTATCCGTTCCCGTTTCCTGGCTCGCCAGCGTTGCCGTCAACGCCCCGGCAGGCACCACCAGCAGCAGGGCCAAGGCCGCCAGGGCTGCGCCGTGCTTGGCATGCTGTTTCATGTCTAGTCCCCTGGTATCCGTCGTGCCTCCCTGGCGCCCATCGGGCCCGGGTTGCACCGGCTGCGGATATTCCTGTGTCGCTTGAAAAGCCTTATCGCTCAATCGCTTAGTGGGCGATAAAAGGTTATGGGGGACATTTTAAGAAGGCTAGAATATAGAGCAACGCGCTATATGGGCTATCTGATATGAATCCAGTTGATATCGAAGCGGTGGACCTCAACCTGCTTCGGGTGTTCGTCGCCTTGATCGAGGAGGGCGGGGCCAGTCGCGCCGCCATTCGCCTTGGGGTCACCCAGCCGGCGGTCAGCGCCGCCCTCGGGCGCCTGCGGGACATCTACGGCGATCCGCTGTTCGAGCGCACCGGCCGTGGCCTGCGCCCGACTACCCGGGCCAATGAGCTGGCGCCGCTGATCGGCGAGGCCATCGATCGTTGCCGCCTGGCCCTGAGCCTGTCGGTGGGCGGCCGGGAGACCCGTGGCCGGACCATCACCATCGGCCTTTCCGACGACAGCGAAATCGCCCTCGGGCAACAGATCCTGGCGGCGGTGGAGCAGCGCCTGCCCGGGCTGCGGATCATCTTCCGCCAGACCCACAGCGGCGTGGTGCAGGACATGCTCATGGGCCACAAGGTCGATATCGCCATCAGCGCCGGCGGCTTCTCGTCCCAACTGGTGACCCGTACCCGCCTGGGCCGGGGCAACTACCTGTGCATCGCCGATGCCCACAACTCGATCCCCCAGAGCGCCGCAGACTACGCGGGGCGCCCGCACCTGCTGGTGTCCTCGGCCGGCTACGTGGGCGTCGTCGACGAAGGGCTGAACGCCGCCGGCTACAAACGCACGGTCAAGGTCTCGACCTCGCACTTTGCCGCCGTGCCGTTCCTGCTGGTGGGCTCCAGCCTGATCACCACAGTGCCGACCCACGCCGCCCGGGCGATGGCGCGGATCACCTCGTTGCAAACCTTTCCCTGTCCCGTGCCGATGCCGTCCTACGAGCTGGAGATCGGCATGCGCGTGGGCAGCAAGCACGATGAAGCGATGCAGGTGGTCAAGGCCCTGATCCTGGATTGCATCAAGGAGCATTTTTTCCTGCAGTGAGTAGCGGGGGCGGGGCCAGGGGGTTCAGCCGCGGTATCTCAGGGCCTCGACCAACGCAGAGAATGCCGGCGAGGCCTGGCGCCGGTTGGGGTAGTACAGGTGGTAGCCCTGGAACACCGGGCACCAGTCGGCCAGGACTTCCACCAGCCGGCCATCGGCCAGGTACGGCGCGACCAGTTCTTCCGGCACATAGCCCAGGCCCAGGCCATCAACGGCGGCATTGAGCACATGCATGATGCTGTTGAATACCAGCTGTCCATCGGCCTTGACCGTGAACGCCTGGCCATCGCGTTCGAACTCCCAGGCATAGATCGTCCCCGATGGCCGGTGACGAATATTGATGCATTCATGGCGAGTCAATTCATGGGGTGTTGCCGGTGGCCGATGGCTCGCCAGGTACTGGGGCGAGCCCAACACCGCCAGCCGCCAATCGGGACCGATACGTACCGCGATCATGTCCTTGCTGATCGACTCGCCCAGGCGGATACCCGCATCGAATCGTTCCTCGACCACATTGGTGAACCCGTAGTCGACGTAGAACTCCAGGGTGATGTCCGGGTATTGCCGCAGGAAGCCGGCAAGCATGGGGCGCACGCACAGCTCGATCTGATCGTCGGTGCAGGAAATCCGCAGGGTGCCACTGGGCGTGTCACGCAGCTCGCCCAGGGCTTCCAGCTCGGCCGCGAGCTGCTCGAACAGCGGGGCGATCGAACGCATCAGCCGTTCTCCCGCCTCGGTCGGTGCCACATTGCGTGTGGTACGGGTTAGCAGACGGATGCCCAGCCGTTCCTCCAGGGTCCGGATCGTATGGCTCAACGCGGACGGGGTAACCCCGAGCCTGGCGGCGGCCCGGGTAAAGCTCTGCTCTTGTGCCACCGCGAGGAAGGCTTGCAGGTCATTGACTTTGGGAGAGGCCATTACTGAATTTTTCTCATAACTGCATAAAGATTATGCCTACTAATCAAGTTATCGCCGATGGGTCAAGCTCCGTTGACTGAAGTTCGAACGGAGCACTGACGATGAGCGAGACACCACTATCCCTGCTTGACGCGGACGGGGACTTTTGCCCTCAAGGGCTTGGGCGACGCGAGCTGGTAAAGACCGCAGGTGTCAGCATCGCCCTGAGCCTGCTGTCGGTTGCCGATGGTGCTGTCAGCGCCGCCGATGTGCGCTCGCCAGTCGACCTGCCGCAGGACGCTGCCAACTTTTATCAGAGTGACCAAGTCACCGTAGGTAGGGTGAGTTTCAGGAATTCATACAATCTCACCCTCGTAGGCAATCTGGTGATGCCCAAGCGGTTGGCCCATAGCGTCCCGGCGCCGGCGATCATCGTGGGCCACCCCATGGGGGCGGTCAAAGAACAGAGCGCCATGCTCTATGCCCAAAAACTGGCGGAGCGAGGTTTCGTCACCCTGGCGATCGACCTGCCGTTCTGGGGCGAGAGCGAGGGCCTGCCGCGCAATCAGGTAGCTCCGGAAATCTATGCCGATGCGTTCAGCGCAGCGGTTGATTACCTGGGCACCCGGGGTGATGTTGATCGTGACCGGATCGGTGTACTGGGGATCTGTGGCAGCGGCGGGTTTGCCATCAGTGCGGCCAAGATCGATCTGCGCTTGCGTGCCATTGCCACGGTGAGCATGTACGACATGGGGGCGGCGACCCGTCATGGCCTGGGCCATTCGGTCAGCGGCGAGCAGCGCCAGTCGAGGCTGGCCAGGGCCGCAGAGCAACGTTACGGCGAGTTTGCCAGCGCAACGATGCAGTTCCTGAATTACCTGCCGGCGCAGCTTGACCCGCAAACCGACGAGGTCACTCGGGAGTTCTGGGCGTTCTATCGCACGCCACGCGGCATGCATGTTCCCAAGGGTAGGACGCTGGAGCTGACGCAGAATCGGGCGCTGACCAGTGAGGTCCGATTCATGAATTTCTATCCCTTCAATGACATCCAGACGATTGCCCCACGCCCATTGCTGTTCATCACTGGCGATCGTGCGCACTCCAGGGAATTCAGCGAAGACGCCTACCGGCGTGCCGCCGAACCCAAGGAACTGGCTTGGGTTCCAGGTGCTGGCCACGTGGATCTGTACGACCGCGCGGGCCTGATTCCCTGGAACACACTCAGCTCTTTTTTCACCCGCCACCTGGCTCCGGTTGGTTGAAAAGCCTTGCCGACACACCCACCACTGGATGAGGTATGCCGATGACGGCTCAAGTATTCGATAGGCCGCCAGACGCAGCACTCGGCCGGTCTGGAACCCACACGCAGCCAGCCTGCTGGAGTGGCATCTGGGCGATGACGCTGTGCGTATTCGTGCTCATTGCTTCGGAGTTCATGCCCGTCAGCCTGCTGACGCCCATCGCCGCGGACCTGCATATCAGCGAAGGCCTGGCCGGTTACTGGATAGCCATTTCCGGCGTCTTCGCCGTGCTCACCAGCCTGATGATCCCCAGGTTGGCGGGCACGATGGATCGAAAGACGCTGTTGTTGCTGCTGACCGCCACCATGTGTGTATCAGGACTGGTTGTGGGCCTGGCGCCCAATTACGGGGTGTACTTATTCGGACGCGCCTTGATCGGCATCGTGATCGGCGGCTTCTGGTCACTGTCGGCGGCGACGGCCATGCGCCTGGTACCCGCGCCAAGCGTGCCCAGGGCCCTGGCGATCTTCAACGGCGGCAATGCGCTGGCCACTGTGGTGGCCGCGCCATTGGGCAGCTACCTGGGAAGTGTCATTGGCTGGCGAGGGACGTTCTGCTGCCTGATCCCGGTCGCGCTCATCGCCCTGGTCTGGCAATGGTTCAGCCTGCCCAGCATGAGGGTGGAGCCGGGGAGGGCGGCGGGCCCGGTCTGGCGACTGTTCAGCCGTCCCTTGGTGAGGTACGGGATGCTGGGTGCGGGGCTGTTCTTCATGGGGCAGTTCGTCCTGTTCACCTACCTGCGCCCGTTCCTGGAGATCGTTACCGGCGTGGACGTTGCCACGCTGTCGAGCCTGTTGCTGGTCATCGGCCTTTCGGGTTTTGCCGGAACCGTCGTGATCGGCGCGGTATTGAAAACCGGCCTATATCGTGTCCTGATCGGCATCCCGCTGCTGATGGCCGCCATTGCCCTGGCCCTGATTGTCCTGGGCAGTACAGTGCAAGCCGCTTTTGTCCTTCTGGCGCTGTGGGGCATGGTGGCTACGGCAGCGCCAGTGGGCTGGTGGTCGTGGCTGGCCGAGGTCTTGCCCGAAGATGTCGAAGCCGGTGGCGGCCTGATGGTGGCGGTGATCCAGTTCTCCATCGCGCTGGGCTCCACCCTCGGTGGCTTGCTGTTCGATGGCAGCGGTTATCGCCTGACCTTCCTGGCGAGCGCGATGCTGTTGCTGCTTGCAGCAGTTCTGGCCTGGTTGACCTCACGCCGGGCGCGGTAGGAGCGGGGAGAGTGGCCGGCCGTGTCCATGGCTTGCCCCATGATTGAGGTGGGGATGCCGGCTTTCGTCGGCATCCCGTGGTGCCGGGAAACATCCCTATTTTAGAAGATCATTGACGTCAGTGACCTGAATGGCAGTGACGGTGCCTTTCGCGCCATCGGCCCCATCGCCCCTGGTACCCAGGTTGATGGGATCGGGATATTCACCCGCAGCACCGGGCTGGCCGGGCTTGCACCATCCATTGGAGCCCGCCGCTCGACCTCCGGCACCATAGATGCCTCCCCGCCCGGGCATGCCGGCACTGCCACCCAGGCCACCTGCATTGACGATGTTCGCGTAGCTGAACAGCTCAAGCCCGGCTTGGGTCGAAACGATGACAATGTCCGCGCCGTTCCCACCGTTCCCGCCCTGGCCTCCCTGTCCTCCTTGCCCGGCATTGCCGCCGCGGCCGCCTCGACCGGGACCTTCCTTGCAGTCAAAAGCGCTGGTTGCTCCTTCCTTGCCAGGTGCTCCTTTGCCACCGTTGCCGCCCAGCCCTCCCTTGCCGCCACTGCCGCTGTTGATCCCCCTGACGATCAGGTTCAGGTTGATGAAACCGGGTTTTGGCTCTCCGTCGGGGCTGCTGATCTCGCCTGCGATGAGATAGATGACTGGCAGGTTCTTGCTTTCACCGTCCGTGCCCGGGCCTCCAGGCAGTCCCGGAGCACCCGGGTTGCCCTGCCTGTTGACTTCACCTGTGCCATTGGCGCCGTTGGGACCGGTGTCGCCGTCTCGCCCGTTCTGCACGGATGTATACCGGTCACGTTCTATCTTGGTGGGGCTGTTGGGTTTCAGGAACTTCCACTTCTTGGCTGCGATCACGATCCAGGGTGCCTCCAGTGACTTGAGCATCAGACGTGAGTCTTGCTGAAAGACCAGTTCATCGGCCTTCAGGATCTGCCCTGAAAAATTTTCCTCCCCCGACACGGGATAGATCGTGCGAGTCAGCGGTGCGTCTTTAATGGCTTTCGCGATTTCTGGTGGCAGTGCCTGCTCCAGTTTGGCGAAGTTCGAGAAAGTATTGGTTTCTTCTGCTAATACCCATTGACCAGACATCCACTGGCTCAATAGCAATGCCAGCAGAATCCTCGGTTGAAGAATGGCCATCATTTTTCTCCCCGGGCATGAAGTCATACATGCCCTCTGTGGTTCAAGTTGCAGTTGTGTCGATCTTTTTGATATGAGGTTTGCGATGAGGAAACACTGTCAGTGGTGATCCTCCAGCACTGACAGTGCATACGCATGGGTGTCTACTTGCTATCCAGCGGAATACTTACCCCTACGCCATAGCTGGTGTTGGACTGGGAACCTATTGTTCCATCGGGAATGGGAGCGCCTGAGCCGTTGACCGATGAACCGCCCGTTACGGTCGTGGAGCTGAATCCATTGATGGATGTTCCGCCATCGGTTGTGTAAATGGGCACGCTTGTTGTCTGGTTCACGATCTCCGTGCCACCGGGACCCGCTACGCCGTAGTTGGTGGTTGTGCCCAGATCATCTGCCGTTGCGGACAGAAGCGGCAAACATACCAGGAAGCCTGCTAAGTATTTCATCAGATGCTCCTTTCTTTTAACCGATCATCGTTAAGTAACTAACTCTCTCGCCGATCGGCAAGGTGGAGAGTAGAGGTAGTGCATTCGGGTTATATATTAAGTTTTGTCAGGTTGTAGGTTTGTTTGTGGTTACTATTTAAGAGCATGGGATAAAAAATTCCACTCTGCTTTTATTTGAAGTGAATTTTATTTTTTTGAATATTTTTTAGCTGCCGGCTAACTTGTTGAAAGTGTTAAGGGTTTCAGGTTTTAGTGGTGTTTTGTGCGTGAGGTCGATAAGGAAGGCTATAGGTCAAGGGTTTTTAAAAGTGAAATAATATATTTTGATGCATGGGATGGCTTGGGTAGGAACTTTGATTTTCAGTGTCGGATTTTATATACAAAGTTTTATTGCTTTTGTCGGTACCTTCTCGGGGGAGTAGATGCCAGTTGCATGGGGGCAGACTCGTCAATACCCGCTTAGGTATGTTGCAGGGTTGAAGCAACGGCTACTGATGGCCAGAAGTAGCTTTAGATGCATATTTGCTGGCACAGGCCGGTGGTCAGGGCGGCCTGTGATGGCCGGAGTGGGAAATGCTCGAGACCAGCTAGGCTTCGAGCAAGAGCGATGCAGGGTGCTGGATATCACGCAAGGAGCTGCCAATGACCGCTTTATCCTGGACCCAGGTCCGTGAAATGCCCGGCGAATCACTGGAGTTCGGCGCCGCCCATGTGCGTTGTGCCTGGCGCCGCCACACCCTGGCGGCGCACAAGTTCGCCAGCCTGGAGCATGCTTTCGTCAGCAGCCCCCACGCGCTGCCGAGGCTCTTGCAGGACGTGGGCGGCAACCCCAATGCCCGTCAGCACGAGGAGCGTGGAACAGCGGTGTTTGCCACGGTGTGGTACCCGACAGGGCAGTGGGCGATCTTGTGCGACGCGACCCGCGCCACCCTGGTGCCTCGCGCCGCAGTCGAGGCACTTGCGGCCTGCGGGCAACGCGATGACCGTGTTACCGAAGCGCTGCGGGTACTTTTTGCGGCAGCGCCGGCGAATCTTCTGCGGACGCTGGACGAGGCTTTTTATCATTTGAATATCGCGCGACCTACTGCCTGAAAGTTGCACCTGCCTGCCGATCAACGCGGTTAAATCGCACGTTGTTTCAAACACCGAAGTTGAAAGCGATGGATATTCTTGGCCGGTTGCCTGAATAGCGCTGTACCGAATGCAAAAGCCATGAGGGAAACATCAGGAAGGTGCCACTTTCCGGAACTTGGGTGATGCCAAAGCCCGCTGCCAGACAGTCCTTGATGCGCATGCGCAGTGCCGGGTTGTAAGTCGAGGCGATCATGCCCCTGGGGTCGATGAATTCGATATCGCCTCCCACCTGCAGTTGCTCTTCGCGCCCGCCGGTATCGACCCAGTAGACCCCGGACCAGAATGCCCCGGGATGCCCATGCAGTGCATTGGCATGGCCTGCCTGATTGACGTTGACCCAGGCGTTGATCTTCCACTCGAAGTTGGGTTCGACCAGGCCGTATTGTTCGCTGTGCACCGCAGTGAGTTGGCTGGCGAAGTCCTTGGCGAATTGCACCAGGGATTCGCAAGCCGTTCCTCCCCAGAGGTTGAAATCGCTCGCCGATTGCCAGCCGCCGTCGTTGCTGTGCTGCGTGCCGTGCAGGTCCTGGGCCATGCGGCTGTCGATCAGGGCCTTGAGTTGCACATTCAGCGCTTGGGCATCGGGGTGGCGCAGGCTCGCTACCGGCGTGGCGAACAGATGGCGGATATTGATCAGTTGCGGGTCCACGAGGGTGTTGGCGAAAGGCATGTAAATTCCATTTAAAGCGCCAGGATGGCTCTGGCTAGTTGCTGGTCCGAGAGTTGCGAGTCCCCCGTTACTTGGCGAATCCTGGCGAATGCCGCTTCAATGCGGCCCCCGCGAATATCGCCGTCACTGGCGACGAATGCCGCTGCGTCATCCTTGGCCGCCAGCACGATCTTGTCGTCCTTGAACGAGCCGCTAGTGCCTTTGGACGCACTCATGGTGAGGCTGACCGAAATATCGGTGGTCATGACGAAACTGGTGGCGTGGGCATGCATGCTCATCAGGCCACAAACAACACATAACAGGCGGGGAAAGTTTGGCCGTTTCATTGGATCTACGAAGGTTAAGTTGGGGTTAAATTCGGGGGTGAACCCTACCAACGGGTAACCTTCGGCAACCTCAGGGCTTTTGCTAAAGATTGTTAAAAAGTGCGATGGGCGGGTCTTTCTTGAACTTTGCAGGCAACTTTCAAGTTGCCCTCAACAGCCAGGAATTGATTATCGGCAACCGCCGCCTCGCGCGGCGAATTAAGTGCCGGATCGCCTATTTTCAGCGCTGTTGGCTGAGCGTTCACCGCCGCCTCTGCTGGTAGAGCAGCGGCGGGGCGCGGCAGCGGTTTCAGTCGGGGTAGGGGCTATGGCCTGGCGCCCAAGCGCTGCACCTCGGGGAACAGCTGGCCCAGGGTGCGGCGGGCCTGGGCCGCCTCCAGGTAGGCGTAGAGCAGGTCGGTCAGGTCTTCGAAGCCCAGGCGTCGGCCGTCGAGCATGGGATTGCACAGCCACAGGCGGACCCGCATGCCCGCCGCCACGCTCCGGGCGTTGGGCGCGGCCAGGGCCTTGAAGCCGGCCGGGGCCAGCTCTGGCGCGCGCTGGCCGGCGCTCACCGAGAACACCACGGCCAGGCTCAGGTGGCGCTGCTCCAGTTCGAAGGCATCGAAACAGGTCCAGGGCGTGGGTTCGGCGGCGTTGGCGAACTGCAGGCTGCCTGCGCTCAGTGCCAGCACCCGCTGGCCGTGGCGCCGGCGCAGGGCCTCGGCCCCCATCAGGCCGGCGAGCCCGGCGCCGAGCAGCAGCGCGCCAGGCCCCCAGAACAACAGCAGGGCCGAGTGCAACTGCCAGGCCGTGGGCAGGCTGGCCAACCAGCCGCCGATGGCCAGCAACAGCACCGAGAGCAGGGCCAGCAGGGCCGCCTGGCCCAGGCAGCGCTCATGAATCTCGCACTGGCCCTGGGGGCCGTCGGCGGCCGCTTGCAGTTGTTCCAGCAGCGCTTCCTTGCCGGCGTTATCCACGGCCTTGCAGCTCATCCAGTTGCTGCTGGGCGTTGGCGGCCTGGCAGTAGGCGTCCAGCAGGGCCGAGATGTCATCGACGCTGAGTTTTTGCCCGGCGCGCATCAGGCCGGCGGAGTGGATGCGGATCTGCGGTTGCGGGTCGCGCAGGGCCACGGCCTGGTTGCCGAACAGCTGGCGCACCGGGCGATGGCTGGGCAGCGGGGCGTCGGCGCGCAGGGTCAGTTGTTGCAGGGTTTGCAGCAGCTCGTCCTTGACCTGGATGTCCACCACGTCGGTGAGGTTGACCGGCGCGCTCAACGGCTCGGCGAACAACTGGCGCCGGGTCAGGCGCATGAAGACCTGCTGGCCGGCGTTGCGGTGCTGCCAGCTGACCACGGCGAACAGCAGGGTCAGGAACAGGCCGCAGAGCAGCAGGCCGGTCTTGCCCTGGTGCAGGCCCAGGGCCAGGGCGCCGAGGGACGCGAGGGTCAACAACGGGCCGAACACCTGGTAGCGGCGGGTGTTGGTGAACTCGCTCTGCTCGGGCACGCGCTCGATCACCTGTTGCAGCTCGGCGATCACTCGCTGGCGCTGGGCGGCCTGGGGATGCTCGGCCATGGGCGGGAGGGTGGAGTCGGGGTGTTGGGCATCGGTCATGGGGGAGCCTTGGATCAGGGGAGGGAACAAGCACGGGCTGCGCGCAGGAGCGCTCGCCCGCGTGAGGGTCATTGCGCCTTGAGGTAGTCGTTGAGGAAGGCCTGGGCATTGCCATAGCTGGACAGGTTGTCGTTATAACCCACCTTCAGCGGCTTGGCCTGGCCCGGCAGGTACAGCTCGCCATAGCCATCCTGGAGCACCAGCACCACGAACTTCTGGCCGTCGACCTGGGTGGAATAGCGCGTGTCGCGGGCGGTCTGTTCCACGTTCATTTTCTGGATGCGCATGTTCCAGTCGTGGTCGACGTCTTCCACCTGCACCAGCGCCTGGTTGGCGCTGCGCTCGCCGATGCGCAGGGTCCAGACCTTCACCCCATGCGGGCCGTTGTAGGCCACCATCTTGTCCGCCACCTGCGGACGTTCCTCGGCCTGGGCCATCCCGGCCACCAGGGCCAACGCCATGGCCCATGCGGCCGTCCATCGGCTATACAAGTGCATCCTTCACGCTCCTGAGAAATTGAAAAGGGGCAGCTATTGAAGTCGGCGCTGGCCGCGCTGCCAAGCACTGTGACCGTCGCGCACACTAAAAATGCCGTCGCTCACAAGTGGCGATGGGCAAAGTGTGAGTGGGTTACCATTGCCCCCCGCACACCAGGCAGTCATGGACACGCTTTACCGATGGAATGCTGGAACCCCTATCTCGACACCCAATTTCGCTTCGACCGGCCCGGCGCCCTGGCCCGTGCCGGGGTCTTCGATCCCACTGCCCGCCGAGTGATGGGCAGCGCCATCGGCCACTACCGCGCCCGCACCGTGCGCGCCCATGTGCAGTACTTCGACTGCAACCTGCAATTTCCCGAGCCGCTGCGCATCCACAAGGTGCTGCCAGACAGCCTGTGCATCGTCCAGGTGCTCGGCGGCCAGTGGCGGCACCGGGTCGATGGCCAGCTCAACCACTACACCCCCGGCGCGCCCCACGCCCTGGGCCTGAGCGAAACCATGGAAGCGGTGGACCAACTGCCCGCCGGCAGCCACGCCTGCCTCTCCGGGCTGCGCATCGCCGGGCATTACCTGCGCGAACTGGCCGAGGAAGACTCCAGCCTGCAACCCTTGCTCGGCCTGCTGGACGACGGCATGTGCTTCAGCGAATTCCAGCGCTGCCAGGCCCTGGGCAACCTGCTGCGACGGCTATACCAGTCGCCGTACCAGGGCGCCCTGGAGCGCCTGCACCAGGAGAGCCTGAGCCTGGCGGTGCTGGTGGAGCTGGCGGCGCACCTGCAAGGCCAGCGCCCCGGGCCACCGCCAACGGTACGTGGTCGCCTGGACCTGGCCCACGAAGCCCGGCGCCTGCTCGACGCCCAGCTGATCGAGCCGCCCGGCAGCCAGGCCCTGGCCCAGCAACTGGGCGTGGGGGAAACCACCCTGCGCCGGGCCTTCGTCCAGGTCTTCGGCCAGTCGATGCTGCAGTACCTGCGCCAGCAGCGCATGGAACTGGCCCGCACCCTGTTGCGCCAGGGCAAATGGCAAGTGGCGCAGATCGCCTATCGCCTGGGCTACGCCAACCCCGCCAATTTCAACCACGCCTATAAAGCCCACTTCGGCCATCCGCCAGGGGCGGAACGCGGCAAGCCCTAGTCTCTTGAGGATGACGAACCATGAGCAAATTGACTGCGCTGATCGCTGAAGCCAAGGCTGGCCTCTGTGTGCAGCAGAACATCCCCCAGGCCGCCTGGGAGGCCATCGCCCGGCAGTGTGGCGAGGCGGAAATCGTCGAGATCGAGGCGCGCATCGCTACGCTGACCGCCCAGCGTGAAGCGGTGGAGGAGTGGGATGGCGACACCCTGGATGACCTGTATTTCGCCATCGCCAACTTCACCCGCTTGTTGGCACTGGCCGTGGCCCATGGGCGCGGAGAGTGAGCGTGCCGGTTGACCGCGCAACGGATTAGTTCAAGGACAGCCTGAGTGAACGCCACACTTTGGCTGACGCACCCCAGGCGCCCGAGCCCACTCAGACAAAGTCCGCAGGCTCGAAGCGCTCGCTGGTATCCATGCGCACAAAGCGCAGGCCCAGCGTTTGCAGATGGGCCTCATACAACCCCTGGGCGCAATAGCTGATCAGCAAGCTGCGGCGGCGCGCGCCGCTGGGGTTCAGGCTGGCCCCATGCACCAGATCGGCATCGAACAGCAGAATGTCTCCCACAGCGCCCGAGAGCTGCACCGCATGGGACTCATCACTGAAATCAAAGGGCGCCAAAAGCTCCCCCGGGCGGTGACTGCCGGGCACGATGCGCGTGGCGCCATTGGCCGGTCCATAGTCATCGAGATAGACCAGGGCAATGGCCCGATCCCCGAGGCGCTGCTCCGACAGATCCCGATGCAGCGCCTGATGACCGCCCCCCGGCAACGGCTCGCGGCCCTCCACCTGAGCCAGAAAAAAACGCTCCCCAATCAACTCGCCGGCCACCGCCAGCACCGCTGGCAACCGGCAGACCGCCTGCACCCGCGCATCCAGATCCACCAGCGCATGACGCCAATCGTGGCCCCGAGGCACCGGCCATTGCTGCGGTGCAATCACCCCCGCCTCGAGCGTGGCCCGCAACTCATCCAGCCAGTTGGCGGGTACCGCCTGGCGCAGCAACTGGTAGCCGTTTTGATGGAGTTGTTCGCGGTCGATCATGAGGGGGCAGATGTCCTTATCCGGGCAGGGGCAGAGCATAACGGCTCGCCTATCCGAGCGACATAACCCGCTAAGGTTTAGTGGTTGCCGGACCCTAAGCAGAGCGCCTAGCCTGCTGCGGTCGCTGCAAAATCAGCGACCGGGCCTGAGAACCCGATCAGATACAGGCACATTGTTGATCAGGAGTTTCAATCATGTTTGCCGGTCATCTGTCTGAAATTTACTGCTATTCCTTTCGCCTTGCTCCGCTCAAAAACCTCTGCTGCCAGACCCTGGCGGGAGGTGCACGATGAGCCATTCAAACTCAATCAAAACCCAGGGTTTTGTCACCTTTGGCCAATGTGCCGATCCTGAACTAACGTTGTTTCGCGTCAATGCGGATGTGCCTTTGCAGCAGGCGCTGGAGCAGGCTTCGACGCTGTTGTACTACGCCCAGAAGTTAGCGCTGGATGCGGCTATGGAAGAGCAGGGGGAGCGGTATGCGTGGGCTGCGTACTTTTTGGCGGAGATGGGGAAGGCGGTGATTGATGATGCGGGGTTGGGGCTGCCTGAGGGGAGGAGGTGGGGTGGTGAGTTCAAGCTAGGGGAGGCGCGGAGCGGATAAATACTGTCGATGCTAGGCAGCAAGTGATGTTGTTTCGCAGTTGAGGTAGCTATTCGGCCAACATTAGGAGCTGGCTGTGTAGGTACCAAAATTGCTACTACATAATCCTCTCCCTAGAGTCTGATGTCGCGGTCACGCCGTTGAGTAAATAGCGTTATTTTCTTTTATTCAGTTTGGTCTAGAGTAAGTAAAACGATGTTCAACCAACCAAGGAGACAGAGCATGCGAGCACCGTTCGAAATGACTGAGGGCTTGGTTCGTCTTCGTAAGATTTTAGAAGAATTTCCTGTAGAGAGCCCATTCTGGAGCGAAGCTAATAATCGTTTCCAGTTTGTCGATAGGTTATTGATGGAATGCCTTGGTTGGGAGCGTCCGCATATAAAAGTTGAGCTTTTAGATGAGCTGAATGGAAAGGCGGATTATACTTTGGGTATGCCGATTAAGGCGATACTCGAGGCAAAAAAAGAGGCAATTAAATTTAATATACCTCCTTCAGGTTCAGCCAGTGCAGTTCGAAAGATCCAACCTCTGATTACATCCTCTAAAAGTTTTAAGGAGGCAGTAACTCAAGTTATTCCGTATTGCGCAATTCATGGGGCGCAGATAGCTATCGTTTGTAACGGACCTCAGTTGGCAATATTTCAAGCTATATCTCCTGGCTTTCCCCCTCTCGAAGGAGAGTGCTATTTTTTTAATGGCTTTCAAGCCTATATAGATTACTTTTCTCTGCTGTGGAAATTGCTTTCTCCAGAGGGTATCAATGAAAATTGTGCCAATCGAGATTTAGCTCTGCATCGTAATCCACGTATACCGCCAAAGGCATCTACAGTAATAGCAGAGCCTTTCAAATATCGTTATCGAAGCGACTTTCAAGAAAATCTGAGGTCGCTTTCCTCTCTGTTGTTAGAAGAGATTGAAGATAATCCAGATTTGAAATCTGATTTTTATAAGGAGTGCTATATTGGGGTTGAAGCAAATAATCGTCACTTGTTGCTGAGCAAAAATATTATTGCTGCACGTTATCGGCGCGCCGGGGAACAAGGTGTCGCACCATCAGCTTTAGATGAGATTACTGGGGTGGATGATAATGGTAATTTGCGAATTAGTGATCCGGCTCTACTCGGAAAAATGGGCTCGCGTCCGATAGTGGTAATAGGTGATGTTGGAGTAGGGAAAACATCTTTTTTTGAAAACTTATTTGAGAGTCTTTCGAGTAGTGATAAAGCGAGCACTTACTTTCTTAATATAAATTTAGGGATTAAGGCGACTTTGAGTTCTGATATAAAGTCGTATATTTTAAATGAAATGCCAAGAGTCCTGAAGGTGAAGTATGATGTGGATATTAATTCGGTGGCCTTTGTTAATGCGATTTATCATAGGGATCTGATAGATTTTGATAGTACGGTTAACGGAGAACTGAAGGATTTAAATCCACAGCAGTATAATCTTGAGCGCGCTAAGTTTCTGTCAGAAAAAATAGACCAGAAAGATATGCATCTCCAGGCATCTTTAGGGCACCTTTCTCGAGGCAGAGGAAAGCAAATAATACTGGTTCTAGATAATGCAGATCAACGATCTTTTGAAGTTCAGCAGGAAACATTTTTAATTGCTCAAGAGTTTGCTGCCTCTCGGAATTTATCAGTGTTCATAGCTTTGAGGCCTAGTACTTTTTATCTGTCTAAAACAACAGGTGCGCTATCCGCTTATCAAAATAAAGTATTGACAATTTCACCCCCGCCAGCCGATGAGGTTGTTCAAAAACGTTTAGTGTTTGCCGTTCGGGTAGCAGAAGGAAAAGTAGCTCCTGCTTCTTTACAAGGTATAAGATTGAACCTGAAAAACGTAGTTTTTTTTCTCAGTGCTACATTGAGGTCGATTAGGTCCAGCGACTCAATTAAACAGTTTCTCAGCAATGTGACTGGTGGTAATACTCGCTCGGTTATTGAATTGATTACTGGTTTTTTTGGTAGCCCTAATGTCGATTCTCAAAAAATAGTAAAGATCGAAGCGGAAAAGGGCGGATACAAAATTCCATTACATGAGTTTACAAAACACAGTTTGTTGGGCGAGTACGCATATTTCAATGCTCAATCGTCCTTTGTTGCCTGTAATGTATATGACGTTGTGAGTGCCGCTGATCCTCGTGAGCATTTTTTAGCATGCTTGATAGTCGCATATCTTAGTTCAAATGTCGGGGTTGTCGATAATGATGGCTTTGTAAGTGGTAGGAACATAATCACAGAGTTTTTGCGGCAGAACTATATTGAAGATCAAGTTAATAGGGTTTTGAAAACTCTAGCATCAAAAAGGTTGATTGAAACTCCGTATGCTCACTATCGTGAAATTCAAGTTTCAGAGCAAGAGCGCCCTGATCAACTCCACTACAGGGCAACTTCAGTTGGGATCTATCATGTGCGTCACTGGGCGGGCTCCTTTGCTTTTTTGGACGCAATGTCTACTGATACTCCTATTTTTAGTGAGGGCGTGCGGGATATTGTCTGTCAGTTGGCATCCTCTTTTTCGATAAGTGATAGGTACAAAAAAACTTTTGCTTTTAGAGAGTATTTAAAGGAGCAGTGGCTGCTATCTAGTATTGGTGTGAGTTATTTTGATTTTACAAGTCTTCTTAATGATCAGGAAAATTCGTTTCTAACGGTGCAAAGGCATATGGAAGGTCGGTCAGTATATCGATAGTTGTTTGGAGTGTGGATGTTTTGGGTGTGTTGAGTCTCGTTTTTTAGTTTGGGGCTTAAGGAGGGTTAAGTTTTTGGTTAATATAATTTTTGGTAAGTGTTTTTTGAAGGGGTACGGGTCTTGCGTTATTGATATGTTTTTAATTAACTTGATTGAGTTTTTGTCAAAAAATTTGGTGTTAGTGAAAGTTTGTTTTTAATGGGTTTGACATTGTTCAAAAATATGGTCGTATTGAATGGGTGGCTATTTTTTATGTAGGGTGCTCTTTAAGTCATGGCCTGCAATATCGATGGCGATTAGGTGACGTGATATTAAACTCGGGTGGCGGAGGAAGTTAAAGCGTCAGCGGCGTTATCACTCACAACACCACCGCATCCTCTTTTCTAAGGTTCCCATATTTATGCGGCTCCTGACTGGAAAAGTTCGTCAGTCTGTTTGTTGTTGGTGTCACACTGTTAAGTTCCAATTTTCCAAGTGTTTCTTGCGGTTTGTGTGTTCTGTTACGGTCTTGGTAGAAGTGTCTGGTTCCTAATTCTCAAAGTGGGTATAGGTGATTAAACTACTTTGTGGGTGTAATTCTAAGTTGAGAATTTGGTCGTCATGCAAATGATTGCTTCAGCTGGGGCAGGCAGTCTGTTTCTACTGTAAATTGTCAAGTCTCTTGAGTTTTTTTCTCTTTTAGCCCAATCTGGTATCCGTATTAGCACAACTAGAACAGTAATTAGACAGGTTTCGAATGGCTAAATGTTACCTCTGCGGTTATGTCAAGCCGCTTTTGCAATCGCACTCAATTCCGAATTCATATTTTAAAGCCATATTTAGAAAAAATAATGGAAAAGGAATATTGCTTAGTTCACAGGGTGATCCGGATCATAAAGCTAGCGATAGCGGAGACTGGGAGTTACTTTGCGAAGATTGTGAGCGTGAAATAAATGAAGGTTGCGAGAAATACGTGATCAATAGATTTAGATTCAAAAAGAATGCTGAGGAGTTCGAGCGCTCGATCAGGTTTGATGATGTGGTCTGCGCTAAGGTTGTAAGATTTTGTATTGCGATTCTCTGGCGGGCATCCATCTCTCCAGCAGTTTTGTTTCGGGGTTTCAAGTTGGGGCGTGATTTGGAGTTGGTGTTTAGGGAGTATTTAAAAAGCAATCTGAACTGTATTGATGAGAAACTTTTCTCTATATATATTTATAAGTTATTTGATCCTGCGGATGCTCTTAATAAGCTTGATGATTCCTTCGTTCTAGCGCCGGTAACGCATAAAAGAAAAAATTATGATCTTCATCAGTTTGTTGTTGAGGGATTTCTTTTTAATGTGGCTATCCCTGGTCTTAGGAGTAAAGAGAGGAGGAGTATTAATCTCGTAAAGTCGTGTAATAGCTTTATAATTACCCCGCGACGATCTTGGTTTGAAGAGAAGGAGCTGGCGGCTTTTTTGGCATTAAATGTCTATCGGGAGCGTCAAAATCTCTAGCTTTATTTGGTAACTATTTTTAAAAGGTTCGAGAGAGCAGCGGGTTGTGCATTATTGAGCAAATTGGAATTGTTTCAATTTGCTTATCTGGTTCTCTCGCGTCTGTGTTTAGTTGGTGCTAGCCCTTCGGTTAGTACCCTGCTGTAGCATCAACCTGTGCTGTTATATTTCGATGTATATATATTTCTCGCTTCGTGTCGCCGTTGTACAGCTCAATTTCCTCCTATACAACAATTCCTCAAAACGTCGGCGGCGTAATCACCCACAACACCACCGCATCCTCTTCCCCAGGGTTCCCATACTTATGCGGCTCTTGGCTGGAGAACCTGAAGCTGTCCCCCTCGCTCAGCTGGAAATAGCGCTCGCCCACCCACAGCTCGAAGTTCCCCGACAGCACATACCCGGCTTCTTCGCCCTCATGGCTGTAACTCTCCTTGCTGTAGGTGCCCGGGGGAAAGCGTGAGTGCAAGAATTCCAGTTGCTGGGTCGGTTGCGGGGTCAGCAGTTGGTCGACGATGCCGTTTTCGTAGTTCACCTGCAGCCGCTGTTTCTTGCGCACCACGTAGCCCTGGTCTTCGGGGGCGGTCTGGGTTTCGCTGGCGAAGAACCACTGGATGGTCACGCCCAGGCTGCGGGCGATGTTGAACAGGGCGGGGATGGAGGGGTAGGCGAGGTTGCGTTCCAGCTGGCTGATGTAGCCGGCGGTGAGTTCGCTCTGCTGGGCCAGTTCGCTCAGGGTCAGGCCGCGGCGTTTGCGCAGGCCGCGGATGCGCGTGCCAAGGAACTGCGGGCCGCCGGGGGCCTGGTGGTCGCCGCCGGGCTCGGGCAGGTGGCTCGCGGGCGGCGTCTTGCTGCTTTGGGTCATGGCGGGCTCCAGGCTTGGAAGGCGGGCGCGTCCCAGCGCCCGTCCTGCAAAAGCCCTGGAGTATAAAGCAGCCTCAAAGCGCCCAGGCGACTTTCAAGCCTTCGTGGATGGCTTCTTCGACGGTGCGCGGGGCCAGGCAGTCGCCGATGCGCTGGAAGGCCATCAGACCCTTGAGTTGCTCGCCCAGGTCGTCCACCGGCTGGTGGCCCTGGCACAGCACCAGGCTGTCGACGTTTTCCAGCAGCATCGGCTCGCCGCTGGCGGTGTGCTGCAGGTACACGGTGTTGTCGTCGCAGCCGTAGAGGCGGGCGTAGGGGATGATCGGCAGCCCCAGCTTGTGCAGTTCGCCGGCCAGTTGGTCGCGCACGTACAGCGGCAGGCTTTCGCCGCAGTGGGTGCCGTTGACCGCCAGTTGCACCTGGTGCCCGGCGCGCAGCAGGCGCTCGGCGATGCCCGGGCCGATCCAGTCGCAGCGCCAGTCGGCCACCACCACCGAGCGCCCGAGCTGGACCTCGTCGCGCAGCACTTGCCAGGCGTCCACCACTTGCAGCTCGCCGGCGCGCTCGAAATGGGGCCAGTAGGGGCGGGCGCCGGTGGCGATGATCACGTGATCGGGCTGTTCGCGCTCCACCAGGGCGCGATCGACCCGGGTGTTGCGCACCACCTCGACCCCGGCCAGTTGCATTTCCCGTTGCAGGTTGGTGCTGGCGCCGCCGAATTCGCTGCGCCGGGGCAGCAGTTGCGCCAGCAGCACCTGGCCACCGAGCTGGGAGCCGGCTTCGTAGAGGGTTACCTGGTGGCCGCGCTGGGCGGCGACGGCGGCGGCCTTCATGCCCGCCGGGCCACCGCCCACCACCAGGATGCGCTTGCGCTGTTGGGCCGGCCGAGCCTGGGCGTACAGCAGTTCGCGGCCGGTTTCCGGGTGCTGGATGCAAGAGATCGGCAGGCCCTTGTGGAAGTGGCCGATGCACGCCTGGTTGCAGGCGATGCAGGCGCGCACGTCGTCGACCCGGCCGCTGTCGCTCTTGTTGGGCATTTGCGGATCGCAGATCAGCGCCCGGGTCATGCCGCACACGTCGGCCTGGCCTTTGGCGAGGATGGCCTCGGCTTCCTGGGGCTGGTTGATGCGCCCGGTGACGAACAACGGGATTTGCAGCGCGGCCTTGAAGGTCCCGGCTTCGCGGGCCAGGTAAGCCGCTTCCACCGCCATGGGCGGGACGATGTGCACGGCGCCGCCGAGGGAGGCCGAGGTGCCGGCGACGATGTGCAGGTAGTCCAGTTGGTCTTGCAGGTGTTGGGCGGCGGCCAGGGACTCGTCCTCGGTCAGGCCCTCGGGGTCGCGTTCGTCGGCGCTGATGCGCAGGCCGATGATGAAGTCGTCGGCGGTGCTGGCGCGCATGGCCGCCAGCACCTCGCGGATAAAGCGCAGGCGCTGCTCCAGCTCGCCGTTGTAGCCGTCGCTGCGGCGATTGACGCGCGGGTTGAGGAACTGCGCCGGCAGGTAGCCGTGGCTGGCCACCAGCTCCACGCCGTCCAGGCCAGCCTGGTGCAGGCGCCGGGCAGCGTCGGCGTAACCCTGGATGATCGCGTCGATCATCTCCTGGTCCAGGGCCCGGGGCATGACCCGGAAGCGCTCGTTGGGCACGCCCGAGGGGGCATAGGCCACCGCCAGCAGGCCGTCGGCAGACTCCATGATCTCGCGCCCCGGATGAAACACCTGGGACAGCACCAGCGTGCCGTGGGCATGGCAGGTCTCGGCCAGGCGCCGGTAGCCGTCGATGCAGGCATCGTCGGTGGCCATCAGCACATGGCTGGTGTAGCGCGCACTGTCGTGGACCCCGGCCACCTGCAACACGATCAGCCCGGCCCCGCCTTCGGCCCGGGCCCGGTGGTAGGCGATCAACTGCTCGTTGACCAGGTTGTCGGTGGGCATCGAGGTGTCGTGGCCGCTGGACATGATGCGGTTCTTCAGGCGCTTGCCACGGATCTGCAACGGCGCGAAGAGGTGCGGGAAGGCGGTGGTCATGGCGCGGGCTCCAGGCTGGCCAAGGGCAGGGCGATGCCTTGGCGTTGTTATTGTTTGTCTATAAAAATTTACCGGTAGTAAAAAATCAACTTGTTTTTTTACTGATCCTTGCAGTAGCTTCGATTGGCGCCCCAGCCTGCGGGGCGCCCCTCACAACAATAAAAAAGGGCCGTGCCGGAGCTGTCCGGCAGGGCACCGTCACGAGGAATCACCGATGAAAGCGCTCACCCGCAAGCATGGTTGTTCGTTCCTGGCCCTGAGCCTCGCCCTGGCATTGGGCCTGGACAGTGCCCGGGCAGCCCCCGACATGGTCGTGGTGGGGTACGGCGGAGCCGGCCAGAAAGCCCAGGATGTGGCGTTGTTCCAACCCTTTGCCAAGGCCGATGGCAGCAAGCTGATCCAGAGCGAGTACAACGGCGAGATGGCGCGGATCAAGGTCATGGTCGACACCGGCAACGTCGATTGGGACGTGGTGCAGATCGAAGGTCCGGACCTGATGCGCGGCTGCGACGAAGGCATGTACGAACCCCTGGACTGGAAGGCCCTGGGCCACGCCGACGAGCTGATCGCCGATGCCGCCCAGCCCTGTGGCTCGGCTGTGCTGGTGTGGAGCGTGGCCATCGCCTACGACCGCAACAAGCTGGCCAGGGCCCCGGCCTCCTGGGCCGATTTCTGGGACGTCAAGCAGTTCCCCGGCAAGCGCGGCCTGCGCAAGCGCGCGGTGTACAACCTGGAGTTCGCGCTGCTGGCCGATGGGGTCAAGGTCGAGGACGTGTACAAGGTCCTGGCCACGCCTGAGGGGGTGGAGCGGGCCTTCGCCAAGCTCAGCCAGCTCAAGCCGTACATCCAGTGGTGGGAGGCCGGGGCGCAGCCAGCGCAGTGGCTCAGCGCCGGCGATGTGGTGATGACCTCGACCTACAGCGGCCGCATCGCCGCGGCCGCCCAGGACGGCGCGCCCCTGGCCGTGGTCTGGCCCGGCAGCCTGTATGGCATGGATTACTGGGCGATCATCAAGGGTTCCAGGCACGTGGCCCAGGCCAAGCGCTTCATTGCCTACGCCAACCGCCCCGAGGCCCAGGTCGACTATGTGCGCGCCATTCCCTACGGCCCCACCAACACCCTGGCCGCGGCCCGGCTCGACCCGGCGCTGGCCCAGTGGGTGCCGACCTCGGAGCAGAACCTCAAGGGCGCCCTGGCGATGAACGTGGAGTTCTGGGTCGATCATGGCGAGGAGCTGGAAGAGCGCTTCAACGCCTGGGCCAGCAAGTAACCCCAACGGGCTGGACGTCGGCGGACGTGCGGCCCTATCGTTTGCCAGCCCAACAGCCTGGAGGACTCCAATAATGAACAAGATCGTGCCCAGCCCCCACGCCCTGACCGAGCGCAGCGCCACCGAGCAGCGCCTGCGCGAAGAGCTGGCGGCCTGCTACCGCCTGATCGCGCACTTTCGCATGACCGATTTGATCTTCACCCATATCTCGGTGCGCCTGCCCGGGCCCGAGCATCACTTCCTGATCAACCCCTACGGGCTGATGTTCGAGGAAATCACTGCCTCCAACCTGGTGAAGATCGACCTCGATGGCCAGGCCGTGGAGCCTTCGCCGTACCCGGTGAACCCGGCGGGGTTTCTGATCCACAGCGCCATCCATGGCGCTCGCGATGATGCCCAGTGCGTGCTGCACACCCACACCAAGGCCGGTTGCGCGGTGGCGGCGCTCAAGTGCGGCCTGCTGCCGGTGAACCAGATATCCATGGAGTTCTATGGCCGGGTGGCCTACCACGACTACGAAGGCGTGGCCCTGGACCTGGCCGAGCAACAGCGGCTGGTGGCTGACCTGGGCGACAAGAGCGTGCTGATGCTGCGCAACCACGGCCTGCTCACCGTGGGCGAAACCGTCAGCCAGGCATTCTTGCGCATGTATTACCTGGAGAAGGCCTGCGAGATCCAGTTGGCGGCCCAGGCGGCGGGGGAGATCGTGCTGCCACCGGACGCGGTCTGCGCCCACACCGAGCGCCAGTTCAACGACCCGGGCCGGCCGTTGCAGGAGGGCGAACTGAGCGACCCGGACGCCATGCAACTGGCCTGGGCCGCGCTGCTGCGCCTGCTCGAGCGCATCGCCCCCGACTACCGCGATTGACCCTCCACCCCAGCGGCCGCAACACCAAGCACCGCAGCGCGGCAGGCAAACCGTGGATAACGATTGGCGGCTAGTGCCGAGCCGTGCGCAGCCTGCGACAGCGGCCACACGAGGCCTTAGCCGCTGTCGAGCGCAGCGAGGCTGCGCCAAGGCCCGCAGGGCCTTCAGCGATCGATCGGCCAACACCGTCCCGGCACCGCTGGGAATCTGGCCAGTTCACAAAGGCTTGTTGTACAGTCGTTCAACTGTCATTTCCCGCCATTGCCAAGGAGTCATGCCCCATGAACCAGCAAGCGCGCTTTTCCCGCCTGGAACCCGGGTTGCGCAAGGCCGAGCTGATCGAGGCGACCCTGACCTGCCTCAAGCTCCACGGTTTCCAGGGCGCGTCGATCCGCAAGATCAGCGCCGAGGCCGGGGTCTCGGTGGGGCTGATCAGCCATCACTATTCCGGCAAGGACGAGCTGGTGGCCGAGGCCTATCGCTCGATTACCGGGCGGGTCATGAACCTGCTGCGCGAAGCCATGGACCAGGCCGCGCCGGCGCCCCGGGAGCGTTTGTCGGCGTTCTTCCGGGCCTCGTTCTGCGCCGAACTGCTGGACCCGCAACTGCTGGACGCCTGGTTGGCGTTCTGGGGCGCGGTGAAGACCGCCGAGGCGATCAACCAGGCCCACGACCATTCCTACGCCGAATACCGCAACGAACTGGCCGGGCTCCTGGCCAGCCTGGCCGGGGACCAGGCCTGGGCCGACTTCGACGCGGACCTGGCGGCCATCAGCCTCAGCGCCTTGCTCGACGGCCTGTGGCTGGAGTCCGGGCTCAACCCCGGGACCTTCAGCCCGCAGCAGGGCGTGCAGATCTGCGAAGCCTGGGTCGAGGGCGTGCTGGCCAGCCAGGGGCGGGGCTTTCGCCAGCCGACATAGGGCTGTTGATCGGTTGTTCAGTAATGGCTAGGCTGCTGCGCACAAGGCGACACCTCTAATAAAAATAATCAGGAACACAGGCGATGACTCCTCGGGTATTGATCGTCGACGACGATCCGTTGATTCGCGAACTGCTCCAGGCCTATCTGTCCCAGGAAGGCTACGACGTGCATTGCGCCGCCACGGCGGAACAGGCCGAGAGCTTCCTCGACCAGCACACGGTCGATCTGTTGATGCTCGATATCCGCCTGCCCGGCAAGGACGGCCTGACCCTGACCCGCGAGCTGCGGGTGCGCTCGGAGGTGGGGATCATCCTGATCACCGGGCGCAACGACGACATCGACCGCATCGTCGGCCTGGAATGCGGCGCCGACGACTACGTGATCAAGCCCCTCAACCCCCGCGAGCTGGTGTCCCGGGCCAAGAACCTGGTCCGCCGCGTGCGCCATGCCCGCCAGCCGCCAGCGCCGGCCAGCCATCCCAGCCCGATCAAGCAGTTCGCCGACTGGGCCCTGGACACCGACCGCCGCCGGCTGATCGACGCCCGGGGCGGCGAGACCCTGCTGACCCACGGCGAATACCAGCTGCTCAGCGTGTTCCTGCGCAACAGCGGCCACACCCTCAGCCGCGACCAGTTGATGGACCAGATCCGCAACCGCGAGTGGGTGCCCAGCGACCGTTCCATCGACGTGCTGGTGGGCCGCTTGCGGCGCAAGCTGCATGACGACCCGGCCGAGCCGGAGCTGATCATCACCATCCACGGTGCCGGCTATCTGTTCACTGCCAGCGTGGCCGCCTGAGGTGCTGCGCCGCGCCTGGGCCCTGGGGCTGATGCTGCTGGCCGGCGCGGCGCTGGCCGAGCCCCGGCCGACCCTGAAATATTGCGACTACCCGGTGTACCCGCCGATCTCCTGGAGCGACGGCAGCCAGGTGCGCGGCCTGGCCCCGAGCCTGGTGCGCCAGGTGCTGGGGGACTTGGGCTACCAGGTGCAGGTGGTGGTGCTGGGCAACTGGAAGCGCTGCCTGCTGGATGCGGCCGCCGGCCGCGTGGACGTGGTGCTGGCCTACCGCACCGGCCAGCGCCAGCAGGGGTTGCGGTTCTCCCGGGTGCCGGTGCTGCGCGAGGAGGTGGCGCTGTTCGTCAACCGCCGCCACTTGCCGCGCTTCCAGCAGTTGCAAGACCTCACCGCCTATCGCGGCGGCCTGCTGTTCGGTGAGAGCTACGGCCAGGATTTCGACCGTGAGGTGGTGCAGCACGGCAACATCGAGTGGGTGTCCAGCAGCGTGCAGAACTTCGGCAAGCTGATCCGCCAGCGCATCGATTTCATCCCTCACGAGCGGCGTACCGGGCAGTTGTTCATCGAGCGCCTGCCGGGCGCCGAGGACATCGTCGCCTTGCCCCAGGCGATCAGCGTCGACTACCTGCGCCTGGCGGTGTCGCGCCAGTCGCCCTTGGCGGCGCGCATGGACGAGATCGACGCGCAGTTGCAGCGCCAGGTCGACAGCGGCGCGGTACAGCGCTGGCTGGACCAGAGCCAGGCCGACTACCGCGCCATGCTCAAGGCCCAAGCCGGTGCGGCGCCATGATTGGCCCACGGCCCGGCGGCCTGCTGCGGCGCCTGTTGCTGTTCATCCTGCTGTTCAGCCTGTGCTTCACCGTGCTGGCCAGCGCCGTGCAGCTGTACTTCGAATACCGCCGCGAGATGCGCGACATCGACAGCCGCATGGAGCTGATCCGCGCCGGTTACCTGGGCAGCCTGGAGCGCAACCTGTGGGACCTCAACCAGGAACAGCTGACGGTGCAGTTGCAAGGCCTGGTGGACTTTTCCGATGTGGCCCGGGTGCACCTGCTCAGCAGTGATTTCGACCTGCAACAGGGCAGTGCCGAGCTGATCGGGCCTTTGCGGGTGGAGCGCTTCGCCCTGAGCTACCAGCCGCCGTCCGGGCCGCGTCGCGAGCTGGGGGAGTTGCAGGTCAGCACTGACCTGGGGGCGGTGTACCGGCGCCTGTACACCACCGGGCTGGCCAGCCTGCTGTGGATGAGCGTGTTTCTCTGCGGCCTGGCGGTGGCGCTGTCCGGGCTGTTCTATCGCCTGGTCACCCGGCACCTGCAAGTCATGGCCGAATTCGCCCGCCGCGTGGCCGGCGGCGACTTGCAGCAGCCGCTGCACCTGGACAAGCGCCAGCACCCGAGCGGCGATGAGATCGACACCGTGGCCGGGGCCCTGGACGACATGCGCCGGGCGATTCTCGATGACATCCAGCGCCGCGAGCAGGACCGCCAGGCCCTGCAGGACAAGCGCGACGAATTGCAGAAAATGGTCCAGCGCCGCACCGCCAGCCTGATGCACGCCAAGGACGAGGCCGAGGCGGCCAACCTGGCCAAGTCGCGCTTTTTGGCCACCATGAGCCACGAACTGCGCACGCCGTTGAACGGCATCCTCGGCATGGCCGAACTCTTGCGCGGCGCGCCGCTTGCGCACCAGGACCGCCAGCGTTTGCAGGCCCTGCACAAGGCCGGCGAGGGCCTGCTGACGATCCTCGACGAGGTGCTGTCCTTCGCCCGCCTGGAGGAAGGGCAAAGCCGCCCGGAGGCCCGGGATTTTTCCTTGCGCCAGTTGCTGGAGGAGGTCAGCACACTGCTCGAACCCCGGGCCCGGGAGCACGGCACGCAGTTGCAGGTGCACGTCGACCCGCGCTTGGCCCCGGGGCAGCATGGCGCCGAGCAGTACCTGCGCCAGGTGCTGAGCAACCTGCTGGCCAACGCCATCCGCTTTACCGAAGGCGGCTGGGTGCGGGTCGAGGTCCAGGTGCTGGAGGACGGACCACAACGGCAACGGCTGCGCTGCTCGGTAGCCGATAACGGCATCGGTATCGCGGCCTCGATGCGCGACAAGATCTTCGAGCGCTTCGTCCAGGCCAGCGACGCGGTGAGCCGGCGCTATGGCGGCACCGGCCTGGGCCTGGCGATCTGCAAGCACCTGGTGCAGCAACTGGATGGGCGCATCGGCGTGGACAGCGAGCTGGGGCAGGGCAGTCGTTTCTGGTTCGAGCTGGCCCTGGGGGTCGGCCTGGGGCTGCCGGCGCCACCGCCGGTCGCGGCACCGGTGCCGGGGCTGAAGATCCTGGTGGTGGAGGACGTGGCGCTCAATCGCGAGGTGGCCCAGGGCTTGCTGGAGCGCGACGGCCACCAGGTGTGGCTGGTGGAGGACGGCGAGGCGGCGCTGGAGCTGTGCCAGCGCCTGGGCTTCGATTTGTTGCTGCTGGACGTGCAACTGCCGGGTATCAGTGGCATCGAGCTGTGCCGCGAACTGCGCCGGCGCCCGGGGCCCAATCGCCAGGCGCGGATCTTCGCCCTGACCGCCAGCGTCCAGCCGGCCCTGGTGCGCAGTTACCTGGAGGCGGGGATGCAGGGCATCCTCGGCAAGCCCTTGCAGATGGACAGCCTGCGCCAGGTCCTGGCCACTGCGGAGCAGGCCAGCGAGGAATTGGCGGCGCCAGCCCGGAGCGCCGAGGGCGTGCTCGACCAGGAACTGCTGGACACCCACCGCAGCCTGCTGGGGGAGCAGAAGTTGCAGGGGCTGTTCAAGGTCCTGGCGAGCACCCTGGACCAGCAACGGCCGTTGCTCGATGACGCCCTGGCGGCGGCCGACAGTACCCACGTGCAGCACCTGGCTCACCGCCTGGCCGGCAGTGCCGATTCCCTGGGCTTTTGCGAACTGGCCCGGGTGCTGCGGGCGCTGGAGGATGCGGCGGGGCAGTCCGGCGTCGCGGTAATGGCCGCCCAGGTACCACACCTGCAGCAGGCCTGGCAGCGGGCGCGCAGGGCCCTGGAACAACTGCTGGCGGCCTGACGTACAAAAACCTTACGACTTTTTACATCTTCGATCTTTTGCTTCAACGCGAACTTACATGGCTTTCCAATAATCGGTCGAGCCGCGCCCGCCGCGGCCTTCGAAGCTTATTGGAGATAATAATAATGAACCGCCTGCAAGCTGCTGCCCCATCCCGTCGTACCCCTTCCCAGCGCGCCCTGCGCCTCACCGACTGCTGAGGTGCGCCGTGACGACCACTACTGAACGCAAAGGCATCCAACTGACCCGGGCCTTGAAGAGCCGGCACATCTTCATGTTGTCCCTGGGAGGGGTGATCGGCACCGGGCTGTTCATGGGCTCCGGGGTCACCATCAACCAGGGCGGCCCCTGGGGGGCGATCCTGTCCTACCTGGTGGCGGGCTTCCTGATGTACCTGGTGATGGTCTGCCTGGGTGAGCTGTCGGTGCAGATGCCGGTGTCCGGCTCGTTCCAGGCCCACGCCACGAAGTACATCGGCCCGGCCACCGGCTTCATGATCGGCTGGGTCTATTGGATGAGCTGGGCCACCACCGTGGGCCTGGAGTTCACCGCGGCGGGCATGCTCATGCAGCGCTGGTTCCCCGGGGTACCGATCTGGTACTGGTCGGCGTTTTTCGTCGCCTTGCTGTTCGGCATCAACGCCCTGGCCACCCGCGCCTTCGGTGAGGCCGAGTACTGGTTCGCCGGGATCAAGGTGCTGGCGATCCTCAGCTTCATCGTGGTCGGGGTGCTGGTGATCTTCGGCGTCATCGACCTGCCCGGTGGCGCCCCGGCGCCGATGTTCGACAACCTCACCGGCGATTCGCTGTTTCCCAACGGCCTGCCGGCGGTGTTCGCGGTGATGATGACCGTGGTCTATGCCTTCCAGGGCTGCGAGATCATGGGCGTGGCAGCGGGGGAGACCGACCAGCCGGAAAAGAGCATTCCACGGGCGGTGCGCAACGTGGTGTTCCGAGTGCTGATCTTCTACGTGCTGGCGGTGATGGTGCTGGCGGCGATCATTCCCTGGCAGCAGGCCGGATTGGTGGAGAGCCCGTTCGTCCAGGTGTTCGACATGGTGGGCATTCCCTATGCCGCGGACCTGATGAACTTCGTGATCCTCACGGCGATTCTCTCGGTGGGCAACTCCGGGCTGTACGCCTCGACCCGCATCCTCTGGGCCATGTCCAAGAGCGGCATGGCGCCCAAGGCGCTGTCGCCCCTGAGTAAGCAGGGCGTGCCGCTGCGGGCCCTGGCGATCACCCTGTGCTTCGCCCTGATCTCGCTGATGACCAGCTTCATCGCCGCCGACACCCTGTTCATGGTGCTGATGGCGGTGAGCGGCATGGCCGGCACCGTGACCTGGATCGTCATCGCCCTGGCCCAGTACCGCTTCCGTCGCCAGTTCCTGCGCGAGGGCGGGCAATTGGAGCAGCTCAAATACCGCGCGCCGTGGTTCCCCCTCGTGCCGCTGCTGTGCATCGTCCTGTGCAGCTCGCTGTTCGTGTTCCTGGCCCTTGATGAAACCCAGCGCCCATCCTTGTACTGGGGCTTGGGTTTCATCGCCCTGTGCTACGGCGCCTACTACCTGGTGAACCGCAAGCGCCAGGCCCAGCCATTGGCCGCCGCCACCTGATAGCCGAAGGCCCTGCGGGCCTTGGCGCAGCCTCGCTCCGCTCGACAGCGGCTACAGGGTTTTGTAGCCGCTGCCGCAGGCTGCGTACGGGGGCGCAGTGGCCGCAAGGTCTGCATCTTTACCGGGTTGTAGTGGCTTGTTCGAAGTTGTAACAGCCGCTCGGTCACAAATCGTTCAAATCACTATTTATTCAATAAAAACAACAGGATGGATAGGTAATCCGGCCCTGGTCGGCGTACCCCTCGAGCAATTGCCGTCTTGTTGAACAGTCGTTTAGCATGGTTCGCAACTCACCTCCCTCATGCCAAATACAATCATTCGAGGACGCCCATGAGCACTTCATCGTCGCTGCTTTGCCAGATCGAGGCGGGTATCGCCTGGATCACCCTCAACCGCCCGGACCAGCGCAATGCCCTGGACATTCCCGGCCTGCGCCAATTGCACGGCTTGCTCGAGCGCTGCCAGGACGACCCGGCGGTGCGGGTGGTGGTGCTGGGCGGCAGCGGCCGCAGTTTTTGCGCCGGCGCCGACCTGGCCGAATGGGCCGAAGCCGAAGCCCGGGGCGCCCTGGAAAGCTACGGCTGGACCGAAACCGCCCACGCCCTGATGAGCTGCCTGCACAGCCTGGACAAACCCACCATCGCCGCCATCAACGGCACGGCCGTGGGCGCCGGCATGGACCTGGCGCTGTGCTGCGACCTGCGGGTTGCGGGGCAGTCGGCGCGGTTCAAGGCCGGCTACACCGGCATGGCCTATTCGCCGGATGCCGGTGCCAGCTGGCACCTGCCAAGGTTGATCGGCAGCGAGCAGGCCAAGCGCCTGCTGTTCCTCGATGAGCTCTGGAGCGCCGAACGTGCCCTGGCCGCCGGGCTGGTGGGCGAGGTCTGCGCCGACGAGCAACTGCACGCCACCGTCAGCGAACTGGCCGGCCGCCTGGCCAACGGCCCGACTTTCGCCTTCGCCCAGACCAAGCGCCTGCTGCGCGAAAGCGCCGAGCGCGACCTGCCCGCGCAACTGGCCGCCGAACTGGCCGCCGGCTTGCTGTGCGGGCGCAGTGCCGACGGCGCCGAGGCCCTGCGCGCGGCGACGGAAAAACGCCCGCCACGCTTTATCGGTCGCTGAGCCGCGACCCAATCCACTTATTTCGCACCGTCAACCCGCCACAGGTAGCGCCATGAACTTCCAACTCAGCCAAGAACAAGAAATGTTGGTCGATGCAGTCCGCAGTTTTGTCAGCAAGGAGTTGCTGCCCCACGAAGAAGCGGTGGACCGCGCCGACGAGGTCCCGGCGGAACTGGCCGCAGAGATTCGCAACAAGGCCGTCGCCGCTGGTTTTTATGCCTTCAACATGCCCGAGGAGGTCGGTGGCGGTGGTCTCGATTACCTGTCCCAGGCGCTGATCGAGCGCGAGCTGGCCAAGTGTTCCTGGGCCCTGCATGTGTTCGTCGCCCGGCCGTCGAAGATCCTCATGGCCTGCACCGGCTCGCAGATCGGCGACTACCTGCTGCCTTGCGTGCAGGGCAAGAAGATCGACTGCTTCGCCCTCACCGAACCCGGCGCCGGCTCCGATGCCAATGCGATCAAGACCCGCGCCGTGCGCGAGGGCGGCGACTTCGTGATCAACGGCGCCAAGCACTTCATCAGCCACGCCGGGCATGCGGATTTCGCCATCGTCTTCGCCGTCACCGGCACCTACGAGCACAACGGCCGCCAGCGCAATGCCGTGACCGCATTCCTGGTGGACCGCGACACCCCGGGCCTGACCATTCGCCGTGGCCCCAAGTGCGTGAGCAACCGTGGCTACCACACCTTCGAGATGTTCTTCGACGACTGCCGGGTGCCGGCCCACCAGGTGCTGGGGGAGGTGGGCAAGGGCTGGGAGGTGGCCAACGCCTGGCTCACCGCCGGTCGGGTGATGGTCGCGGCCAACTGCGTGGGCCAGGCGCAGCGGGCGCTGGATGCCTCCCTGCAATGGGCGGCGGACCGCAAGCAGTTCGGCCAGGCCATCGGCAGCTACCAGGGGGTGTCGTTCAAGCTGGCGGACATGGCCACGCAGATCCGCGCCGCCGAGCTCTTGACCCTGCACACCGCCTGGAAGATGGACCAGGGCAGCATGACCGACGGCGAGGCCGGCATGGCCAAGCTGTTCGCCAGCGAAGTGCTGGGCAAGGTGGCCGACGAGGCGGTGCAGATCTACGGCGGCATGGGCCTGATGGACGAAGGCCCGGTGGAGCGCATCTGGCGCAACGCGCGGATCGAGCGGATCTGGGAGGGCACCTCGGAGATCCAGCGGCACATCATTTCCCGTGAACTGCTGCGGCCGTTGCTGCGCTGAACCGCCTGGAGAACCTGCGTCATGTCCCAGACCCTACGTGACAACCTCAAGCGCCTGCTGGCGCCCCGGCACCTGGCCTTCGTCGGCGGACGAAGCATGGCCCGGGCCCTCAAGCGCTGCGCCGAGGGCGGTTTTGCCGGCGACCTGTGGCTGGTCAACCCGCAGCACGCGCAGATCGACGGCGTGCCCTGCGTGGCCAGCATCGACCAACTGCCTTGCGGCCCGGATGCGGTGTTCGTCGCCACCCACCGCGAGCTGACCCTGGACTGCGTCGCCCAGCTGGCGGCCAAGGGCGCGGGCGGGACTATCTGCTACGCCTCGGGGTTTGCCGAGACCGGCGCCGAGGGCCAGGCCCTGCAACAGCGATTGCTGCAGGCCGCCGGCGACATGGCCCTGCTGGGGCCCAACTGCTACGGCCTGCTGGATTACCTGCACGGCGCCGCCCTGTGGCCGGTGGCCCACGGCGGCCAGCAGGTCGAGCGGGGTGTGGCGGTGCTGACCCAGAGCGGCAACTTCGCCTACAACCTGTCCATGAGCGACCGTTCGTTGCCGGTGGCCTACATGGCCTCGGTGGGCAACCAGGCGCAACTGGGCATCGCCGAACTGATGGACGTGCTGCTGGACGAACCCCGAGTCACCGCCATCGGCCTGCACCTGGAAGGCCTGAAGAACGTGCCGGGGTTCGCCAAGGCTGCGTACAAGGCCCTGGAAAAGGGTATTCCGATCATCGCCCTGAAGACCGGGGTGTCGCAGATCGGCGCCGAGTTGGCCCTGAGCCACACCAGCTCGCTGTCCGGCTCCGATGCGCTGTACGACGCCTTGTTCCAGCGCCTGGGGGTGATCCGCGTCAGCGGCCCGGTGAGTTTTGTCGAGACCTTGAAGGCCGCGTCCTGCGGCCAGTTGCCCGCGGGCCCGCAGTTGATGGCCCTGGCCTGTTCCGGGGGCGATGCCGGGTTGATCGCCGACTACGCCGAGCGCAATGGCCTGGAGTTGCCCAAGCTGGCGAGCGAGCAATGCCAGGCGCTGGCCCAGGTGTTGCCGGGGTACGCCAACCTGGTCAATCCGCTGGATTTCACCACCGCGATCTGGGGCGATGCCCAGGCCTTGCAGCAGATGCTCGATACCGTGCTGGGCAGCGCAGCCGACAGCGCCATGCTGGTGCTGGATTACCCGGCCGAGTTCACCGGCGAGCGCAAGGAATGCGACCTGCTGCTGGAGCTGTTCTGCGCCGCGTTGCAACGCCATGGCAAGCGCGGTTTCGTCACCTCGGCCTTCCCCGAATTGCTGCCGGCGGCGGCCCGGGAGCGCCTGCATGCCCTGGGCATCCCGGCCTTGCAGGGGGTCGAGGACGGCCTGGCGGCCTGGGGCCGGATCGCCGCCTACCAGGGCCGGCGCCAGGCCTTGCTGGAACTGGGCGAGGCGGCCCTGGTGCCGCTGTGTCCCGAGGCCCTGGAGGGGACGGGCCAACTGCTGGATGAGTGGCAATCCAAGCAGGCCCTGCGCGAATTTGGCCTGCGCATTCCCGAGGGCCTGCTGAGCACTCCCGAGCAGGCGCTGAGCGCTGCGGCGGCGGTGGGTTATCCGCTGGTGCTCAAGGCGGTCAGCGTCGAGCTGCCGCACAAGACCGAAGCCGGCGCGGTGGCTCTGAACCTCAAGGACCCCGAGGCGCTGGGCGCGGCGCTGCGGCAGATGCGCGCGCGGATCGCCGAGCATGCCCCGGGGGTGGCCTTCGACCAGGTGCTGCTGGAGCCCATGGCCGCGCCGCCCCTGGCCGAGCTGATCGTCGGCATCAAGCGCGAGGAGCATTTCGGCCTGGCCCTGGTGATCGGCGCCGGCGGGGTGCTGGTGGAGCTGCTCAAGGACAGTCGCAGCCTGTTGCTGCCGACTCATCCGGGGGCGATCCGCCAGGCCGTGCTGCAACTGCGCAGCGCTGCCTTGCTGCAAGGCTTTCGCGGACGCCCGGCGGCCGACCTGGACGCGCTGGTAGCGGCCATCGGTGCGGTGGCCGACTACGCCTGCGAACACGCGGCGACCCTGCTGGAACTGGATGTGAACCCATTGTTGGTCGGTGCCCGCGGCACCGTCGCGGTCGATGCGTTGATTCGCCTTGGCCGGGTATGAGGAGAGAGACATGCACGAACAGACCTTGACCGGTGGCCAGGCCCTGGTGCGGCTGCTGGCCGGCTATGGCGTCGACACGGTATTCGGCATTCCCGGGGTGCACACCCTGGAGTTGTATCGCGGCCTGCCCGGCAGCGGCATCCGCCATGTGCTGACGCGCCACGAACAGGGCGCCGGGTTCATGGCCGACGGTTATGCCCGGGTCAGCGGCAAGCCCGGGGTGTGCTTCGTCATCAGCGGCCCGGGGGTGACCAACGTCGCCACGCCCATTGGCCAGGCCTATGCCGATTCGATCCCGCTGCTGGTGATTTCCAGCGTCAACCACAGCGCCAGCCTCGGCAAGGGCTGGGGCTCGCTGCACGAAACCCAGGACCAGCGCGCCATTACCGCGCCGATCACCGCGTTTTCGGCCCTGGCCCTGAGCCCCGAGGACCTGCCCGAGCTGCTGGCCCGGGCCTTCGCCGTATTCGACAGCGAGCGCCCGCGGCCGGTGCATCTCTCGGTGCCGTTGGATGTGCTGGCGGCCCCGGTGGCCCGGGACTGGACTGGCGAAGTGCGGCGGCGCCCGGCCCGTGGTCCCGCCGCAGCGGCGGATGTGCACCAGGCGGCGGACCTGTTGCGCCTGGCCAAGCGGCCGATGATCATCGCCGGCGGAGGGGCTTTGCACGCCGGCGCGGCCCTGCAGGAGTTGGCGACCCGGCTGGGCGCGGTGTGCTTCAGCAGCGTGGCCGGCAAGGGCCTGCTGGCGGACCGGGCGCCGCTCAATGCCGGTGCGACCCTGTGCGTGGAGCCCGGCTGGCAGTTGATCAGCCAGGCCGATGTGGTGCTGGCGGTGGGCACCGAGATGGCCGACACCGACTACTGGCGCGAGCGCCTGCCGCTCAACGGCCAGCTCGTGCGGCTGGACCTCGACCCACGCAAGTTCAACGACTTCTACCCCTGCGCCGTGGCCTTGCACGGCGATGCCCGGCAGACCCTGGAGGCCTTGCTCGAGGACCTGGAGCAACCGCCGGCGGACTCCAGCTGGGCGGTGGCGGCGGTGGCCCGGTTACGCCGCACCGTGGACGAAGGGCAGGGCCCCTTGCAGCGCATTCACCAGCAGATTCTCCAGCGGGTGGCGGCCGAGCTGCCCGAACGCGGCTTCATCAGCAGCGACATGACCCAACTGGCCTACAGCGGCAACTACCTGTACCCCAGCCAGGGGCCGCGCAGCTGGTTGCACCCCACCGGCTACGGCACCCTGGGCTACGGCCTGCCGGCGGCCATCGGCGCCAAGCTCGGCGCGCCCGGTCGCCCGGGCCTGGTGCTGGTGGGCGACGGTGGTTTTCTCTACACCGTGCAGGAGCTGGCCACGGCGGTGGAGGAACTGGACAGCCCGCTGGTGGTATTGCTGTGGAACAACGACGCCCTGGGCCAGATCCGCGATGACATGCAGGCCCTGGACATCGAGCCCATCGGGGTCTTGCCGCGCAACCCGGACTTCATCGCCCTGGCCCGGGCCTTCGGTTGCCCGGTGAGCCAGCCGGCCAGCCTCGACGAGCTGCAACAGGCGCTGCGCCGTGGGTTCGCCCAGCCCGGGGTGACGCTGATCGAGCTCAAGCACGCCTGTGCCCAGGCCTGACCTACATTTTTTGCCAGGAGTTTCGCCATGCGTTTTTCCAAGCTGACCCAACGTATCGCCGGCGATGGCGCCGCCGCCTGGGACATCCACTACCGGGCCCTGGCCAAGCGCGAGCGGGGCGAGCCGGTGTGGCTGCTGTCGGTGGGCGACCCGGATTTCGACACCCCGCAGCCCATCGTCCAGGCGGCCATCGACAGCCTGCGCGACGGCCATACCCATTACGCCGACGTGCGCGGCAAGCGTGCACTGCGCGAGGCCATTGCCCGCCGTCACCAGTCGCGTAGCGGGCAGGTGGTGCAGGCCGATGAGGTGGTGGTACTGGCCGGTGCCCAGTGCGCGCTGTATAGCGTCGCCCAATGCCTGCTGGACCCGGGGGACGAGGTGATCGTCGCCGAGCCGATGTACGTCACCTACGAGGCGGTGTTCGGCGCCTGCAATGCCCAGGTGGTGCCGCTGCCGGTACGCGCCGAGGAGCGCTTCCAGGTGCGCCCAGAGGACGTGGCCGCGCGCATCACCGGCAAGACCCGGGCACTGGTGCTCAACAGCCCGCACAACCCCACGGGGGCGAGCATTCCCCGGGCCACCTGGGAGGCGTTGGCGGCGCTGTGCATCGAGCATGACCTGTGGCTGATCTGCGACGAGGTCTACAGCGAGCTGCTGTACGAGGGCGAGCACGTCAGCCCGGCCAGCCTGCCGGGCATGGCCGAGCGCACCGCGACCCTCAACAGCTTGTCCAAGTCCCATGCCATGACCGGCTGGCGCCTGGGCTGGGTGGTGGCCCCGGCGCCCCTGGCCGCGCACCTGGAGAACCTGGCGCTGTGCATGCTCTATGGCTCGCCGGAGTTCATCCAGGACGCCGCCATCGTCGCCCTGGAGCAACCCTTGCCGCAGTTGGCGGCGATGACCGAGGCCTACCGCCAGCGGCGCGACCTGGTCTGCGATTGCCTGGCCGACTGCCCGGGTGCCCGGCCGCTGAAGCCCGATGGCGGCATGTTCGTGATGGTCGACATCCGCGCCACGGGCCTGAGTGCCCAGGCCTTCAGCGAACGGTTGCTGGACGAGCAGGGGGTGTCGGTATTGGCCGGTGAAGCCTTCGGTCCCAGCGCCGCCGGGCATATCCGCCTGGGCCTGGTGCTGGAGCCCGAGGCACTGCGCGAAGCCTGCCGGCGCATCGCCCGCTGCGCCAGCGATTGCCTCGCCTAGGCGGAGGATCGTCGGAAGGTCCTGTGGGGTTATGCGCGGTCGGTTTCCAGGGGCGGGTCGAAGGCCACGAACAGCTGGTCGGCGGTGATGTTGGCCAGGTCCTGGCGCATGTTGCGCTCCAGCAGGCTGAACAGCCGGGTGAAGACGTCGAACACCTTGCAGTGCTCTTCCATGCCAGAGAAGGGGTTGTCGATCTTCTCGGCGATCAGCGAGCTTTCCTGCACCGCGTCGTAGACGTCCTGCAGAGTGATCTGCGCTGCTGGGCGGGCCAGGGTCAGGCCGCCCTTGGGGCCACGGCAGGAGGCGAGGATGCCGGCCTTGACCATCTGCGACACCAGGTTGCGCACCCGCGCCGGGTGGATCTTGACCCATTTGGCGATGGTCTCGGTGCGCAGCTTCTGCGGCGCGTTGGCGGCCACGAAGGACAGGATGTAGGAAGCGGTGATCAGGCGGGTCGACTGGCTCATGGGTGTCTGCAAGTCCCTGGGAAGGCGCCAGTATGCCAGCGCTGGCCGTTCAACGACGCGATGAAAGCGATTGTGTGGAAAATAAAGTATTTGTTACGGTAACAATTATAAATAAACCCCGAGGAACCGCCATGAATGTGCTGATCGTCCACGCTCACCCCGAGCCGCAATCCTTCACCGCCGCGCTGCGCGACCAGGCTCGCAGCACCTTGGAGGCCCTGGGGCACCAGGTGCAGGTCAGCGACCTGTACGCCATGGACTGGAACCCGGTGGCCAGCGCCGCCGACTTTGCCCGGCGCGATAACCCCGAGTACCTGGTCTATGCCCTGGAGCAGCGGGTGGGGGTGAAGAACGGCGGGATCGCCGCCGACATCCAGGGCGAGCTGGACAAATTGCTGTGGGCCGATCTGCTGATCCTCAATTTCCCGGTGTACTGGTTCTCGGTGCCGGCCATGCTCAAGGGCTGGATCGACCGGGTGCTGGTGTCCGGGGTGTGCTACGGCGGCAAGCGTTTCTACGACCAGGGCGGCCTGGTGGGCAAGAAGGCCCTGCTGAGCCTGACCCTGGGCGGGCGCGAGCACATGTTCGGCCAGGGGGCGATCCACGGTCCGCTGGAGGACATGTTGCGCCCGCTCTTGCGCGGCACCCTGGCCTATGTCGGTTGCCAGGTGCTGGAGCCGTTCGTGGCCTGGCACGTGCCCTATATCAGCCAGGACGCGCGCGAAGGGTTCCTGGCCCAGTACCGCCAGCGCCTGGAGCGCATCGAAGAGGAGCAACCGCTGGTGTTCCCGCGCCTGGAACAGTTCGACGAGGCCCTGTACCCGTTACCGGCGTGATGGGCTTCGTGTAGCCGCTGCCGCAGGCTGCGCATGGGCGCGTAGCGGCCAAGGGGTTGGTGATTGCTGGAAGGACCTGGGGCCTTGGCGCAGCTTCGCAGGCTCAGCAGCGGCTACAGGGGTTGTAGCCGCGGCCGTGGGGGGATCGGCTCAGAAGCGCAGGGTGACACCGGTGGTCAGCCAGCGGTCGCGCTGGTCCGTCAGGTGCTGGCCCAGGATCAGGTCCAGGTCCAGGGCGTGGCCGATGTGCAGGCGCGGGCCGGCTTGCCAGGCTTGTTCGCCGCCGCGCTGGCCGTAGCGTTCGGCGATCAGGGTCAGGCTGGGCAGCAGTTCGTATTCCACCCCCGTGCCCCAGGTCCAGCGATGGTGCTGCTGGCCGTCGTCATAGGCGTGGCTCCAGCCGGTACTGAGGTTCAGGTGCAGCGCGTCGCTGGGGCTGAAGGTCAGCGGCAGGCTGAGGTCGCCGCCGTCGAAGCTGTGGCTGCGGTTCAGTGCCCAGTGGGCGGAACCGGCGAGCGCCAGTTGCAGGCCCAGGTCGTCGCGGTCCAGCAAGGCCAGCTTGACCTGGGGGCTGAGCTGGGTTTCGCCGTGCTCATCGGTTTCCTGGCGTTGCAGCGCGGCGCCCAATTGCACCCCAGGCAGTTGGCTGAAGGTGCAGGCCGGGACCAGCACGCTGTTGTGGTTCGAGCCTTGGCGGCGATCGACCTGGTACCAGAGGTCGACATTGCATTCGCCGGGGGCGTTGATCCCGCCGTTGTCCACCACGTAGGCGCCACCGGCCGCCTGGGCCTTGGAGCACAGGGCCAGGGTCGCGGTGGCGCCGGCGGTGATGGCCAGGAACAGCAGGTTGCGCTTGAGCATGCGGCTTTTGGCGACGGGCAGCGGTTGGCCCCAGGCGCGGGAGCGGGAGGAGCGATGCGGACGATGCTGGGTCATGGCGGATCTCACGGCTGTGGGCGCCGGGTTGGCGGCGCCCGGGGTTGGAGTCATGAAGTGGCGGGTGATCACTCACCCAGGCCCAGGGTCTGGATGCCCTGGGTCCGGGCTTGGGCCAGCAGTTCCTCGGTGTCGTCGCCACCGGGCAGGGCGAGGACGATGTCGGGGCGGCTGTCGGCCAGCATGAAGCGGTTGCGCAGGCGCTCGGCGTGCTTGCCGTGCAACTGCCAGTTGGGCGGGTAGCGGACGAGGTCGGCGCCGATCTCCCGGGCCCAGTCCTCGATCTGCGCCCCGAGGAACTGGCTGCCGCCATGGATCACCACCCGTACCGGGTGCAGGCGCTGGAAGGCCTCCAGCACCTGGCGGCAGCGGCGGCTGTCGGTGTAGTGGCGACCGGCGCAGATCAGGACGCGCATCGGCTGTCCTCCCGGGTGTCGTGCGATTGGCCGGGCAGGGTCTCGGCCAGTGGCTCGCCGAGATAGCCGTGCTCGATGTCACGCTCGCCGGCCCGCTCCAGCACTGGGTAGGCCAGGGCGGCGATGTGGTGGTGGACCCGCCGGTAGTCGCGCAGCAGGCGCTGGAAAATGTCCCCGGACTCGGCCCAGGCGCTGCGGTCTTCGCGCAGTTGGCGAAAGTGCTCGCGGCCGGCGGCGGCTTCCAGGCGGCGCACGTTCTCCTTGCGTGCCACCAGTTGATGGGCGGTGGCCAGGTCTTCGCGCAGGAACACCGTGACCGCCAGGCTAAGGCTGGCCAGCAGTTCCTGGTGCAGCGGCACCAGGGTCCCCAGCTCGAAGGCGGAGAACGGCTCGCTGCGGCGCAGGCGCCGTACCGCCAGTTGCGCCAGGCTGCTGCTGAGGATGTCGCCGGCGTGCTCCAGGTTGATCACCAGCAGCAGGATTTCCTGGGAGCGGTCGGCGTCCTGGTCGCTGATGCCTTCCTTGCCGATGTCCGCCAGATACGCGCGGATCGCCGCGCTGAGCAGGTCCAGGGACTGGTCGATCTGGCGGATCTGCTCGGCGTTGGCCACCTGCGAGGTGCGCAGCAGTTGCAGGACCCGGTCGAGCATGCCCGAGAGCATGTCGGCCATGCGCAGGGCCTCGCGGGCGGCATTGGCCAGGCCGATATTGGCCACTTCCAGCCCGGCCTCGTCCAGGTACAGCGGCATGCCCGGGTCGGTCACTGGCGGCGGGGCCGGCAGCAGGCGGGTCAGCAGCTTGCCCATGGGCTCGGTGAAGCCGATGAACAGCAGCCCCAGCACCAGGCTGAAGACGCTGTGCAGGTAGACCACCAGCAGCGCCCCGGGCAGCTGGCGCACGCCTTCGAGCTGGGCCAGCGGGCCGATCCACGGCAATACCAGCGCCACCCCGGCCAGGCGCACCAGCAGGTTGCCCAGGGGCAGGCGCCGGGCGACGTTGCCGCTGGCGCCCAGCAGCGAGGGCAGGCTGCCGCCGAGATTGACCCCCAGCACCAGGGCCATGCTGGTGGCCGGCGACAGCAGCCCGGTGCCGGCCAGCGAGGCGACCAGCAGCACCACTGCCACGCTGGAGTGGCACATCCAGGTCAGCACGACCGCCACCAGCAGCGCCAGCAGCAGGTCGCCATCCAGGCTTTGCATCACCAGGCGCAACACCGGGGTGTGTTCCACCGCACCCAGGGTGGCGCCGAGCGTGCCCAGGGCCAGGAGCATCAGGCCCAAGCCGATCAGCGCGGCGCCGATGCTTTCAAAGCGCGAGTCATCGCGCAGGCGCAGGCACAAGAAGCCCGCCAGCAACGCTACCGGGGCGGCCAGCGAGAGGTCCAGGCTCAGCAGCTGGACCACCAGGGTCGAGCCGATGTTGGCCCCCAACATCACCGCCAGCGCCGGGGCCAGGCCCAGGGTGCCGGCGGCGGTGAAGGAGCTGGCCATCAGGCTCACTGCGGTACTGCTTTGCAGCACCCCGGTGATGCCGACGCCGCACAGCAGCGCCAGCCAGCGGTTGTTCAGGTGTTGCCCGAGCCAGTGGCGCAGCGGGCTGCCGAAGCCGCGCAGCAGCGAGTTGCAGATCATCTGCGAGCCCCACAGCAAGAGGGCGATGGCGCCGGCCAGGTTGATCAGAAGGGTGGTTCCCGACATGAGGGTTCTCCCGGGACGGGTGCGGGTTCAGGCGATTGCCAGGCGCAGCGAGGCGCGGTTGATGGCGGCGCTCAAATCCAGCACGAAACGCATTTCCACGGCGCTCAACAGGCCCCGCACATAGAGACGGCAACCCAGGCGGGCGAGCAGCCGGGCACAGGCGCACAAGGCGCAGACCAGCAAGGCCTTGAAGCCGCGTTGCAACGAAGAAAAAGGCTTGAGGGACATGGCGACGCTCCTTTGGGACGAGCGCTGTCGGCGTCGGCACGGCGCGGGCCGCGCCGACGGTGGCAGCAGTGGGCTGGATGATCGCAAGCGACCGCCGGCGGGCGGCCGCGCCACGTTTCAGGCCCTTAGAACCACTGCTTGAAGCGGCGGATGTACAGGGTCTTCATGGTCTGGGCGACCACGCAGTAGCTGAGCAGGGTGCCCACCAGCCAAGGGAAGTACTCCCACGGCAGCGGCACCAGGCCGACCATGCTGCCCAGGGGCGAGAAGGGCACGTAGATCCCCAGCGCTATCACCAGTCCAGTAGCCAGCATCACCGGCAAGGCCGCGGTGCTCTGGATGAACGGGATCTTGCGGGTGCGCAGCATGTGCACCACCAGGGTCTGGGACAGCAGCCCCTCGATGAACCAGCCGGACTGGAACAGCGCCGCCATCTCCACGCTGTTGGCGGCGAACACGTACCACATCAGGGCGAAGGTGGTGATGTCGAAGATCGACGAGGTCGGCCCGATCCAGATCATGAAGCGCCCGATGTTGTTGGCGTCCCACTTGCGCGGCTTGGCCAGGTACTCCTTGTCCATCTTGTCCCAGGGCAGGGCCAGCTGGGAGAAGTCGTACATCAGGTTCTGCAGCAGCAGGTGGATCGCCAGCATCGGCAGGAACGGGATGAAGGCACTGGCCACCAGTACCGAGAACACGTTGCCGAAGTTGGAGCTGGCGGTCATGTTCAGGTACTTCATGATGTTGCCGAAGGTCTCCCGGCCCTTGATCACCCCTTCCTCGAGCACCATCAGGCTCTTTTCCAGGAGGATGATGTCCGCCGATTCCTTGGCGATGTCGGTGCCGCTGTCCACCGAGATGCCGACGTCGGCATCGCGCAGAGCGGGGGCGTCGTTGATCCCGTCGCCGAGGAAGCCCACGGTGTGGCCGTTGGCCTGCAGGGCCTTGAGCACCCGCGACTTCTGCAGCGGGGTCAGCTTGGCGAACACCGTGCGTTCTTCCACCAGCCGGCCCAGGACTTCATCGTCCATGTGCTCGATGTCGCGGCCCAGCAGTGGCTCGCCGGCTTCCAGGCCGACCTCGCGGCAGATCTTGGCGGTGACGATGGGGTTGTCGCCGGTCAGTACCTTGACCGCCACCCCGTTGTCGCGCAGGGCGGCGATGGCCGGGCCGGCGGTTTCCTTGGGCGGATCGAGGAAGGTCAGGCAGCCTTCGATCACCAGTTCGCGCTCATCGCTGGCGCTGTACTGGCTGCGGGTCTGGCCTTTGGACAGCTCCCGGGTGCCCACCAGCAACACGCGAAAGCCGTCGCGGTTGTAGCTTTCGGCCAGGGTCAGCAGTTGTGCCCGGCGCTCGGCGTCCAGGGCCACGGCAACGCCGTCCTGGCGCACCCGGGTGGCGGTCTCGAGCATTTCCTCCACCGCGCCCTTGCACACCAGGAGGTGCTGGCCATGGGCGTCAGCGAGGATCACCGACAGGCGCCGGCGCACGAAGTCGAACGGCAACTCATCGATCTTGCGCCAGGCGGCGGGTGGGGTGAAGCGCGGGTTCTCTTCGGCGAAGGCCACCACCGCGCGGTCCATCAGGTTCTTCATGCCGCTCTGGTGGTAGCTGTTGAGCCAGGCCAGTTGCAGTACCTGGTCGCAGCGTTGGCCGTCGATGCCCACGTGGTGCTCGAGAATGATCCGGTCCTGGGTCAGGGTGCCGGTCTTGTCGGTGCAGAGCACGTCCATGGCGCCGAAGTTCTGGATCGCGTTGAGGCGCTTGACCACCACCTTGCGCTTGGCCATGGCCGCGGCGCCCTTGGCCAGGTTGGCGCTGACGATCATCGGCAGCATTTCCGGGGTCAGGCCGACGGCCACCGCCAGGGCGAACATGAAGGCATCGGCCCAGTCGCCCTTGGTGAAGCCGTTGATCAGAAGCACCACCGGCACCATCACCAGCATGAAGCGGATCAGCAGCCAGCTGACGCTGTTGACCCCGCGGTCGAAGGCGGTTTGCGAGCGCGAGCCGACGATGGAGCGGGCCAGGGAGCCGAAGTAGGTACGCGCGCCGGTGGCCACCACCACGGCGGTGGCGGTGCCGCTGACCACGTTGGTGCCCATGAAGCAGATGTTGGGCAAATCCAGCAGGTCTTGTTGATCGGCGGCCTGGGCCTTGGCGGATTTCTCCTGGACGGCGCCCAAGGTGTCGTACTTCTCCACCGGCAAGGCTTCGCCGGTGAGCACCGCCTGGCTGATGAACAGGTCGCGGGATTCGATCAGGCGGATATCGGCGGGGATCATGTCGCCCGCCGCGAGCTGGATGATGTCGCCCACCACCAGTTCGCGCATCGGTACTTCGCGTACCCGGGCCTGCATGCCCATCTGCTCGCGCCGCAGGACCGCGGCGGTGGTGCGGACCATCGCCTTGAGGGCTTCGGCGGCCTTGGCCGAGCGGTGCTCCTGCCAGAAGCGCATCAGGCCGCTGGCCAGGACCATCACCAGGACGATGATGACGCCGGTGAGATCGGTTTCTTCGCCGGCCTGCAGCGGCAGCCAGAAGTCGGTGAAGAAACTGATACCGGTCAGGGTCATCAGCACATAGATGAAGGGGTTGTTGAAGGCTTGCAGCAGCTGCACCAGGGCGTGCGGCGGACGGTCGTGGGCGACCTCGTTGTGGCCGTCCCGTTGCAGGCGGCCTTCGGCGTCCAGTTCGGTGAGGCCGGCGGTGCTGGAATTGACATTGGCCAGGGTCACGGCCAGGCCGTTCTGGGCTTCACGGGCGGCGCGCATCGACAGCTTGTGCTGGTCGCCGGTGGCGTTGTGGTTGCGCGAAGTTGCGATTTTTACAGTCATGGGTGTGTGCTCCTGCCGCTTGCTGACGGCGCGACACACGAGCTACTCAACTAATCAAAGGCGAGCGAAAGTATGTCGAACCGCAGGTTGGCGATCGATTTTGATCTGGGCGTCTTTCAGGATTTAACGTTCGCTGCCCATGCAATGAAGTTGCATGGACAGCGAACCTACTACTGGCCTCTTCCATAACTTTCTCCAACATTTTCATTAACTTTAAGGCGATAGGGTGCCGACAAGTTCCTATATAAGGAATTCGTCTTTGAATAACGAAAGTTATTGGCGCCTGGAACTTAGGTGCGAGCCCCGAGATACAGGCCAAGGATCAAGGCGGCCTGGGTGAAGAGCCAGGCCGCGCCCCGACTCTGCGGGTCCTGGCTGTCGTCGAAGCTCCAGCGTTGTTGCAGTTGGCCGCTGGTGGGGCAGACACGCCAGTTGGCCCGCAAGTGCGTGGCGCAGGCAGCTGTGGTGCGAGAGAAAGGCGAGCGGGCCTGGGCCTTGGGCTCAGGGCGCAGCTTGACCCGCATGGTCGCGGCAAAGGCGCGAACACCGGGCATTACAGAGGAAGTGAAGGTCATAACAGTTGCCTCGCGACCGGACTGGCTCCGGAGGAGGCAAGTTACGTAGGAGCGTCAAGCTCTAGCGCAGCTCACCCGACCGTGGAGTCGAGTCCCGTCTTGTTCAGGGTTAAGTGCCTGGCGGTGCCCGAGGGCCGCGACCAGACAGCGTCTAGATACTGTGTCCATTGGCTTCTTTGGTGAGTTGGAAAAAAGGCCGGTTTGATCGGCCCGCGCAATTTACTCAGGGCGCTGCGGTGAGTCAAGTTCAAATTGCCCGATAATCAATGTTCGATGATGTTTTTTTCAGCTTAGGTTCAGGCGCGGGATAAGTAACTTGTGAACTTGAACATATGAAGTAGGTGGATAATAAAAAGTGCCCATGATCGAAAAGTATCATGGGCACTCAATAGTCACGAAGTTTCCAGGACCTCAATGGAGCAGGTGCTGGGAAATGTCCTTGTAGGTGGCGCTGTCAGTGGCGGCCATCAATTGCCGGCCATCCTTGAAGGTGCCGATGAAGGTCACCTCGTTTTCCGTGCCCGCGATCAGGTAGCCGGCCAGGGCCCCCACCGGACCCAACAACATGGCGCCGGCCAGGCCGTAGCCCAGGGCGTCGCGGTTGGCCACGGGACTTTCGCTGGCGATTTCCAGGGACTTGAACGCCGATGCCTTGACGTCGACCCCGGCACTGTTGAACACCGTCTTGAGCCTGAAGGTACCGTGCCGGTACTCACCGGTGCCTTGCAGGAAATCACCCGATAAAACCTCGATCTTTGCCATGTTGAATCATCCTTATCCAAGCATAACCAGACAGGCCATTGGGCTCGCTGTCATGGCGAGCGTCAACGGAGTTGCGATGAAGGGCACTACCACCAGTCAGCAGCCCTCGTGCATCCAGCCTCGGCCAGTGCTCCGCTGGCGATGCTGATCCAAGTCAGGGCTGTGAATGTTTGTAGCAGCCAGCCGACCAGTGCCCCGGGGCTTCCGACCAGCGGTGCGGCCAGCGCTGGCAGAAGGGGACGAGCGGTATGAAGAGCCAGTGGCCGGCCATTACCTTGCGGTGATTCGTGACGGTTGTATTACCCTGCGCCACTGATTGTCGTCCGCTCTCGGGTCCCTGGAGTCGCCATGCCTCGCTTCGCCGCCAACCTCAGCATGCTCTACCCGCAACACGCCTTTCTCGATCGCTTCGCCGCAGCTGCCGCCGATGGCTTTGTCGGCGTGGAATATCTGTTTCCCTATGAGCATCGCCCTGAGGAACTCAGGCAGCGCCTGGACGACCACGGCCTGCAGCAGGTGCTGTTCAACGCACCACCGGGGGACTGGGCGGCGGGAGAGCGTGGCACGGCCTCGCTGCCCGGACGCGAGCAGGAGTTTCGCGCAGGGTTCGCCCGGGCCCTGGAGTACGCCGCGGTGCTGGGTAATGCACGCATCCATGTGATGGCCGGATTGCTGGCCGACGAAGGCGAGCGGGCCCGGCACCATGGGGTCTACCTGGAGAACCTGGCCCATGCCTGCGCCCGGGCTGCCGAGGTGGGTATCACGGTACTGGTGGAGCCGATCAACACCCGGGACATGCCGGGGTTCTTCCTCACCCGCCAGGACCAGGCCCAGGCCATCTGCCGCGAAGTAGGGGCCGACAACCTCAAGGTGCAGTTTGACTGCTACCACTGCCAGATCGTCGAGGGTGACGTGGCCACCAAGCTGCGCCGCGACCTGGCGGGCATCGGCCATATCCAGGTCGCCGGGGTGCCGGAGCGCCATGAACCGGATCAGGGCGCATTGCATTACCCCTACCTGTTCCAGTGGCTGGATGAGCTGGGTTACGCCGGCTGGGTCGGTTGCGAGTACCGGCCCCGGGGCGACACCAGCGCCGGCCTGCAATGGCTGCGGGATTGGCAGGCGCGTTGATGCATTAGCCCGGGCTAGGGGCAGAAGGGGCAGTACAGGTTGTCCAGGAAGTCATCGCTGTGGATGTTCGCGTCCAGGACCTGCACCACCACCGGGCCGTGGCGCGGGCACTCCAGCACTTGCCCGGCGCCGCTGCGGGCGGGCTGTTCTGCGCTGAACTCGTTGCAGCCGCACCAGGGGCACTTTTGCAGGGGCTGTTCGTACTGCCCGAGGATCGCCAGTGTCCAGCCGCAGCCGGTGCAGCTCAGGCGGTGAAGGGCGCGGGCAGGGGTGAAGGTGGGCATCGATGGTTCCTCGGTAGGACGCTCCGGGCAGTGGCTTGAGCAAATGGGTCAATGGCTCCCGGGCCTGGCGGCTGTTGAACCGCAAAGAGCCGTGCCGCAAGAAGTGTTGGTGGGGCATGGGGCGATATTGATAGGGGCCGGTCATGCTCGGTTCAATCGGTCGATGTGCGTGGGCGGTCGATCTTCCAGCGCTGCTTGAGCCGTTGCAAGCTGCCATCGCGCTCCATCGCCTCCAGGGCCTGCTGCCAGCGGGCGACCTGGGCCGGGTCGACCTTGGGCGAGAAGGCGATATAGGCATCCTGGTGCATCAGCGGGATCTGGTAGCGCAGTTGTTCCAGCCTCATGCCTTGCTCGGCGGCGAAGGTGCCGACGCTCATGGTGTCGGCGACCACGTACTGCACGCGGCCGACCTGCAGCAGGCGCATCATGATTTCCGGGCTGTCCACGCCCCACAGGTTGGTCAGGCCCTGTTGCCGGAGGAAGCTGTAGACCAGCCACTTGCGCGGTACGGCGATCTGGCCCTGGGTCTGTTGCAGGTCGGTCACTGGCGTGGTGTCGTTGCTGCCGCTGTAGAGCGCAGTCTCGGTCTGCATCAAGGGCCCGACCCACTGGTAGCGGGTTTCGCGCTCGGCGGTGCGCAGGATGGTGAACACGGCGGTGTCGGCTTCCTCGCTGGCATCGCGCAGGGCCCGCAGCATCGGCCGTTGCTGGATCTGGACAGGGTCGCCACTGCGTTGCGCCAGGGCCTGCACCACATCGACGGCGAAACCTGCCATGTGCTCGCCCTGCTGGAAGTGCAGCGGTGGGTGGTTGTCGGTCAGCATGCGCAGCTCGCCAGCGTGGGCCGCAAGGCTCAATAGCGGCAACAGTGCCTGCAGCATCCATTTCATGCAGTGCCCTTGGAGTTTCAAAACGCAGAGCTTAGTACGACTGGTTGCCGCCTGTCGCGATAAACGCTGCCGGCCCTGGGCCTGGCTTCAGAGGGCGATGCCCGGGGCTTTTTTCGTCGGGATATCGCTGAAAACACGCCACTGCGGTTATTCTTGCGCCGCCTTTTCAGAATGGAATCGACCCATGTTCGCTCCCCTTGTTCGTCCCTTGCGAGCCTCTGGCTTGCTGTTCGCCGTCCTGGCCTGTTCCCAGGGCGTGCAAGCCAGCAGTTTCGATTGCGCCAAGGCCGCCAGCGCCAGTGAAAAGGCCATCTGCGCCGACGCTTACACCGCCAAGCTGGACAGCCGGCTGGGCAAGGCCTGGACGGCGACCCTGGGCGAGGCCAAGGACCCCAAGGCGCTGCGCCTGGGCCAGCGGGAATGGCTCAAGCAGCGCGACCAGTGTCAGGCCGACCTGGGCTGCCTGCGCAGCCAGTACCTGAGCCGCCTGATGGTACTGCGCTATGTGAATATTCCGTTCAATTGGCAGGGCACCTGGCAGCGGGTCTCGGTCAGCCCGTTCTACGGCGGTGAGCTGGTGATCCGCCGCGCCGGCGAAGACCGTCTGAGCTTCGACCTGTCGGCCATGGGTGGCGCCAATTCCGGTGCGCTTGCAGGCACGCTGCAGCTCAAGGACGGTGAAGCGCGCTACGGCGTCGAGGGCTGCACGTTGCGCTTCACCCCACGCAACGGCCTGTTGCAAGTGACCCAGGAGGGCGACCCCTATGCCTGCGGTGCCGGTTCGGGGGTGTATTACGACGGGCTCTACGTGGCCTCCCAGCAGATCCTGGAGAATCAGTACGATTTGCTGTCCACCGCGCTGGTGCGTACCGAGGAGGAAGACCAGCGAGCCCGGAAACTGCTGCAAAAGGACTACCAGACCCTGCTCGACAGCGGCTCGGTGTTCTCCCAGGACACCTCGGCCGAGCTCAAGGGCGCCGAGGTTACCGATATGTGGCTGCAGGGGCTGGCCAATACCAATGCGGCGATTTTCGTGCGCGGAGCTCAGGGACAACTGTGGGTCGCGCTGCTGGCGGTGGTGGGGCCCAAGGATGAGGTACGGGTGCGTTACTACACCACCGAGCCTGAGTGGAAGCACAGCCTGCCGGACGTGGTGCAGGCGTGGTACGAAGAGCGCACCAAGGGCAAGCGCCTGGCGCTGGACATGATGCCCTGACCCGGCGCCCTGGAATTTACGCGCGGGGATGCTGAAGCCTGCTCGCGCAGCTGCTAGAGTCTCGCCCCTGGCAGGCGGGACACCCGGTCCTGGCGGACAAATTCCAGCGGTTGGTGACGCGAAGCCCGCGAGAGCGTCTACGACTTGTGCAAGTGACATTGCCGCCGCCGTCATCGGCGCCTGGCACATTTGAAATTGGGAGAATCTGTATGGTCATCAAACCCCGCGTTCGCGGCTTTATCTGTGTGACGACCCACCCGGTCGGCTGTGAGGCCAACGTCAAGCAACAGATCGATTACGTCACCCAGCAGGGCGCCATCGACGCAGGGCCGAAGAACGTACTGGTCCTCGGCGCTTCCACCGGCTACGGCCTGGCAGCGCGGATCACTGCAGCCTTCGGCTGTGGCGCCAATACCCTGGGCGTGTTCTTCGAGCGCGGCAGCGTCGACGGCAAGCTGGGCACCGCCGGCTGGTACAACAGCGCGGCGTTCCACAAGTTCGCCGAAGAAAAGGGCCTGTACGCCAAGAGCATCAACGGCGACGCCTTCTCCGATGCGGTCAAGGCCGAAACCATCGAGACCATCAAGCGCGACCTGGGCAAGATCGACCTGGTGGTCTACAGCCTGGCCGCCCCGCGCCGCACCCACCCCAAGACCGGTGAAGTGCTGAGCTCGACCCTCAAGCCCCTGGGCAAGTCCGTGACCCTGCGCGGTGTCGACACCGACAAGGAAATCGTCAAGGAAACCACCCTGCAACCTGCGACCCAGGAAGAGATCGACGGCACCGTGGCGGTCATGGGTGGCGAAGACTGGCAGATGTGGATCGATGCCCTGCACGAGGCCGGCGTCCTGGCCGAAGGCGCCAAGACCACCGCCTTCACCTACCTGGGCGAGAAGCTGACCCACGACATCTACTGGAACGGCTCCATCGGCGAAGCCAAGAAGGACCTGGACCAGAAGGTCATCGGCATTCGCAAGGAACTCTCGGACCTGGGTGGCGATGCCCGGGTATCGGTGCTCAAGGCCGTGGTGACCCAGGCCAGCTCGGCGATCCCGATCATGCCGCTGTACCTGTCGCTGCTGTTCAAGGTGATGAAGGAGCAGGGCAGCCACGAAGGTTGCATCGAGCAGGTCTACGGCCTGTACAAGGACAGCCTGTACAACCCGAACCCGATCATCGACGAAGAAGGCCGCCTGCGCGCCGACTACAAGGAACTGCAACCTGAGGTCCAGGACCGCGTGAAGCAGCTGTGGGACGAAGTCACCAGCGATAACCTGTACCAGCTGACCGACTTCGCCGGCTACAAGCAGGAGTTCCTGCGCCTGTTCGGTTTCGAGATCGACGGTGTCGACTACGAAGCCGATGTCGATCCGGACGTGAAGATCGACAAGCTGGTCCAGCTGTAACCGCACTGCCCGCGTGACCCAACGCCCCTCCATCGTGAGGGGCGTTGTCGTTCATGGCTCAGGCCAGCTTCACGTTCATGGTGATCTGCGCGGTGAACACCGCTTGCTCCTGGCCATCGAAGGCCGTCACCGCCACCACCTTGTCCCCGGCGCTGGACCAGTCCACCGCGCTGCCGTCGGCCACTGCCCGGATATCGCCCTTGGCCTTGGCCAGGTAGGCCACGGTCATGCCCTTGGGAATCCACCGCGCACCGGCGGGAATCGACACATCGGTCATGACCCCGGCCGCCAGTTCGGCGGCATTGCACAGGGCGATGGCGTGCACCGTACCCAGGTGGTTGGTGATTTCCCGGCGAAACGGCACCCGCACCTGGCAGTGGCCAGCCTGCAACTCATCGATCAAGGGCGTGATGCTGGAGAAGTAGGGCGCCATCTGGCAGGCCATCTGGGTGAATTTTTCCGCCCCGGCGGCGTTGAACATGCTGAGAACCTGGCTCATGGAAATGCCTCGCTGTGGTAGGGAAACAGGTTTACAGAATAATATTCTGTAAAAGAACAATATTCGGTAAAAAGAAAACCTGTCAAGCTATGGGCCTTGGCAGGCCGTTGAAAAACGTCGGCGAGGCAGTCAGCGCAAGGCAAAAGCAGGCGAAAAAGCGCAATTTACGAGTGGTAAATGAGCACTTTGACCGGGCTGGCGCACCAGCTTGTTTTCAACGCAGCGAGGGCAACGCAGGTAGTTTTGAAACGGCCTGTTAGGCTCGTGCCTGCCCCATCCATTGACCCTGCAAGGAGCCAGATCCTACATGCCGGATACCGATCTGCTGGAACGCTGCTACCCGGGCCGTCGCGCCGAACTCAAGCGCAACATCCTCCAGCAGGCCCTGGGCTGCTTCAACCGACTGGGCCTGGAGGCCACCACCATCGAGATGATTCGTGCCGAATGCGAGACCAGCGTCGGCGCCATCTATCACCATTTCACTAACAAGGAAGGCCTGGTCGCCGCGTTGTTCTTCACCGCCCTGGACGACCAGGCGCAATTGCGCGACAGCTACCTGGCCCAGGCGCAGACCCTGGAGCAGGGCGTCCAGGCCCTGGTGCACAGCTATGTGGATTGGGTCGACGCCCAGCCGGAGTGGGCGCGGTTCCAGTTCCATGCACGCTTTGCCGTGACCCGCGGGCCCTTCAGCCAGGAGTTGGCCGAGCGCAACCGCACGCGCAACCGCAGCTTGCTGGAGTGGCTCAAGGCCCGCTCAGCGTCGGACGCTTTGCCGGCCATCCCGGCCGAACTGCTACCGTCCTTGATCATCGGCCAGGCCGAGAGCTATTGCCGGGCCTGGTTGTCCGGGCGGGTCCAGGGGCGTCCCCGTGAGTACCGCGAGCACTTGGCCGCTGCGGCCTGGCGCTCCATCGCCGGCCTGTAGCAGGCGCAAGTGCGCAAGATTGTTCAAGCCAGGACCGGCAGCGGCTGGCACAGTCCGGGTCCATCATTTGCGTGCGGGGTTCCATGTCCAGCGTTCTTCTACCGCGCGCCGCCTTCATCCGCGGCGCCATCGCCATCGTGCCCCTGTCCCTGGCCACCGCGCCCTGGGGCTTGCTGGCCGGCTCCATGGCCATCGAGGCCAATCTTTCGCCGTTGCAGGCCCAGGGCCTGTCGGGCATCGTGTTCGCCGGTGCCGCGCAGCTGGTGGCCATCGGCATGCTCAAGGGCGGGGCGGGGATCTTCTCGATCCTGCTGACCACCTTGCTGCTCACCTCCCAGCACCTGCTGTATGGCATGAGCATGCGGTCGGTGATCGCGCCGTTGCCGGGGCGCTGGCGCCTGGGCCTGGGCTTTCTGCTCACCGACGAGCTGTTCGCCCTCACCAGCGCCCACGACAAGCAGCAGTTCGACCGCTGGTATGCCCTGGGCGTGGGCCTGACCTTCTACGTGGCCTGGAACCTGTTCACCCTGCTGGGCATCGTGCTCGGCAAGAGCATCCCGGGGCTTGAACACCTGGGGCTGGACTTCTCCATCGCCGCCACCTTCATCGCCTTGATCACCCCCCTGGTGCGCAATGTGCCGACCGTGGTCTGCGTCGCGGTGTCGTTGTTCTGCTCGGTGCTGTTGAGCTACTGGCAGTGGGGTTCGGCCCTGGTGATCTCGGGCCTGGCGGGCATGACCGCGGGTTTTGTCTGCAACAAGCTGTATCGGGGGCGCGCATGATGGTCTGGGCAGTGATTTTCGGCATGGGCCTGCTGGTCTTCCTCAACCGCTACGTGTTCCTCGAACCGCGCCTGCCGCTGCGTTTGAGCAGCAATGCGCGGCAGTTCCTCGGTTTCGCGGTGCCGGGCATGCTCACCGCGATCTGCGGGCCGATCGTGTTCATGCCCGAGCACCAGTTGAACCTGCGGCTGGACAACCCCTACCTGCCGAGCTCCCTGGTGGCCATCGTGCTGGTGATCTACACCCGCAACACCTTGCTCAGCATGCTGTTGAGCATGGGCTTCTTTTTTCTCCTGCGCTGGTGGCTGTAGCGACCGATTGCGGTAGCCTGGGCACCTTTGGGCCCAGGCGGCCCGCCAACCGCAACGGAAGCACCGGATGAGCGAATTTCCCCATGACATCGACCTGGACCAGTTCTGGGGCCAGGATGATCCCGCCAAGCGCCTGCCACCTCCCAGCGACCAGCTGATCGCCGAACTGCAAGAGGAACTGGGCTACCGCTTCCCCGATTCCTATGTGGCCTTCATGCGCCTGCGCAATGGCGGGCGGCCCGAGCTCACCTGTTTCCCGGTGGAGCAGGGCACCTCCTGGGCCGAGGATCATTGTGCGATCGACTCGTTCCTGGCCATCTCCCGCGAGGGCGGCGACAGCCTGGGCGGACCCTCCGGCAGCCGTTTCATGATCGAGGACTGGGGCTATCCGGACCTGGGGATCTACATTTGCGACTGCCCGTCCGCCGGGCACGACATGGTGGCCCTGGACTACAGCGAGTGCGGGCCGCAGGGTGAGCCGCGGGTGGTGCACGTGGACCAGGAGGGCGACTACGAGGTGACTGTCCTGGCCCCGGACTTCGAGACCTTCGTCCGTGGCCTGGTGTCCTGGGAGGTCTACGACACCTCCGAGCAGGACTACCTGGATGACCTGGACAAGGTGGCCAACGCCGAGTTCTCGCCGATGCTGGCCGAGCTGCTGGAGCACTTCGCCCAGGTGCCGGACCTGGGCCCGCGCATCCGCCACATCGCCCTGGGCATCGTCCAGGACAAGCGCTACTTCGCCCTGCATGCCGACCCGTTGTCGCAACTGCTGTACGACTTGCAGTTCTGGCTGTACCAGGAACGCCACGGGGTCATCGGCAAGCAGCAGTACCTGCAGGACTACCGCGAGATGATCGCCTTCGCCAAGGGCTTCGGCAGCGGTGGCTACGCCCCTGACTTCATCAACGACTGGTGGCGGGCACGGATGGCCGGTGGCCAGTTGCTCCAGGTCGGTGGCGGTTTTGCCTTCAGTGCCGAATACCGCCAGCACCTGCTCGATCAATTGGCTGGCTTTCCCGCCACCCCACTGGTACTCTAGGAGCAGCCATGAGCGAGGCCTCGATCCGCATCACCGGCGAGCAGACCCTCTCCGACAACTGGTATGTGCTGAAGAAATACAGCTTCGAGCTGCGCCGCCGTGACGGCAGTTGGCAGGCCCAGACCCGCGAGGTCTATGACCGTGGCAACGGCGCCACCATCTTGCTGTACAACCTGGAGCGGCGCACGGTGCTGCTGACCCGGCAGTTCCGCATGCCGGCCTATGTCAACGATCACGACGGCTACTTGATCGAGACCGCCGCCGGGCTGCTGGACAACGCCAGCCCCGAGGTGCGCATCCGCCAGGAAGCCGAGGAGGAAACCGGCTACCGGGTCGGCGAGGTGCAGAAGGTCTTCGACGCCTTCATGAGCCCCGGCTCGGTGACCGAGCGCGTGCATTTCTTCATCGCCCGCTACCAGGCCGAGGACCGGATCGACGACGGCGGCGGCCTGGAGCACGAAGGCGAGGATATCGAGGTCCTGGAACTGGATATCGACCAGGCCCTGGGCATGATCCACAGCGGGGAAATCGCCGACGGCAAGACCATCATGCTCTTGCAGTACTTGCAGTTGCATGTGCTCAAGCCCCGCAGCCTGATGGTGCTGGTGGCCGGCCCTTACCGTTCCGGCACCGGTGACGACCCGGCGCTGCTGGCGCGCAATGTCGAGGCCATGGAGCAGTGTGCGGCGCAGGTGCTGGCCGCTGGGCATTTTCCGCTGCTGGGGGAATGGGTGGCCCTGCCCATGACGCGCCTGGCCGGCTCCACGGCAGTGGGCGATGAGATCTACCAGGCGCGGTTCCATGCCTACGCCGAACGCCTGTTGCAGCGCTGCGACGCGGTATTGCGGATCGGCGGGCCATCGACCGGCTGCGACGCCATGCTCGAGCAGGCCCGACGCCAGGGCCTGGCCATCTACCACGGGGTCGAACAGTTGCCGGTGCTCGGCGTCGAGCGCAACTGAGCCATTCCGGCTGCCCCTCCATCGCGCCAGCGACGCCCGGGTTCGCCCGGGCGTGCCGCCGGGTTCTGCCCATTCGTGTAACGCCAGGTGCGCGGCGCCTGCCAGCCCCGCGGAAAAATACTGTCTATCGTCTATAGGCAAGCGGGAGCTTCGTCGAACGCCGCGCGGGAGCCGCAGGGACGCGCCGGTCGATCTGTCGTCATGGCACCTGGAGCACTATGGAAAACCACGGTCCTGTTCTGCCCCAAGGGTTCAGCCCCTCCAACCAGGCGTTGACCCGGGTCACCTTGCTCAGCTGCTGCGGGTTGTTGCTGGCGCTGTTCCTGTTCACCACGGCGCTCCTGGTGTTCATCGCCCTGGAGCAGAACCGCAGCGCCGAGCAGCACAACCGCCAGGATATCGACAGGGCCCTGCAAACCCTGGCCAGTAACACCCGCACCACCATCAAGGACTACGCGTTGTGGGGCGATGCCTACCGGAACCTGCACCTGACGGTGGATATCGACTGGGCCTTCACCCGGCAGAACTTCGGCTCCAGCCTGTATCGCGACCTGGGCTTCGACGGCGTCTTCGTGATCGGTCCTGCCGGCACCACCCGCTATGCCCTGGTGGCCGGCCAGCTGGCCGCGATGGACGCCGGCGACTGGCTGGGGGCGCAACTCGCGCCGTTGGTGGCCCAGGCGCGCCAGACCCCGGCTGGGCATCCGGTCAGCCGCTATCTGTCCATCGGCGGCACGCCGGCCCTGGTGGCCGCCGATGTGCTGGGCACCGGCGGCGATCCCCAGGTTCGCGCCGACAACGGGCCGCAGTCGGTGCTGGTGTTCGTTGCCCGGCTCAACCCACCGCGCTTGTTGGCCATGGGCCATGGGCTGGAAATCGAGCAACTGCGGGTGGCCGGCGCCACGCTCCCTGGGAACCAGCCCCGGCTGGCCTTGCCCGACGCTGCGGGGTTCTTGCAGTGGCAGCCGGCCCGCCCCGGCCATCAGTTGCTGGTGGTGGTGATGCCGCTGTTGTTGCTGGTCGGGCTGCTGGTGGGATTGCTGGCGGTGTTCCTGCTGCGCCGGACCGCCCTGGCAGCCCAAGTCACGGACCGGCAGATGCACGAGCTGCAGGCCGGTCGCGCGGCCCTGGCGGCCAGCGAGGCGCGCTTTCGCGATGTGGCCGAGGCGGCCTCCGACTGGATCTGGGAAGTCGATGGGCAACTACGCCTGACCTACCTGTCCGAGCGTTTCCAGACGGTCACCGGGTTGTCCCGCGATGCGACCCTGGGCCAACCCCTGGATACCTTGCTCAGCAGCGAGCAGGGGTCGCTGTCGCAATGGCTGGCGGCACCCGGACAGTCCGCGCGGACGGTGCTGCAATGCACCTACCTGGACGGGGGGCGGCAGCCGCGGATCTGCCGCCTGTCGTTGCGCGCCTTGGCCGAAGGCGGGTTTCGCGGCACCGCCAGCGACATCACCGAGGAAGTCGCGGCCCGCCGGCGCATCGAATACCTGTCCCAGCACGACACCCTCACCGGGCTGGCCAACCGGGCGCGGATGCAAGAATTCCTCGAGGGCAAGCTGTTGGTGTCGCCATCCTTGCAGGAGCCGCTGCTGATGCTCAGCGTCGACCTCGATCGCTTCAAGCCGGTGAACGACCTGCTGGGCCATGGCGCCGGCGACCAGGTGCTGCACGAGGTGTCCCGGCGCCTGAGCCGTTGCCTGCGCAGCGAGGACCTTGTGGCCCGGGTCGGTGGCGACGAGTTCGTGCTGGTGGTGCCGGGGCATGTGGCCCAGGTGGAGATCGAGGGCCTGTGCCGGCGGGTGATCGAGCATATCGAGGCGCCGTTCTACGTGGCCGGCCACGAGGTGTTCATCAGCGCCAGCATCGGCATCGCCCGGGCCCCGGCGGATGCGACCCAGGCCGATGAATTGCTGCGCCTGGCCGATATCGCCCTCTACGAGGCCAAGGCCGCCGGGCGCAGCACCTGGCGTTTCTATGCGGCGCAGATGAACGCGCGGATCATCGAGCGCCGGCGCCTGGAGCAGGACTTGCGCCAGGCCATCGACCAGGGCCAGTTGCAGCTGCAGTTCCTGCCGCGCTACCGCCTGGCGGACCATCGGCTGGTGGGCGCCGAGGCATCGGTGCGCTGGGCCCATCCCCGGCACGGGCTGCTGGGGCCGGAAGTGTTCGTACCCATCGCCGAAGACAGCGGGCTGATCCTGCCGCTGAGCAATTGGGTGCTGCAGGCGGCCTGCCAGGCGGCCCTGGACTGGCCGCAAGAGCTGCCGGTGGCGGTCAAGGTGTCGTCCGCGGAGTTCCAGCGGGCCAGGCTGGTGGCGCGGGTCAAGGCGGCGCTGGAGCACAGTGGCCTGGCTGCGGGGCGCCTGGAACTGGAACTGAGCGACAAGCTCCTGCTGGACGACCGGCGCCAGGTGCTGGACATCATGCATGGGCTCAAGACCTTGGGCGTGGGCCTGTTGATGGATGATTTCGGCACCGGCTACTGGGCCTTGCAGCATCTGCAGAGCCTGCCCCTGAATGGCTTGAAGATCGACCGCAGCTTCGTCGCGGGCCTGGCGGGCAACGCTGCCGGGCGTTCGATCGTCCAGGCGATCGTCGACCTGGGCCACGCCTTGTCGTTGCGGGTGGTCGCCGAAGGCGTGCAGGACCAGCAACAGTTCCAGGCCCTGCGTGATATCGGCTGCGATGAAGCCCAGGGGCTCTACCTGGCCGGGCCGTTGACGGTGGACGCCCTGGCGCGCCAGCTCGCCGTGGAGCCGGACCAGTCGCAGTCGATGCATTGAGGCCAGTCAGCGGGGAACCTGGGTGCGATCAGGCCGGATCGGCGGCAGCGCCCTGGTGCACCGGCAGTTCCACGCGGAAGGTGCTGCCGCGGCCCAGCTGGCTTTGGACGGTGATCCGCCCCCCGTGTTTCTTGATGATGCCGTAGGACAGCGATAGCCCCAGGCCGGTGCCCTGGCCGATGGGCTTGGTGGTGAAGAAGGGATCGAAGATCTTCTGCAAATGTCGCTCGTCGATGCCGGACCCACTGTCGCTCACCTCCAGCCAGACCCACTGGCCCTCGACTCCGGTGCGCAGGGTGATGGTTCCGCGTTCCGGACCGATGGCCTGGGCGGCGTTGACCACCAGGTTCATCACCACCTGGTTGAGCTGCGAGGGCAGGCACTCGATGTCCGGCAACGGGTGGTATTGCTTGATCACATCGGCCTTGTATTTGATCTCGTTGGCGACGATGTTCAATGTCGAGTCTATGCCTTGTTGCAGGTTCGCCAGCTGCCACTGCTGGTCGGTGTCGACCCGGGAGAAGTTCTTCAGGTCCTTGACGATCTGCTCCACCCGGCCGATGCCTTCCTTGGACTCCTTGATCAGCAGCGGGATGTCCTGGCGAAGGAAATCCAGTTCGATGCTATCGCGCAGGCTGCCCAGGCGCTGGCGCAAGGCCGCGTCGACGATGGCTTCTTCGCTTTGCCGGTAGGCGTCGAGCATCTGGTCGATCTGTTCGAGGTATCCGGCCAGGCTGCCCAGGTTGGATGAAACGAAGCCGATGGGGTTGTTGATTTCGTGGGCGACTCCAGCGGCGAGCTGGCCCAGGGACGCCAGCTTCTCGGATTGCACCAGTTGGTTTTCCAGCTGCTTGCGTTCGTCGATCTCCTGGCGCAGGGCCGCTCCGGCCCGTTCCAGGTCTTCGGTGCGCTGCTGTACCAGATGTTCCAGATGATCCATTTGCAACTGTGCCCGGGCAGTCATTTCCCACTTGCGGGTGAGGGTGCTGGCCAGTTGCTGGACCTCGATATTGTCGAATGGCTTCTTCAGGATCAGTAGCCGATCGTAGCCTTGCAGGCGCTCCAGCAGTTCTTCCCAGGAGTAGTCGGAATAGGCGGTGCAGACCACCACTTGCAGGCGCTGGTCGCGCAGCCAGAGCTGCTCGATGGTCTGGGCCCCGTCCCAGCCCTGGGGCATGCGCATGTCGACGAAGGCCAGGGCATAGGGCCGCTGCTGTTCCATGGCTCGGCAAAGCTTGTCCAGCCCCTCCTGGCCACCATAGGCCGATTCCAGTTCGAAGGCCTGCTGGCGGCTCTTGCCCTGGCTGCCGAACAACTGGCTTTCGAGGTCGTCCAGGGCGTCGTTCGTAGCCGGCGCGGGAGCGAGGATCTTGCGAAAGTCCTCATGGATCGACGGGGTATCGTCGATGAGCAGGATACGGCGGTTGGTCAAGTCGTCCATCATCGGCCCTCGGCACTGGTCAGGGGGATGTCCAGGGTGAAGGTGGCGCCGGTCCCCGGTCCATCGCTGTGTACGCTCAGTTGCCCATTCATCTCTATCGCGGCCAGGGCGCAGCTGTGCAGGCCGAAGCCGTGGCCTTCCGTGCGGGTAGTGAAGCCGTGGACGAAGATCTTGGTCAGGTTCTGCGCGGTGATGCCTTCGCCTTCATCCTTGACCCGGATACGCAAAGTCCGCTCATCAACCACATGGGCGCTCAGGGTCAGTTTGCGCGAGTGCTCGTCCAGGCTGGACATGGCGTACTTCGCATTGCTGATCAGGTTGATCAGGATGAGCAACAGGCGATGCTTGTCGCCCATGATCGGCGGCACATCGGCATAGTCGCGGATCACCGTGACCTGGTGGCGAGTCAGGGCGCCGGAGTTCATCCGCAGGGCGTCATCCATCAGGTCGGCCACCCGCAGGGGCTCGACCAGGCGCGAGGCTCCGGCATAGGACTGCTGGGTGGCGACGATTTCCTTGATGTGGTCGACACTACGGCCGAGTTGGGCCAGTTCCTCGCCCATGCTTTGCTGTTCGTCGGCAATGGCTACCACCAACTGGTTGAGATAGCCGGGAAGCATCTTGCCTTTTTCGTCTTCGCAGAGGAAATGTCCCAGGTCGTCGCTGTGCTGGTTGATCAGTTGCATGGCCTTGCCCAGGCCCAGGGCCTTGCTGCTACGCAGCTTGCGGCTGAGGATCTCGCTGGAGATATTCACGCTGTTGAGCACGTTGCCAACGTTATGCAGCACATTGGTAGCAATTTCCGCCATGCCGGCCTGGCGTGCGGTATCCAGCAGTTCGCTCTGGGTTTCCTTGAGCTCTCGGGTACGTTCCTCGACCCGCTGCTCCAGATGTTCGTTGGCGCTTTGCAAGTCGGTGTTGACCCTGCGGATCACGGCATAGCTGCGTATCAGGCGCAGCGCCAGGTACAGGATCAACAACACCAGAAGCACCGAAAACACCAGCAGGTATTGATGGGTCCGCTGGTCCTGTATATCCGCCTGCAACTGGTCGCTGTTGAGCAGCACGGTGATGTCATCCAGGCGCTCGGCTACCGGGATCGAGGTGATCCGATCCAGCAAGTCGTTGACGATCGGCTGTTCCCGCAGAATCACCGAGACGTGGTTGCTGAGGATTTCCACCGGATCGTGCATCGCCTCGGGCAGGCGTTCCTTGTTCACCGCCAGCTTGTTCAGGCCCACCAGGATATCCGCCGCCTTGTCGTCGCTGGAGACCTGGGCGAACTCGAGGCTGCTGAGCAGCAAGTCGTAGGTGTCGATCGCGATGTTCTGCTGAGACATCCTTTGCTGGTCATCGAGGTCGGACAATTGACGCTGGATGTCATCCTCGGCACTGGGCAAGAAGGCCAGGGAGTTGCGCAATATCGAATTGTGCGACTTGAAGCGCTCCACCAGTGCGGCCTTTTCCCGGAAGGCCTGGAGAAACGCCTCTTGGCTGGTTCTCCAGGCTTGCGGGTTGCTGTGCGGCTGCCTGGAGACTTGATCGAACTGGATCCAGATCTGGTTGATCTGCTGCACCGGAGACACCAGTGGATCGTAATTGTGGGTGATGGCGATCCGCGCCTTGAGCACCTCGGTTTCCCATTGCGCGTTCAATTGCTTGATGTGCCCGACCAGGTCCCGGGACAAGGCGTAGTTGGTCGATGGGCCTGTCACCATCTTCAGGTAGAAGAAGCCGAGCGCCATGATCAGAGCCCCGGCCAGCAGGATCAGCAGTGTAGTGGGCAGGCGGCGAGACGGTTTCATAGGGGCTTGCCATCCCATTCGCCGGTCAGGGTCTTGAGAAACTTGACGATCAGGCTGGTATCCAGGGGGTTGGGCGGACGGCCAAGCTGGTACTTGAACATCACGTCCACCGCCTGCTCCAGGGTTTGGGCCGAGCCGTCGTGGAAATACGGCGCGGTGATCGCCACGTTGCGCAGGCTGGGAACCTTGAAGACATTGCGGTCCTGCTCGTCGCCGGTGATCAGGAAACGCCCCAGGTCTGCTTCGGTGGGGGAGCCGCGGGCGGCGAAGTAGTCGCCCATCACGCCGAATTTCTGGAACATGTTGCCGCCTATATTGACCCCCTGATGGCAAGCGATGCAGCCATAGTCCTTGAAGCGTTGGTAGCCATATTTCTCCTCCAGGCTGAGGATGTCGGTATTGCCCAGCAGGTACTGGTCGAAGCGTGAATTGCCGCTCAGCAAGGTCCTCTCGTAAGTGACCAGGGCGTTGCGCACATTGGCCGCGGTCAGCGCATCCGGGTAGAGCTTGGCGAAGGCCTGGCGATATTGCGGGTCCTGTTCCAGGGTCTGGAGCAGGCTTTCCCAGTTATTGCCCATCTCGATGGGGCTTTGCAGCACGCCGTCGACCTGCTCCTCGAGGGTTTCGGCGCGGCCATCCCAGAACTGGCGAAAATTCAAGGCGGCGTTGAACACGCTTGGAGCGTTGACCCGGGTGACCTGGCCTTTGATGCCTGGTGACCTGGGCTGTGCGTCGGCGCCACCCAAGTCCAGGCGATGGCAGCTGGCGCAGGAGCGGCTGTTATCCACGGACAGGCGCGGATCGTTGAACAACCGGCGTCCCAGTTCGACCCGCTGGGGATCCAGGGCAGGAGGCGGGGGCAGGGACTTGAGAGGTTCATCCAGGGGCGCTGCCAGCGCAAGCTGGCTGCCCCAGGCCAGCAGCAGGCCCAGCACGACGTGGGCGAAGTACCGGCGGCTGGCCGGCAGGCATTCACTGGGCATGACCGTTCATCCATGGGCGCAATGCCCGGTTGTCGAGCAGGCGGGCAACGTCCTCGGCCGGCAGGGCCCTGCTGAAATAGTAGCCTTGGCCTTCCTCGCAGCCTTGTTGCTGTAGGTAGGTCAGCTGCTGCGCGGTTTCCACCCCTTCGGCGATGACGCTCAGGGTCGCGTCGCGGGGGCCGTGGCTCAAGCCCTGGACGAAGGATTGATCGATCTTGAGCACATCCACTGGAAACTTGCGCAGGTAGCCCAGGCTTGAATAACCGGTGCCGAAATCATCGACGGCCAGGCCTATGCCCATGGTCTTGAATCCATTTCAAAGCCCCCCGCGGACCTGTTGTCCGATGGGCCGAACAGCAGGGCCTCGGTTGCGTCCAGGGGGCCCTGCGCAGTGCTGCACAGGATCTTGGCGAAGTCGTCGTGGATCGACCGGGTATCGTCGACGATGAGTATCCGGCGATTGATCCGTGTACATGGCGTCTTCATGCGGCGACGCTCGCCAGTCCACATCCACATCCGCTGCCAAACGGGCTCATCCTTCTCCCCTCATCCTGGACCTGTGCGCCGGACATCCAAAACGCGGCGTATGGAGCATAGTTAGCTCGCCGTCATTTCGCCTGTGGCCGGCATGGCCGTTGGGGAAAAATCATCTAGCCTTGAGTCGAATGCGGGCCACAGAGGGCGGCCCGTCCAAGGGTTCGCATCCACTCCTTCGTTCGAGGCAAGCCATGGAAGAACAACCAGCCCTGACTCCGGCCGAGCGGCCAAGGGTGCTCTTGGTCGACGATGAAGAACCGATTCTCAACAGCCTGCGTCGCTTGTTGCGCGGCCAGCCTTACGAGGTACTGCTGGCCAACAGTGGCGCCCAGGCTCTGGACATTCTGGCGCAGCAGCCGGTGGACCTGGTGATGAGCGATGCGCGCATGCCAGGCATGGACGGCGCCACGCTCCTGGCGAAGGTTCGCGAGGGCTACCCGGCCGCCCGGCGCATCCTGCTGACTGGGTATGCCGACTTGGACACCATCGTCAAGGCCGTCAACGACGGACAAATCCATCAATACCTGAACAAACCCTGGAATGATCAGGAGCTGTTGCTGGTGTTGCGCCAGAACCTCCAGTACCAGCAGGCCGAGCGGGAGCTCAAGCGCTTGCAGCAGCGGGTGCTGGAGCAGAACCGCGAGCTGAAGGCCAACAACGCTACCCTGGAACAACGGGTGGCCGCGCGGACCGCGGAGTTGCAACAGACTGCGGACATGCTGGACCTGGCCTACGAAGAGCTCAAGCACAGCTATGTGACCGCAACCGAGGTGTTTTCCTTGTTGGCCAATCTGCGCCTCCCGGCGGACAAGCAGACCAACCGCAAGATCATCGAATTGGTCAGGGCCTGCTGCAAGGATCGTGGCCTGGACGAAGCCTCGAGCCGCGACCTGACCATGGCCGCCGCTCTCTACAACATCGCCAAGCTGGGCTGGAGCGATGCCATGCTGACCGCACCGGCGGACCTGCTACGGCATTCCGAGCAGGAGCGCTACCGGGCCTATCCTGGACAGAGCGAATCACTGTTGATGGCCCTGGAACCGATGCAGGATGCCGCCCGGCTGATCCTGCATCACCAGGAGCGCTGGGACGGCAGCGGTTTTCCCCAGCATCTCAAGGGCGAGGCCATTCCCTTGGGGGCGCGACTGCTGAAGCTGGCCGTGGATTTCATCGAACTGCAGTCCGGCCTGGTCCTGGAGCGCCACTTGAACAGCGACGAAGCCTTGTTGTTCATCCGCAAATATTCCGGCCGCCTGTATGACCCGAACCTGGTGGAGGATTTCGTCCGAGTGTGCGCGGCCTATCTCGACGACGTGACGGTCGATGACCCGACGGTCAAGGTTCTGGGAACCCGTGAGTTGAAGGGCGGCATGATCCTGCGACGCAACCTGAATGCCGACAATGGCATGTTGCTGCTCAATGCCGGCAAGGTGCTGAGCGAACCTCTGGTACAAAAACTGATCGCCTTCGAGGCCATGGAGGGCGCGCGGTACAGCGTTTTCGTCGAGGAGCCGGATCCACCGGCGAACGCGAAGAACCTCTCTCCCTAGCCGCGGATCTTGCGCTTAACGCTGGGTTACGGTCCTGCTTTCGTCCGGGATCGCTGGTATCTTGGCGCGCCGGTGCTGGCCGGCTATCCGGGAGCGCCTTGGCGTTCCTGTCATGTTCCTGCAATGCCTGCATGCCAATAAGGATCCGCTATGTTTGATCTGCGCCGCCTCGAGACCGGGGCCGGAACGCGTCCGTTTTCCAAGGAGAGGTCACGATGAGAAAGCTTTTCACCCTGCTGGCAGCCCTGGTGCTGACCCTGGGGATGGTAGGGATCAGCGACGCGCGTTCGTCCAGGCAACAACGCGACTCGGTGGCCGGGAGCTTCGACTATTACTTGTTGAGCCTGTCCTGGTCGCCGACCTTCTGCCTGATGCATCCGGACAACGAGCAGTGCTCGGGCAAGGGCTACGGCTTCGTCCTGCACGGCTTGTGGCCGCAATACAGCCGGGGCGGCTGGCCGCAGTCGTGCCCACCCTTGACCCAGCTCAACCGCGAGGAAATCGCCAAGGGCCTGACCCTGTTCCCCACCGAGAAGCTGCTCAAGCATGAGTGGAGCAAGCACGGTACCTGCAGTGGCCTGGGCGCCATGGGTTACTTGGACAAGGCCGACCAGGCCCTGGGCAAGGTGAAGATTCCAGAAACCCTGCAACCCTCCACCAGCGTGCGTTACTACGAGGCGGCGCAAATTGCCCAGCAGTTGCGCCAGAGCAACCCGGGGATCACCGAAAATGGCGTGGCAGTCCTGTGCAGCGGGCCGGAGCTGTCCGAAGTGCGGGTGTGCCTGGGCAAGGACCTGGAGTTCGCCGACTGCGGCAAGGGCGTGAAGACCCAGTGCCGCTCCGGGCAGATCCGCATTCCTCCGGTGCGCTGAACGAGCTGCCGGCTCCTGCCGCGAGGGCTGGAGCCGGTTTGCGGGCTACAGGGCGGCCAGCAGGCGCTGCAGGCGCTCGGCGGTTGCTGCGCTGCAATCCTCCATCGGGGCCCGCAACTGCGCTTCGAGCAATCCCTGATGGGCCAGCAAGGCCTTGACCGGCGCCGGATTGGGCTCGCTGAACAAGCCCTGGATCAACGGCGCCAGGCGCATGAAGGTGGCGCGGGCGGCGTCCAGCTGCTGATCCGCAACCTGGCGCTGCAGCTGCACGAACAACTCGGGGCGGATATGCGCCGAGGCGGCGATCGCGCCGCTGGCGCCCAGGCAGAGCGCGTTGAACAGTTGCAGGTCCTCGCCGCACAGCACCTGCGCGTCGCCGCTGGCCAGCACTGCCAGGGTCTTTTCCAGATTGCCACCACAGTCCTTGACCGCCGCGACCTGCGGGTGGCGGACGATCGCCAGCAAAGTCTGCTGGTTCAGGGTCACGCCGGTGCGATACGGGATGTCGTAGATGATCAGCGGCACGCTGGACGCATCGGCGACGCAGCCGAAGAAGCTTTCAAGGGCAGCCTGGGACGGGCGGATGTAGTAGGGCGCCGGCACCAGCAGGCCGGCCACCGGACGTTCCAGGATGCGCTGTTGCAGGTCCAGCAGGGCCGGCAGGTTGTTGCCAGCCAGCCCCATGAGCACTTTCCCGGGGGGCGCCAGCTCCACCAGTGCGTCGAGCACCGCCAGTTGCTCGTCCTTGTCCAGGGCGGCGGCTTCACCGGTGGTGCCGCAGGCTACCAGCCCGGCCACGCCGCTCTCCAGCAGGTGGGCGGCGAGGCGGCGCAGGGCGGCGAAATCGATGGCGCCGTGGCGAAAGGGAGTGACGATGGGGACCCAGATACCGTGAAACGATGACATGCATATTCTCCTGGTGCTTGACCGTCGGGTCGTCGTCAGAAGAGTAGAAGGGCGGTCGGCAAGGGGGTGTTCCGTAGCGAGGTCCTGTCAGCTCATCTGACGGGACACAGCGCCCCGGTCACATGAGCGGCTGTTTCTTCGATTTGCGGCTGCAGGCCATCCACGCCGGGGCCTGGGCAACTTGGCCAATGGCGCGCGGAACGTGGAAGGTGGCGTGGGGCATGGTGGTGGCCGGCTCGCAAACAAGGCGCCCAGTTTCAGGAACCGTCCGGCGTTTTGTCAATCCTCCCCGGGTGCGGCGCAGGGTCCCGGGGCCAGGCTTGTGCTACACCATCACGAAGCTTTCTCTGAAAGGTTTTCAGTTGCCAGGCTACGTATTGATCCATGTCAAGAATCTTGCAGATTGTTGCCGGATCGTTCCTGTCCACACCGCACATTCGATAGCGCTCGCCAAGGCGCTATCTACACTCGACTCCACCGGCGCCGACTGCCGGGGAAGTCTTGCCGGGGGCAGGAGCAGTCTTCGAGTCATCGCAGGATGCGCAGTTGCGGTTCGATCATGACGGGCAATCAACAGACTTCCTGCGAGGTTTTTTCAAGGTGAAGAACAATCTCCCAGTGACCCAGCGCGAGCGGGTGTTCCCCGCCGAGCAGCGGCTCATCTCCGCCACCGACTCCCATGGCAAGCTGACCTACTGCAACGACGAGTTCGTCGAGGTCAGCGGTTTCACCCGCGAACAACTGATCGGCAGCCCGCACAATATCGTGCGCCATCCGGACATGCCGCCGGCGGTATTCGCCCATATGTGGTCCTACCTCAAGGACGGCAAGAGCTGGATGGGCATCGTCAAGAATCGCTGCCAGAACGGCGACCATTACTGGGTCAATGCCTATGTCACGCCGATTTTCAGCGCAGGCGTGATCACCGGCTACGAGTCGGTGCGGGTCAAGCCCGAGCGCGAGCAGGTCGAGCGGGCCGCGGCCCTCTACCAGCGCATGCGCGGCGCCGACATGGCCATGCCCTGGAGCCAGCGGCTGCTGGTGGCTGGCGAGATCCTGCTACCGCCGCTGCTCGCCCTGGCAGCCATTGCCCTGGCCAGCTGGCTGGGTGGACCCTGGGCCGGATTGGCTTGCGCCGTGGCCGGGCTGTTCGCCGTGCAGGCCCACGGCGCCTATCGCACCCGGCGGCTGCTGGCGCGCATCAGCGCGGTGTCCCTGGGCAGCTTCGATAGCGAACTGATCGCCCGCACCTATACCGATGAGCGTGGGCCGGTGGCGCGCCTGCAGATGATCCTGATCAGCGAGGCGGCGAAGATCCGTACCGCCCTGAGCCGTCTAGGGGACTATGCCAACCAGGCCGCGGAGCTGGCTTCCACCAGCCAGAACCTGTCGCGCCAGGCGGAGTCGGCCCTGGGCAAGCAGCGTGACGAGGCGGATATGGCGGCCACGGCGATGAACCAGATGGCGGCGTCCATCGCCCAGGTCTCGGTGCATGTGCAGGACACCGCCTCGGCGGCCGACCGGGTCAACGAGCTGACCCATGTCGGTTCCGAGGAAGCCCGGCGGACCCGGGTCATGATCGAGAAGCTGGCCGCTACCGTGGACACGGTCAGCCAGTCGGTCCAGGGCCTGGCCGACGAGACCCAGTCGATCCAGCTGGCGGCGAACATGATCCATTCCATCGCCGAGCAGACCAACCTCTTGGCGCTCAATGCCGCCATCGAGGCTGCCCGCGCCGGGGAGCAGGGGCGTGGCTTCGCCGTGGTGGCCGATGAGGTAAGGGCCCTGGCATCCAAGACCCGGGAGTCGACCCAGAGCATCCAGCAGATCATCGCTACCTTGCAGGAGGTGGCCAGCCAGGCGGTGGAAGTGGCGCGCCAGGGCAGTGTCGAGGCGCGCTCCGGAGTGGCCCAGGTGATCAGCACCGAACAGGCGCTGGACGGGATCAATACGGCGATGGAGCGCATCCAGCAGATGAGCCAGCAGATGGCCGCCGCTTCCGAGCAGCAGGCCCATGTGGCCGAGGAGATTTCCGGGCAGATCACCAATATCGCCCGGGTCTCGGACCAGAACGCCGATATCGCCGTGCACTCCTGCAGCATCGGCGGCGACCTCGAGTCCACGGCCCATGAGCTCAATGCCCTGGTCACGCGTTTCAATAGCTGAAAGACGATTGCAGGGTTGTTTTCTTCAATACGTGATGTTGCTCGCTTCGTAACCTGTGGGCGGTCGATTCGACCCGGACAAGAGAGGCGAGAGATGAGCGTAGTGTTTTCCATGGCGGCCTTTGCCCTGGCCGCGTCCATTACCCCCGGGCCGGTGAATATCCTGGCCCTGGGCAGCGGGGCCCGTTTCGGCTTCAAGGCCAGCCTGAGCCACGTCGCTGGCGCGACCCTGGGCTTTACCTTGCTGCTGGTACTGACGGGCCTGGGGTTGAACGAACTGTTGCGCCAGTGGCCGGCGCTGACCCAGGGCATCCGCCTGTTTGGCGTGGCGTTCCTGCTGTACATGGCCTGGAAGCTGGTCCGGGATGACGGTCGAGTGGCTACCGACGGCCAGGTCCGCGCACCTTCGGCCTGGTACGGTGCCCTGATGCAGTGGCTCAATCCCAAGGCCTGGCTGGCCTGCGTGGCCGGCATCGGGGCGTTTGCCGCCGACGGCGATACGCGGCTGGTCTGGCTGTTCGCCGCGGTGTATCTGGTTATCTGCTACCTGTCGATTGCCTGCTGGGCCTATGCCGGCAGTTTCCTGCGCCACTACCTGGACAATCCTGCGGGCATGCGCCTGTTCAATCGCAGCATGGCTGCGTTGCTGGCGGTCAGCGCGGCGTACCTGTTTACCTGAGGCCTTGCTGGTACTGCCCGGGCGTCGCGGCCAAGTGCTGCTTGAACGCCCGCTGGAAGTGTGCCTGGTCGGCAAAGCCGGCCTCCAGGGCCACCTCGGCGATCGATGCACCGCTGCGCAGGCGAGCCTGGGCGAACTGCACCCGCTGGTTGACCAGGTAGGCATGGGGCGGCATGCCGAACCGCTGGCCAAAGGCGCGGGTCAGGTAGGAGGCCGAGAGTTGGGCGGCCTGGCAGATATCTTCCAGGACCAGGGGCTCGGTGCAGTGCTGGCGGATGTAGCGGGCGGCGCGCTCGAGCTTTTCGTTGCTGTCCCGGGAGAGGCTGTCGGCCGGGTTCAGGCGCTGGTGCAGGTCACTGAAGAACGCCACGGCACAGTTGTGCTTGTGCAGGGTATCGCCGTGTTCGTCCACCAGGACCTGATATAGCGTCTGGAGCTCGGCAAACAATTGCGGATCGTCGCTGTGGGTGGCACTGAAAGGACGAAAACCCGAAGCCGCATCGAAGCCCAGCTCACGCTGCAAGGCGGTCAGCCAGGGGGTGTCGACGTAGAGCATGCGATAAGACCAGGGCTGGTCGTCGATGGGGTTGCAGGCATGCACCACGCCGGGGTTCATCAACACCACGGTGCCGGTTCCGACCCGCCACTGTTCGCCTTCGCTGAGGTAGGTGCTCTGGCCCGCGGTGATGCAACCGATGGAGAACTGCTCATGGGCATGGCGGTTGTAGCAGACCTTGTGTCCATCGGCGATGGACCGGGCCTCGATGAAGGGCAGGGCCGGGTCGCGCCAGAAACGCGGGGCGATGTCAGGGTGCAGGGCGCTCTTCATCAGGGCCGTCCATTGTCCAGGGTGTCGGCGATTGTAGAGGGGATGGCTCAGGATTTGCCATCGAAGGCGCGTTGCAGGCGCTGGATATCCAGTTTCTTCATGCCCAGCAGGGCTTGCATCACTCGTTGTGAGCGGCTCGGGTCGGGGTCGCACATCATCTGTGCCAGGACCTGCGGCACGATCTGCCAGGACAGGCCGAAGCGGTCCTTGAGCCAGCCGCATTGCTGGGCCTGTGGCGGGCCGCCAAAACCCAGGGCACTCCAGTAATGGTCCAGTTCGGCCTGGGTCCGGCAATGCACCTGCAGCGATATGGCTTCGTTGAAGGTGAAGGCCGGGCCGCCGTTGAGCGCGGTGAAGGCCTGGCCGTCGAGTTCGAACACCACGCTCATCACCGAGCCTTCGGGCCGGCCATGGAACTCGAAGCCGGCCTTGCCGTAGTGGCTGACGTGAGTGATGCGCGAGCGCTCGAAGATCGAGCAGTAGAACTGCGCGGCCTCCTGGGCCTGGTGGTCGAACCACAGGCAGGGCGTGATGGTCTGGATACGCTGCATGGCTCCGGCCCTCCAGCGCGAACACCTGCTACAAGCTTAGCCAATCCGGTGACTGACAGCAGTGATGCCTGGCGCCAATGAGAGCTTGCTGGCAGGGGGTTCTTCGGTGGTATCTTCGCGATCAGCTGCTGGTCGCGACAAAGTGCTGCAATGCCGGCTCGGAGCTAGGCAGGAAGCGCCTGCTGGTATCACCAGGTAATGATTGCAAAGGGGGAAGAAGCTGATGCGCGGACCGCGATTCAAGCTGTTTTTCACCCATCGCCTGGCGCTCCTGGCGGGTGCCGAATCCCTGCGTTCGATCCGCGAAGGCCTGCTCTGGCTATTGCCCTGCCTGCTGCTCTCGGCCTTGCTGCTGATCCTTGCGCAATGTGCCCAGGTCCTGGAGGCACCCAGGGAACTGGTGCAACTGCTGGCCGGCCTGCACGAGCGCATCAATTCGATCATTCCTCTGTTGGTGGCAGCGTCCATCGGCTACATGCTGGCGCTCCAGTACCGCCTGCCGCAGCTGCCGGTGGCTTTCCTGTGCCTGTCCTACGTGGTGATCGCCATCTACATGCTGCACGACTACCCGCTGGCGGCGGCGAGCTTCGTGCTGTTCATCGCCATCGCCTCGCCGCTGGTCAACGTGCCCATCATGGCCAGGCTGCACCGCCAGCGCTGGACCAGGCTGCTGGACGAGGACCTGGTGGGGCACAACCTCAAGGGCACCATCAACATGGTGTTGCCGGGGATCTTCACCTCGTTGTTGCTGGTGGCGGTCTTGCAGTCGCTGCTGCAGATCCAGGACTTCGCCTACATCCAGCAGCCGCTGGATCTCAAGGACCTGGGCAATCCCTACCTCAACGGCGTGGCGCTGACCCTGGGCAATTCGCTGTTGTGGTTCTTCGGCATCCACGGCACCCACGCCCTGCAACCCTTCATGGAGGTGATGGACCAGGCGGTAGCGCTCAATGCCGCGGACCAGGCCGCCGGCCAACCGCTGCGTTACGCCCTCAACAGCGGCCTGCTGGGGTGTTTCGCCTTCATTGGCGGTTCCGGCGGCTCCCTCGCGCTGGTGCTGGCTATCCTCGGGTTCTCCAGCATCCGCTCCCTGCGCCTGCTGGCCTTGGCGAGCCTGGCGCTGTCGCTGTTCAACGTCAACGAGCTGCTGTTGTTCGGCCTGCCGATCATCCTCAACCCGAGGCTGCTGGTGCCTTTCATGCTGGTACCCATGGTCAACGTCAGCCTGGCACTGCTGGTGGTGCAGCTGGGCTGGGTGAGCCCGGCGCTGGTGGAAGTGCCCTTCACCTCGCCGGTGCTGCTCAACGCTTACCTCAGCACCCAGGGCGACTGGGGCGCGGTACTCCTGCAACTGGTGCTGCTGGGTGTCGGCACCCTGATCTACATCCCCTATATCAGAAGTCTTGACCATCAGGGCGAGGCTGGCGAGCAGGTCTACCTGAAGACTTTCGACACCACGTTCCGTGGCCTCGAGGAACGCAGCCGGCTGTTCGAACTGGACCCGATGGTCGCGTCCTACAAGGAAACCGCCCGGCAGTCCCTGCAACTGGCGCGGATCCAGCAATTGAGCGAGTACGACTTCCACCTGGAGTACCAGCCCCAGGTGTCCAAGGACACGGGCCGCTGCACCGGTTGCGAGGCGCTGATGCGCGCGCGCGACGGCGATGGCCAGGTGCGCCTGCCCTGGGAGTTGCTGCAGTGGCTGGGCCAGGCCGGGCTGATGCCCGAGGTGGATTTCTGGGTCGCCTCCCAGGCGGTGCGCCAGCACTTGCTCTGGCGCCGCAATGGCTTGGAGTTGCCGATCACCATCAATGTCTCCAGCGCCACCCTGGCCTCGGCGGAGCATGGCGAGCGCTTGCTGGAAATCCTGGGCCGGGCCCGCGGCCAGGTGTCGGTGGAGATCACCGAGGATGCCCTGGTGGGCGACGCGCTGCGTACCTTGCGCTGGATCGAGCAATTGCACGCTCTGGGGGCGAAGGTCTACATCGATGATTTCGGTACCGGTTTCTCGGCCCTGAGCTACCTGCACCAGTTCCCGGTGGACGGCATCAAGATCGATCGCAGCTTCGTCCTGGCCCAGCGTGAGCCCCAGGGCGCCCAGGTCCTCAACGGCTTGCTGCGCTTTTGCGAGACCCTGGGGCTCAAGGTGGTGGTGGAGGGAGTGGAGACCCAGGAGCAGCTGGAGTTCCTGCAGTCGAGCTCGGAGCTGATTATCCAGGGCTGGTACTACAGCAAGGCGCTGCCGGGCGCGCAGGTTCCCGGGTTCGCCAGCCAGAGGGCCCAGGCCTCCCAGGCGCCCGGCGATGACTGATGCCCCGGGCCGTCGTGCCCTGGCCCCCGGGGGCAGGCGCAGGTCCGTTTTGCCCTGGCTCCGGGCATTTTGAACTACCCTTGACGTCTTAGCCGCGAATGGAGTCAGCGATGTTGTACCCAAGCAAACCCAACAATGAGGCCCTGCGGATCCAGACCTTGCGGGCGCTCAATGTCCTGGACACCCCGCCGGAGGAGCGTTTCGATCGCCTGACCCGGCTGGCCAAGCGCTTGTTCAACGTGCCCATCGCGTTGGTCAGCCTGGTGGACGGCGATCGCCAGTGGTTCAAGTCCTGCGTGGGCCTGGATACCAGCGAAACGCCACGGGATATCTCGTTCTGCGGACATGCGATCCTTGGCGACCAGATCCTCACGGTGTGCGATGCCGAGCAGGACGTGCGTTTCCATGACAACCCGCTGGTGGTGGGCGATCCCGGAATCCGCTTCTACGCCGGCTGCCCGCTGACGGTGGCCAACGGCAGCAAGCTGGGCACCTTGTGCCTGATCGACGTCAAGCCCCGGGATCTGGACGACGAGGAGCGGGCACTGCTGCGGGACCTGGCGCGCATGGCCGAGCAGGAGCTGGCGGCGGTGCAGATGGCCAGCATGGATGAGCTGACCCTGCTGTCCAACCGTCGTGGTTTCGAGGCCCTGGCCCGGCATGCGCTGGGCGTCTGCAAGCGCCTGGACAAGCCGGCGACCCTGCTGTTCTTCGATCTCAACGATTTCAAGCAGATCAACGACACCTATGGCCATGCCGAGGGCGATGGCGCGCTGAAGACCTTCGCCGACGTGCTGCGCATCGCCTTTCGCGAGAGCGATGTGGTCGGTCGCCTGGGTGGCGATGAGTTCGTGGTCCTGCTGACCGCCGCCGATCATGTGGAAACGTCGAACATCATGGCCCGGTTGCGCGAAATCCTCGATGAACGCAACGCCACGTTGAAGCGTGGCTACGACATTCGCTTCAGCGTCGGCCAGATCGAATACAACGCCGAGCGCCATCCGGACGTGGGGGCGCTGCTGGCCGATGCCGACAAGGCCATGTACCTGCAAAAGCAGGCCAGCAAGCGCCAGCGTCAAGACTGATCGGCAGACAGTGGCTCAGGCCCCGGAGCCTGGTTCGGCCGCGTCAGGCAGCGTCTTGGGATGTTGCCCTGATAGTAGGTACTGACCAGGAATTTCCCGGGCTTGTTGACCTTGAGATTGAGGAATTCATCACCGCAGGCGGGAAATCGCTCGACGAACTCGCCCTGCGTCGGGTCGTAGATGAACACCCGGTGGATCGTGTAGGTACCCATCCCATCATCGACATGCCAGATGGCGAAGTCGCCGGTCCCATCGAAGTTGAAATCGTCGAGCTCGATGTGCAGCGGCTTTTCGGCCTGCACCCGCAGTTCTCTGGATTGGGTGTGACCGTTGCGTTGTATTTCCAGGCTGACCTGCTGGCCATGCAGGGCAAGCGTGACGGTGGTGTGCTTGTCCGGCTGGAAAGTCGTCGGTTGGGCCTGGACGCTCATTGCGAAAAGACCACCCAGGGCCACCATGGCCCATTGTTTGTTATGCATGGATTCAGCATGTCCGGTGATGAAGGTTGGGGCCTGGCCGGCGGCCCCGGTTGCGGCTCATCCGGCGTTTGTCGGTGCCAGGAACGCGGCTTCCAGCAATTGCCGGGTGTAAGGGTGTTGCGGCGCGTCGAAGATCGTCCTGGCGTCGCCTTGTTCCACCACCTGGCCGTGCTTGATCACCATCAGTTGGTGGCTCAGGGCCTTGACCACCGCCAGGTCATGGCTGATGAACAGGTAGGTCAGGTTGTACTTGCCTTGCAGCCTGCGCAGCAGCTCCACCACCTGGCGCTGGACGGTGCGATCCAGGGCCGAGGTCGGTTCGTCCAGGAGGATCAGCCGGGGCTTGAGCACCAGGGCCCGGGCGATGGCGATGCGCTGGCGTTGGCCGCCGGAAAACTCATGGGGGTAGCGGTGGCGGGTCTGCGGGTCCAGGCCCACTTCCTCGAGCGCCGCGATGATCGCCTGTTCTTGTTCCTGCTCGGTGCCGATCCTGTGGATGCGCAAGCCCTCGCCAACGATCTGGCTCACGCTCATGCGCGGGCTGAGGCTGCCGAAGGGGTCCTGGAACACCACCTGCATTTCTCGCCGTAGCGGTCGTACCTGCTGCTGGGACAGACGGTCCAATTGCTGGCCTTCGAAGCGGATCAGGCCCTGGCTGGCAATTAGCCGCAGAATCGCCAGGCCCAGGGTCGACTTGCCCGAGCCGCTCTCGCCGACGATGCCCAGGGTCTGGCCCTGGGGCAGGCTGAAATGGATGCCGTCCACCGCCTTGACGTGGTCCACGGTGCGGCGCAGCAGGCCCTTCTTGATCGGGAACCAGACCTTGAGGTCATTCACTTCCAGTAGTGGCGCGCCGACCTGGCTGGCGACTGGCAGGCCACTGGGCTCGGCGGCCAGCAGTTCCCGGGTATAGGGATGCTGCGGGGCCCGGAACAGCTCTTCGCAAGGCGCCTGCTCGACGATCCGGCCCTTTTGCATGACGCAGACCCGATGGGCGATGCGTCGTACCAGGTTGAGGTCGTGACTGATCAGCAGCAGGGCCATGCCCAGGCGCGCCTGCAGTTCCTTGAGCAACTGCAGGATCTTCAACTGCACGGTGACATCCAGGGCAGTGGTGGGTTCGTCGGCGATCAGCAGTTCCGGCTCGCAGGCCAGCGCCATGGCGATCATCACCCGTTGGCGCTGGCCGCCGGACAGCTCGTGGGGCAGGGCCTTGAGGCGCTTGCGCGGCTCGGGGATGCCCACCAGCTCCAGCAGTTCCAGGGTGCGCTGGGTGGCGACCTTGCCGGTCAGGCCCTTGTGGATCGCCAGCACCTCGTTGATCTGCTTCTCGATGTTGTGCAGCGGGTTCAGCGAGGTCATGGGCTCCTGGAAGATCATGGCGATGCGGTTGCCACGAATATGCCGGATGCTCTTTTCCTTAAGGGTCAGCAGGTCGTGCCCGGAATAGTTGATGCTGCCCGACGGGTGCTGGGCCAGCGGGTAGGGCAGCAGGCGCAGGATGGAGTGGGCGGTGACCGACTTGCCCGACCCGCTCTCGCCCACCAGGGCCAGGGTCTCGCCGCGCTTGATGTCGAAGCTGATGCCTTCGACCACTCGCTGGCGCTGTTCGCCGGCGACGAATTCGACGGCCAGCTCGCGCACTTCGATCAGGTTGTCCTGGGTCATGTCATTTCCTCGGGTCGAAGGCATCGCGGGCGGATTCGCCGATGAACACCAGCAGGCTCAGCATCAGGGCCAGCACGGCGAAGGCACTCATGCCCAGCCAGGGCGCCTGCAGGTTGGACTTGCCCTGGGCCACCAGCTCGCCCAGGGAGGGCGCGCCGGGAGGCAGGCCGAAGCCGAGGAAGTCCAGGGCGGTGAGGGTGCCGATGGCGCCGGTGAGGATGAACGGCATGAAGGTCATGGTCGAGACCATGGCGTTGGGCAGGATATGGCGGAACATGATGGCGCCGTTCTGCATCCCCAGGGCCCGGGCCGCACGCACGTATTCCAGGTTGCGCCCGCGCAGGAACTCGGCCCGCACCACGTCCACCAGGCTCATCCAGGAAAACAGCAGCATGATGCCCAGCAGCCACCAGAAGTTGGGCTGCACGAAGCTGGCGAGGATGATCAGCAGGTAGAGCACCGGCAGCCCGGACCACATTTCCAGGAAGCGCTGCCCGGCCAGGTCCACCCAGCCACCGTAGAAGCCCTGGAGGGCGCCGGCGGTGACGCCGATGATCGAACTGAGGATGGTCAGGGTCAGGGCGAACAGCACCGACACCCGGAAGCCGTAGATGATCCGCGCCAGGACGTCGCGGCCCTGGTCGTCGGTGCCCAGCAGGTTGTCGCTGGAGGGCGGCGCCGGGGCTGGCACCCGCAGGTCGTAGTTGATGCTCTGGTAGCTGAAGGGGATCGGTGCCCAGAGCACCCAGGCATCCTTCTGGGCCAGCAGTTCGCGGATGTACGGGCTCTTGTAGTTGGCCTCCAGGGGGAATTCGCCACCGAAGGTGGTTTCCGGGTAGCGCTTGAGCGCCGGGAAATACCAGCCGTCGTCGTAGTGCACCACCAGGGGTTTGTCGTTGGCGATCAACTCGGCGCCCAGGCTCAGGACGAACAGCACCAGGAACAGCCACAGCGACCACCAGCCGCGCTTGTTGGCCTTGAAGCGCTCCAAGCGCCGGCGATTGAGGGGGGACAGGTTCATCTCAATGCTCCCGGCTGTCGAAGTCGATGCGTGGGTCGACCAGGGTGTAGGTCAGGTCGCCGATCAGTTTCACCACCAGGCCCAGCAGGGTGAAGATGAACAGCGTGCCGAACACCACCGGGTAGTCGCGGTTGATCGCGGCCTCGAAGCTCATCAGGCCCAGGCCGTCCAGGGAGAAGATCACTTCCACCAGCAAGGACCCGGTGAAGAAGATCCCGATGAAGGCCGACGGGAAGCCGGCGATCACCAGCAGCATGGCGTTGCGGAACACATGGCCGTAGAGCACCCGGCGCTGGGTCAGGCCCTTGGCCTTGGCGGTGATCACGTACTGCTTGTTGATCTCGTCGAGGAAGCTGTTCTTGGTCAGCAGGGTCATGGTGGCGAAGTGGCCGATCACCAGGGCCGTGACCGGCAGCGCCAGGTGCCAGAAGTAGTCGAGCACCTTGCGCCCCAGGCTCAGTTGCTCGAAGTCGCTGGAGGTCAGGCCGCGCAGGGGAAACCAGTTGAGGTAGCTGCCACCGGCGAACACCACGATCAGCAGGATGGCGAACAGGAATGCCGGGATCGCGTAGCCGATGATGATCGCCGAGCTGGTCCAGACGTCGAAGTGGCTACCGTGGCGGGTGGCCTTGGCAATCCCCAGGGGGATCGACACCAGGTACATGATCAGGGTGCTCCACAACCCGAGGGAGATCGAGACCGGCATCTTTTCCTTGATCAGGTCCACCACCTTGGCATCGCGGAAGAAACTGTCGCCGAAGTCCAGGGTGGCGTAGTTCTTGATCATGATCCACAGGCGTTCCGGCGCCGACTTGTCGAAGCCGTACATGTGCTCGATTTCCTTGATCAGCGCCGGGTCCAGGCCTTGGGCGCCACGGTAGCTGGACCCGGCCACCGAGACTTCGGCGCCACCGCCGGCGATGCGGCTGGTGGCGCCGTCGAAGCCTTCGAGCTTGGCGATCATCTGCTCCACCGGCCCGCCCGGGGCGGCCTGGATGATCACGAAGTTGATCAGGAGGATGCCCAGCAGGGTCGGGATGATCAGCAACAGGCGGCGAATGATGTAGGCCAGCATCTCATTGCACCGTTTCGGCCGCGGCCGCCTGGTTGTCCGGCGCCGCTTCCACGGCGGGCTGGGCATCGGGCTTGATCCACCAGGTGTAGATGCCGATGTCGTATTTGGGCGCGACCTGCGGGTGGCCGATGTGGTCCCAGTAGGCCACGCGCCAGGTCTTGATGTGCCAGTTGGGGATCACGTAGTAGCCCCATTGCAGGACCCGGTCCAGGGCCTTGGCATGGGCCACCAGGCTGGCTCGGGAGTCGGCGTTGATCAGGCTCTCCACCAGCCGGTCGATGGCCGGATCCTTGAGGCCGATGTAGTTGCGGCTGCCGGGCTTGTCGGCGCTGCTGGACATCCAGAATTCACGCTGCTCGTTACCCGGGGAGTTGGACTGCGGGAAGCTGCCGACGATCATGTCGAAGTCCCGCGAGCGGACCCGGGTGATGTACTGGGACACGTCCACCCGGCGGATCACCAGGTCGATGCCCAGGTCGGCGAGGTTGCGCTTGAACGGCAGCAGCACGCGCTCGAACTCGGTCTGGGCCAGCAGGAACTCGAGCACCACCGGCTTGCCCTGGGCGTCCACCATCTTGTCGTCGACGATATGCCAGCCGGCCTCCTGCAGCAGTTGGTAGGCCTGGCGCTGTTGGGCGCGGATCATGCCGCTGCCGTCGCACAGGGCCGGGGCGAAGGCCTGGGTGAACACCTGCTCGGGAATCTGCCCGCGTAGCGGCTCGAGGATCGCCAGCTCGTCCGGGCCCGGCAGGCCGGTGGCGGCCATCTCCGAGTTCTCGAAGTAGCTGCGGGTACGGGTATAGGCGCCGTTGAACAGCTGCTTGTTGCTCCATTCGAAGTCCAGCAGCAGGCTCAGGGCATGGCGCACCCGCACGTCCTGGAACAGCGGGCGCCGGGTGTTGAAGACGAAGCCCTGCATGCCGGTAGGATTGCCGTTGGGGATCTGCTCCTTGATCAACCGTCCCTGGGCCACGGCCGGGACGTTGTAGGCGTTGGCCCAGTTCTTCGCGCTTATTTCCAGCCAGTAGTCGAACTGGCCGGCCTTGAGGGCTTCCAGGGCCACGGTGTTGTCGCGGTAGTAGTCGCTGGTGATGGTGTCGAAGTTGTAGAAGCCGCGATTGACCGGCAGGTCGCGGGCCCAGTAGTCCTTGACCCGCTCATAGCGGATCGAGCGTCCGGCCTTGACCTCGGTCACCCGGTAGGGGCCGCTGCCCAGGGGTACTTCGAGGTTGCTCTTGGCGAAGTCGCGGTGCTCCCACCAGTGCTTGGGCAGGATCGTCAGCTGGCCGAGGATCAGCGGCAGCTCGCGGTTGTTGCTGTGCTTGAACTTGAACAGGACCCGCAACGGGTCTTCGGCGATCACCTGCTCGACATCGGCGTAGTAGCCGCGATACAGCGGCGAGCCGGCGTTGGTCAGGGTCTGGAAGCTGAACACTACATCCTCGGCGCGCAGCGGGTGGCCATCGTTGAAGCGTGCCTCGGGCCGCAGGTAGAAACGTACCCAGCTGTTGTCCGGCGCTTTCTCGATTTGCCCGGCCACCAGGCCGTACTCGGTGAAGGGTTCGTCCAGGCTCTGGGCCATCAGGGTGTCGTACACCAGGCCGATGTTGCTCTCCGGCACGCCCTTGCTGATGAACGGGTTGAGGCTGTCGAAGCTGCCGAAGCCGGCCATGCGGAAGGTCCCGCCCTTGGGGGCGTCGGGCTTGACGAAGTCGAAGTGCTGGAAGCCCGCCGGGTATTTCGGCGCTTCGCCGTAGAGGGTCACGGCATGTTGTGGCGTGGCCTGGGCGCAGCAGGCGATGACGCCGAGCAACAAGCCGCTAGTGCGCAGGAGCAGGGCACGCAGGGGCATCATTGGGTGGTCTCCAAGGACTTCAGCCACCAGGCGCCGAGACCCAGGGTATAGGGCGGCGTGGTGACGAAGGCGAACCGGTTACGGTAGGCCAGGCGGTGATAGTTGAGGTACCAGTTGGGAATCATGTAGTGCTGCCACAGTAGCACCCGGTCCAGGGCACGGCCGGCGGCCAATTGCTCATCGCGGCTCTGGGCCGCCAGGAGCTGCTCCAGCAGGTGATCGACGATGGGGCTGTCGATGCCCGCATAGTTCTTGCTGCCCTTGACCGCTACCTGGCTTGAGTGGAAGTACTGCCATTGCTCCAGGCCCGGGCTCAGGGTCTGGTTGAGGGTCATGAGGATCATGTCGTAGTCGAACTGGTCCAGGCGCTGCTTGTATTGCGCGCGGTCGACGGTGCGCAGGCGCGCGTCGATACCGATGCTGGCCAGGTTCTCCACGTAGGGCTGGAGGATGCGTTCCAGGTTGGGGTTGACCAGCATCAGCTCGAACCGCAGCGGTTGTCCGGCGCTGTTCTGCAGGCGCTGGCCGTTGAGCTTCCAGCCAGCCTCGCCCAGCAGTCCCAGGGCCCGGCGCAGGGTGTGGCGGGGGATGCCGCGGCCGTCGGTGCTCGGCAAGCTGAAGGGCAGGGTGAAGAGGCTGGCTGGCAACTGCTCGCGATAGGGCGAAAGCAGCAGCCATTCGCGGCCCTGGGGCACGCCCGTGGCGCAGAACGCGCTGTTGGGGTAGTAGCTCAGGGCGCGCTGGTAGGCGCCGCTGAACAGCGTGCGGTTGGTCCACTGGAAGTCGAACATCATGCCCAGGGCTTCACGTACCCGCGCATCGGCGAAAGTCGCGCGCCGGGTGTTCATGAACAGGCCCTGGGTCTGGGTGGGGATCTGGTGCGCCACCTGGGCCTTGATCACCTCGCCACGGCGCACCGCCGGGAAGTCGTAGCCGCTGGCCCAGTTCTTGGCCTGGTGCTCGATGTAGATATCGAATTCATCGGCCTTGAAGGCCTCGAACGCCACGTCGCTGTCGCGGTAGAACTCCACCTCGACCCGGTCGAAGTTGGCGAACCCGCGGTTGACCGGCAAGTCCTTGCCCCAATAGTCCTTGACCCTCTCGAACACCAGCTGGCGGCCCGGCTGCACCTGGGTAATGCGATAGGGGCCGCTGCCCAGGGGTGGGGTGAAGGTGGTGGCCTTGAAGTCGCGGTCCTTCCAGTAATGCTGGGGCAATACCGGCATTTCCCCCAGGCGCAGGATCAGCAGCGGGTTGCCGGCGCGCTTGAACACGAAGCGAATGCGCTGCGGGCCGAGGATGTCGACCCGCTGCACTTCCTGCAGGTTGGTGCGGTACTGCGGATGGCCTTCCTTGAGCAGCAGGCGGTAGGAGAACGCCACGTCCCGGGCGGTGATCGGCATGCCGTCGTGGAAGCGGGCCTCGGGACGCAGGTTGAACACCACCCAGCTGCGATCCTCGCTGTACTCCACCGAACGGGCGATCAGGCCGTAGCTGGAAGTGGGTTCGTCGCCGGAGGGCGCATAGAGGCCAGTGCCCACCATCAGCGGCTCGTTGAGCTCGTTGACCCCGTACTGCAGGAAGTTCGGCGTGGCCACCGGGCTGGTGCCCTTGAAGGTGTAGGGGTTGAGGGTGTCGAAGGTGCCGAAGGCCATGACCCGCAAGGTGCCGCCCTTGGGCGCGGCGGGGTTGACCCAGTCGAAGTGGGTGAAGCGGGCCGGGTACTTGAGCGTGCCGAACTGCGCATAGCCATGACTCTCGATGAGTGTCGCGCTTGCGGGAAAGCTCAAGGCCAGGCTGATGAGGAGCGGGAGCAGGAGACGCATCGAGTCAGAGATCCGATCCAGGCGGCTTGGGCTATGTGTCCAGTACAGTAACAGCTTGTATCGGCAGGAAAAAGCTCGTTCTGGCGGCGCGCGCGGATGGCGGCAGGAGGGGCTGGGGCGG
>NZ_NEIQ01000016.1:0-179699 GCF_002112765.1 Pseudomonas sp. B6(2017) | reverse complement strand
GAAAATCCCCCTCCCGAGCCAGATGATCCCCCACCGCTGCTGCCGGAGCCGCTGCTCCAACGCACGCTCAGGCCGTTGACGAACAACATGACCCCCAGGAAATAACCGAACGGCAGCGCCTTCCACCAGTGTTCCAGCGCCTCCCAGGCCCCCACGGTCGAGCCCAGCAAGAACGTCAGCGACAACAGCACCGCCACGCGCCAGGCAAAGCCCCTGGGGCTCTTCTTCCAGCGGGCATGCATCATGGCGCAGAGCAGCCAGTGCAGGCCGATCACCAGCAGCGCCGCCCCAGGCCAGGCCAGGCCGTAGATGAAGGTCGAACTGCCCAGATACTGACTGACGACGGTCAGCAGCGCGATGTACAACAACAGCCCCAGTACACCGTAGAACACCCGCCGCGCCTGCCACAGCCCGGCGAACGTGGCGCCCCCCACCAACATGCACAGCGGCACCATCAGCAGTTGCACCGGCCATTGCGTGCCACCGGCAGCCCCCACCAACAACGCCGTGAGCAACACCAGGCCCGCCAGCACGCGGCGCCAGGCCCAGCCGGCAGCCAGCATCACCCCGGCTACCGAGCCACAGACGAACGCCAGCAGCAACGCGTAGGCCTCGGGCGGAATGCTCAAGGGTTCGGGCTCGGACGGCTCGTCGTCGACCATCGGCATCTGCCCTCCGTCCACCAGCACGATCAGGTCATCCAGGGCGCGCTCGATCCCGCCGGCAAAGTCGCCCCGGGCGAAGGCCGGGACCAGGTCGCGGGCGATGATCTGCCCGGCCAGCAAGTCAGTGACCTGCCCCTCCAGGCCATACCCGACCTCGATGCGCACCTGGCGATCGTTCTTGGCCACCAACAGCAAGATGCCGTCGTCCTGCCCCTTGCGCCCCAGCTTCCAGGCACGGAACAACTGGTTGCCCAGGGCCTCGATGCTCTGCTGGCCGAGATTGGGCACCAGCATCAGCGCGACCTGTGCTCCCCGGCGCTGCTCCAGGGCAGCCAGCTTGCGCTCCAGGCGTTGCTGGGTCGCGGCATCCAGGGTAGCCGCAAGATCGATGACCCGGCGGTCCAGGGCCACCTTTACCAGGCCCGGAACGCCAGGTTCGGCGAACACCGTCGACGGCAAGCAAGCCAACAGCAATGCCAGCCAGAAGATCCGTCCATGTCGCTGGAACAGCTCGACCATCCTTTTCCACCACTTGTAATACCCTGCGAAGGTGCGGACTTTAACACCCCTGGGCGCCAATCCTTGCCTCAGGGCCGGCAGCCTTGCCAAGCTGTCCCGTGCCTGATGAAAACAAGGAGCGGCCATGAACCGTATCGAACACCTGGGCCTGATGGCCCGCTACAACCAGTGGATGAATGCCAACCTGTACCAGGCCGCCATGGGCCTTGCCGACGAACAACTCGTCCTGGACCGGCAAGCCTTCTTCGGCTCGATCCTCGGTACCCTCAATCACCTGCTGGCTGGCGATACCATCTGGCTCAAGCGCTTTGCCCGGCACCCAGGCCAGCATCCGGCCCTGGCGCCACTGCAGCAAGTGGCGACCCCGCAAGACCTCAAGAGCCTGCTGTATCCGGATATCCGCGCGCTCTGGCAGCAACGCCAGTGGCTGGACCAGCTCATCCTCGACTTCAGCCAGTCCCTGGTGGAGGCCGACCTGGATCACGACCTGCCCTACAGCAACACCCGGGGCATCGCCGCGGAACGCAACTTCCACGCCTTGCTGGTGCATTTTTTCAATCACCAGACACACCACCGTGGCCAGGCCACCACCCTGCTGACCCAGGCCGGGGTGGATGTGGGCGCCACCGACCTGCTGATGCTGATTCCCGCAGCGAGCTGATCAGGCAGCAGCCCAGCGTTGGCGTAGCCGCGGCAAGCCCTTTTCGCGCCAGAACTGCGGGGAAATCCCCCCGCTGGACATGCCGCCATGGGCGAAGGCCTCGACGAAGAAATGCTCCTGGGCATCCAGGCCCCTGCCGGTCAGTCGCTCGAAGGCCTGGGCGAGGACGAGGTCCAGGTGCTCCAGGCTGTCGGGCCAGGGGGTGCGGCCCAGCTCTACCGCCATCGCCCGCCACAGATACGGGTCGCCACGCAGCCCCCAGGTCAGTGGCTCTTCGGCGAACAGCAGGTCAAGGGTACGGGGCTGCGGCATGGAAACTCCTGGGGGCGATGATTTATCCGCGCCCAATCTAGCGCCCGCAGCGGGCTTCTGCGACCATGCGCGCGCAAAAAATCCCTGGCTAAGGAATGGCGCCATCGAACTCTTCAAACCCGCGTTCGTGTTCGCCCTGCTGGCATTGACCGGTTGTGGCCCCCTCATCGCCCGCACCCCCGATGCCCATAGCGGCTACGACTACTACAAGGGCACCCAGGCCAACGTCGAGCTGCTGACCATGCGCGGCGCCACTGGCTACGACGGCTACACCACGCTGTTCTGCTGGATGAGCATCGTCTGCCCGGTGGTCGCCATCGTCAGCCTGCCGGTGGACCTGGTGGCCGACACCGCCCTGTTGCCCTACGACGCGCTGAACGACTGACCCTGTTCCAGCTTTCCCTCAAGCCCCTTGTGGACTCACTATCATCCGAATCCTCAGCTCCCTGTTGTTGCTCAATACCCTGCTGCTGTCCGGCTGCGGCACCTACATGGCCCGCGGCGGCAGCCTGGACTGGCGCGACGATCGCTACTACCGCAGCACCCGGACCAGCGCCCAGGTACTCACCGGCTACGACATGGATGGCTACGGCCGCATGCTCACCGGCGGCTGCTGGGTCATGGTGGTCTGCCCGATCGCAATCGTCGCCACCCTGCCGGCAGACGCCTTGCTCGACACCCTGTTGCTGCCCTATGACGCCGTGCAGCCGGAGCGCCCCAAGCGCAACATGAATTCGTCCAGCAAACACCCGAACCTTGAAGATTCCCCACCCCTGGGCGAGCCCTTCCTGGACGTTGGCCAGCGCTGCGTGCCGCTGGCCTGAGCAGCGGCCTTGGCGCGTCCTCAGCGGCTTGGCTGGCGTGACGAGGCGAAAGCGGATCAGGCCTGGTCCGGCACACACAGTTCAGGCATGGCCCGTTGCAACCGACAGGCACGCCCCAGGCGCTCCACCTGGGGCCGGCCAAACAGGTAGCCCTGCCCCCACTCGCCACCGCAGGCGCTGGCCAGGCTCTGGTCGGCAGCGCTTTCCACGCCCTCGACGATCACGCACGGAGCCAGGGTCTTGCACAACTGCACCAGATGCCCAAGGGTCTGCACGCTGTTGGCCTCGCTGCGGGCACGCTGGATATAACCCTTGTCGATCTTGACGATATCCGGCCGGGTCTGGCGGATGAACTCCAGGGTACCCAGGCCCGCGCCAAAGTCGTCGATGGCCACTCGGCAGCCCAGCCCGCGCAGGCACAGGACGAATTCACTGGCTGCCTCGATGCTCGAGGGCGTGGCGCTCTCGGTGATCTCGATCACCAGCCGCGAAGCCAGCGACGGCGCCTCGCGCAGCAGGTCGAGGATGGCGAACCAGAACGAGTCGATGATGGCGCTGCGGGCCGAGATGTTGCAGCCCAGGCGCAGGCGCTCGTCCCGGCGCAGGCAATCGATCACCGCGAGTACCACGGCCCGGTCCAGCTCACGCATCAGCGGCTGCGCCTCCAGCAGCGCCAGGGGATAGGCCTCGCCACCCTGGGCAGCGCCATGGCGCAGCAGCCCTTCGTAATACAGCACCCGATTGTGGTCCGGCAGCCAGACCACCGGCTGGAACGCCAGCATCAGCCGCCCTTCGGCCAGTTCGCGATAAAACTCTTTGCTGCTGTGCATGACAGATCCCTCGACAAGGCAACGGCACACCCTGGCAAGAGTGGCGCGGCAAAGCGCTTGCCGCGGTCACCCAAGGGTCCCTGCCCGAGCATGATCGACCCTCACTCAGGCCCGGAGGAAGTGTTCCCGGACACCTTTCGCTTGTCCTCGGAAACCTGCCTCCCTGCTTAATCGTCTGCGGCCTTTTGTTTATTGCAATCATGCCCGAGGCCGCATCGGCATCGTTTAGCCACCAGTCCAGGAAGACCTATGCACAGAATGACCAGCGCCAGCTTTCGGGTGCTCGCCGATGTCATGAGAGAGGGCGGCGCCAATGTCGACGCCCTGCTCAGGCAGTTCGGCAGCAGCCCCCAGGACGTTGATGAGAACCCCAAGGGCGTCAGGCTGGAACTGGTCTACCAGATGATGGGCGAGGCCTGTCGCCGTACCGGCAACCCGGACCTGGGCCTGCTGGCCTACGACAAGGCCCACCCGGCCAATCTCAAGGCGCTGGGGTATGCGGTGATGTCCTGCGCGACCCTGGGCACGGCGCTGCAACGCCTGGTGGACTACCACGCGCTGATCAGCAACGGTTTCTGCATGTGCCTGGAACGCAAGCCGCAGGCCATGCAATTGATCGGCTTCGACGTCACCGCCGAGCCTTCGTCGATCCCCCGGGCAGTGATCGATGCCGGGGCAGCCCAGACCCTGGGCCTGCTGCACTGGTTGCTGCCCCAGCACAAGCCACGCCCCCTGGCGGCGGCCTTCACCTACGCCGAGCCTGCGGATACCCGCGCCCTGCGCCGCCTGCTGGGGGACAACCTGCAGTTCTGCGCCCCGCACAACAGCCTGACCTTCAGCAGCCAGGACTGCGCCATCGAGCTACCCAGCGCCGACCCGGCCCTGGACGTGCTGCACACCGAATACGCCCGCACCCGGCTCAACGTGCTGCTCAGCGGTTCGATGACCGCAAGGGTGCGTCGGGCCCTTTCCGAATGCCTGGCCCGCGGCGCGCCCAGCGACCTGCCGCACATCGCCGAGATGGTCGGCGTCAGCGCCCGTGGCCTGCAGCGCCGCCTGGGCCACGAAGACGTGCATTTCTCGGCGCTGCAAGACGAAGCCCGGTTGATGCTGGCCCACAGCTTCCTGCGCAATTCCATGCGCAGCGTGAAGTACATCGGCGCATTGCTGGGGTTTCGCGACCAGAGCAGTTTCCACAAGGCCTGCATCCGCTGGTTCGGCATGACCCCGGGGCGCTATCGCGAACAGTGAATGAGCCACCGGATGCTGCCGGGGGTAGCCGCTGCCGCAGGCTGCGCACGGCTCGTGCCGAGTCGCCGGGCGATGGCGCGGTTGCTGGTTCAGCCAAAGAATTCGCCCGGGGTCGCATCGAACTGTTGACGAAAGGCGGCAATGAAGGCCGAGGTGGAATCGTAGCCACACGCCAGCGCCACGTCGGTGACCCGCTCGCCCTGCTCCAGCGGCGTCAAAGCGCCCAGCAGGCGCAGGCGCTGGCGCCAGGCGCGGAAGGTCAACCCGGTGTCCTTGAGGAACAAGCGGCTGAGGGTCTTCTCGGTGACGCCGAGTTTCTGCCCCCACTGGCCCAGGGTGGTCTGCTGTTCGGGACGGGCCTGCAGGCTGCGGTAGATCGAACGCAAGCGCACGTCATGGGGCAGCGGCAGCATCAGGTCCAGCTGCGGCGCGGCGGCCAGCTGGTCCAGCAGCACCTGGGCCAGGCGACCGTCGGCGCTGTCCTGCACGTACTCCACCGGCAGCTCGCTGAAGGCGCGGATCAGCTCGCGCAACAGGTCGCTGACCGCCAGTACCTGGCAGTTGTCGGTATCGGCCCAGGCGGTGACGCTGCAATCCAGGTACAGGCTGCGCATTTCGGTACGCGGCGAACTGAACACCCGGTGCGGTACTCCAGCGGGAATCCACACCGCCCGTTGTGGCGGCGCGATGAAGCGCCCAGCGCTGGTCTGGATCTCCAGCACCCCGGCGATGGCATAGGACAACTGCACCCAGGGATGGCTGTGACGCCGGGTCAGGGCCCGGTTGGGCAAGGATTCAGTACGTCCGTACACCGGTCGCGGCAAGCTGGGAAGACCGGGAATACTGCGCCTGACGATCTTTTCATGTCCTTTAGGCGGCATTAACTGGCTCTTTGGCGTTAGTCGGTAGATGACAGGCACGTTAGAGTCGCCCCATCGCTCTTGGCAACCCCCGGATGATCCTGCTCATGTCCCGCTCCCGCCTGTTACCCGACAACTTCACCTTGACCCTGATCGGCGTCGTCCTGCTGGCCAGCTTCCTGCCCGCCAGCGGCCAGGTGGCCACGGGCTTCGCCTGGCTGACCAACCTCGCCATCGGCCTGCTGTTCTTCCTCCACGGCGCCAAGCTCTCACGCGAGGCGATCATCGCCGGGGCTGGCCACTGGCGGCTGCACTTGCTGGTCTTCGGCCTGACCTTCGTGCTGTTCCCGCTGCTGGGCCTGGCGCTCAAGCCGCTGCTCTCGCCCATGGTGGGCAAGGACCTGTACCTGGGCATGCTCTACCTCTGTGCGCTGCCGGCCACGGTGCAGTCGGCGATCGCCTTCACGTCCCTGGCCCGGGGCAATATCCCGGCGGCCATCTGCAGCGCCGCGGCCTCGAGCCTGTTCGGGATCTTCCTCACACCGCTGCTGGTGACCCTGCTGCTCAACGTCCACGGTGACAGCGGCTCGACCCTGGACGCGATCGTCAAGATCAGCGTGCAACTGTTGCTGCCGTTCATTGCCGGGCAGATCGCCCGGCGCTGGATCGGCGCCTGGGTCGGGCGCAACAAGGACTGGCTGAAGTTCGTCGACCAGGGCTCGATCCTGCTGGTGGTCTACGGGGCCTTCAGCGAGGCGGTGAACGAAGGCATCTGGCAGCAGATCCCGTTGTGGGACCTGGCCGGCCTGGTGGTGGCCTGCTGCATCCTCCTGGGCCTGGTGCTGCTGGCCTCCAGCTTCCTGGGCAAGCTGCTGGGCTTCGACCAGGAAGATCGCATCACCATCTTGTTCTGCGGCTCGAAGAAGAGCCTGGCCACCGGCGTACCCATGGCCCAGGTGCTGTTCGCCGGCAGCACCATGGGTGTGCTGATCCTGCCGTTGATGCTGTTCCACCAGATCCAGCTGATGGTTTGTGCGGTATTGGCCCAGCGCTACGCCAAGCGCCCGGAATCGGTGAGCGAGCTGATGGGCCAGGTCGACCCATGAGCTGCCAGGCACCGGCCTTGTAGCCGCAACCGAGCCAGAGGCCGCGCCCCCCGGGGCGCAGCCCTCGCCAATTGCTCGAGCGCGATACCCCAAGCCCCCCATCGATGGCATGATGCTGCGCGCCAATCATCAAGGACCGTTGATGTTTTCCCATCGTATTCAAGCCCCCAGCCAGGCCGACCTGGGCTTGCAGGTCTCTACCCACCTAGATGCCAGCCCCCAGGCCCGGCTCATCGTCCAGTTCGCCAGCCTCCAGCAATATGATCGCGAACTGCTTGCCCGGCTCGATGCGCTTTGCGCCCGCTATGGCGAGCGGCTGATGGTTCGTTTCTACAGCCACCACCCGGGCAGCGCCTTCGATAGCCGGACCCTGCTGGCCTTGCCCAACGTCCACGCCCTGAGCCTGGACTGCCTCGATACCCTGGAGCATTTCGAGGCCATCGCCAGCCTGTCCAGGCTGCGACACTTCGAGCTGCAAGTGATCAGCGCCGATCTGCCCGGCCTGCTGGCCCTGCCCAATCTCAGGCATCTGCAAACCCTGCGGATCTCCCTGGACAAAGGCCCGCCCCTGGATCTGGCGCCCATTGGCCAGATGCGTGAGCTGCACCGGCTGTCCATCAGCGTGCAGGACCACAACCTGGATGTCCTGGGCCAGTGCCCGGGCATCCACAGCCTGAGCCTGCATCGCATGTCGGCCAAGACGCCCCTGGGCATGGTGGCCGGCATGGCTGGCCTGCATAGCCTGTCGGTTAGTTTCGGCAGCCGCGAAACCATGCCGGAACTGCATCACGAGCAGCTGCGGGAGCTGGATATCCTGCGGGTGCGCGGCCTGAGTCAACTGGACCTGGGCAGTTTCCCGCAACTGCAAGTGCTGAAGATCGAGGATCAGGCGCAGTTGGGCCGCCTGGATCTGCGAGGTTGCCCGCAACTGCAGCTGCTGCACCTGGCCAACCTCAAGGCCCTGGGTGAGATCAAGGGCCTGGAAAGCTCGCAGGTCAGCGATTTGCGCCTAATCAGGACTCCGGCCCTGGATATGCTGGCGTTGCTCGCAGGACAACTGCCGCCCACCGTGCAGTACCTCAAGTTGTTCAGTGGCAAGCGCGCCGTGGACAAACAGATCGAAGCCAGGCAACAGCAACTGGGCATCCCCGCACCTCGCGGCTCCTTCTGAGCCGGCGCCCCCTCCTCATACGCTTGATGGGGAAATCACGATGTTCCTGCTCCCGATTTCGAACCCGGCCAGGGCGCAGGGGTCTATCTGGCGCTGGTCCGCTGCAAGACCTGAGCAGCACCAGCGCCCTCACAATGCCCGCAGCAATCCTGCGGCGACTATGCCGGCGGCAATCGCCGGCAGGGGTTTGTTCAACAGCAGCATGATCACCGCGGTGGTCAGCAAGGCCAGCCGCGCGCCGCTGTCGCCGGTGACCGCCAGCGGGGCCAGGACCGCCACCAGGACCGAGCCGGACATGGCCCCGATGAACTGCCGCACTCGCTGGTTGATCGGCACGCAGGACATCACCAGTACGCCGCCCCAGCGTGTGGCCAGGGTCACCACGGCCATGATCGACACAATGAGCAACAAGCCCGAACCGCTGGTTTCAATGTACATGCTGCTGCTCCATCCATAACGCTCCGACGATACCCCCGCACAAGGCTCCGGCCACCACATGGGTGTTCTCCGGCAGGTAGCGGTAGGCCAACAGCGCTGAACCGGCGGCGACACTCCAGATGACCAGCAGGCGCAGGCTCTTCTGGCCGCCGATCACCATGGCCAGCAGGAAGCAGCCCATTACCATGTCCAGGCCCAGACTCACCGGGTCGTGCAGCGAACTGCCCAGGTACAGGCCCAGCCAGCTGCCAGCGACCCAGGTCGACCACAGCGCGAGACCGCCCCCGAACAACAGGCCCAATCCCGGCTTGCCGGCATCGAAGGCCTGCATCGACATGGCCCAGTTGGCATCGGAGACCACCAGCATCACCCCATAGCGCTGGCCGCGCGGCAGCTCCTTGAGCCAGGGATACAGGGTCGCGCCCATCAGCAGGTGCCGAGCGTTGATGGCGAAGACCGTCGCCACCAGGGGCAGCAGCGGCACCTGGGCTCCCCACAGGTCGAGTACCGCGAACTGCGCCGCCCCGGCGAACACCAGGGTGCTCATCAGCACTATGGTTGAGCGATCCAGGCCCGCCTGCACCGCTGCCAGGCCGAAGGCGGCACCGAAGATCATCACGAACAGGGAAATGGGTAGCAGGCGCCTGAAGCCATCCAGCACCTCATGGAACTGCAGCGCGGGGGCGGCTTTATCGATGCTCAGCACAATCAGGCTTCCTTTGGCTGGCGGCACCGCAGTCGGGTGCACGCAGGGTTCGACAGGCGCGGCGCGAGGCCCGCGCAACGGACAGGCAGGCACTATCCACCAGACGTAATGCAGCGAAGAGCGCATAATTCGCCTGCATAGCATTCGCTTATCGAATACGAGAGTCGCCCCATGAAACAACAGGATCTGCAGCTCGACTGGCTCAAGTGCTTTGTCGCGGTGGTGGATAACGGGTCGTTGTCCGGTGCCGCGCCACAGGTTCATCGCTCGCAATCGGCCATCAGCATGCAGTTGAAAAAACTCGAAGCCGCGGTCGGCCGCCAGTTGCTGCTGCGCGATGCCCGACACCTGCAACTGACCGCCGATGGCCAGGTGCTGCTGGGTTACGCCCGGCGCCTGCTCGACCTGCATGCCGATGCGCAATCGGCCTTCCACGGTGCTGAGCTGGCGGGGCGGGTGCGCCTCGGGGTGCCGGACGACTACGCGGCCAAATACCTGACCCCGGCGCTCAAGCGCTTCGCCCCGCGCCACGGAGCGGTGGAAATCGAGCTGGACTGCGAGCAGTCGACATCGCTGATCCCCCGGGTGGAGCAAGGCGAGCTCGACCTGGCGCTGATCTCCCGCGATCACTCGCGACGCGGCACCCTGCTGTTCCATGAACCCATGGTCTGGGTCGGCTCGCCGCAGTTCGATATCTGGCGCCGCGATCCGCTGCCGATCGCCGTGTACGAAAGCGTCAGCCTGGCCAGGCGCAGTGCGATCAACTCACTGGCCCTGCAGGGCCGCGAGTACCGGGTGGTCTACAACAGTTCGAGCCTGGCCGGGCAGATCGCCGCGGTGGAGAGCGGCCTGGCGGTGGCGGCCCTGACCCGTTGCAGTGTCCCGGAACATTTACAGATACTCGGCGAACAGGAGGGCTTGGGCCCGCTGGAACCGATGCAGGTGGCGGTGTATCGCAGCCGTGCCAGCAAAGGCTCCAGGCCTGTCGACCACTTGCAGCAGCTGTTGATCAAGACCTTGCGGATCTCGGCCTTCCAGCAAGCCTGAGATTGCCCGACCTACCCTGCCCGCCTGCCAAGGTGGGCCCCAATACCACTTGCAGAGCCCATGCCCATGACCGTCGCCGACAACCTCCTGGCCTTCACCCTGGCCGCCACCCTGCTGACCCTGACCCCAGGGCTGGATACCGCCCTGGTACTGCGCACCGCCACGGTGGAGGGCAAGCGCCAGGCGCTGCGCGCAGCGTTGGGGATCAATGCCGGCTGCCTGTTGTGGGGCGCCGCGGTGGCGTTCGGCCTGGGGGCCCTGATCGCGGTGTCGGAGCTGGCCTTCAACCTGCTCAAGTACTGCGGCGCCGCCTACCTGGCCTGGCTCGGGGTGCACATGCTGCTGCGTCCGCGCCGCACCTTTGCCCCCGCAGGCACCGACGCCAAGCCCGGTGCCAACTGGTTTCTCAAGGGCATGCTGGGCAATGTGCTCAATCCCAAGGTGGGGATTTTCTATGTGTCCTTTCTGCCGCAGTTCATTCCCCAGGGGCAGCCACTGGTGGCCTGGACCTTCGCCCTGGTGAGCATCCATGTGATGCTCGGGCTGATCTGGTCACTGCTGCTGATTGGCGCCACTCGCTCCCTGAGCGGGGTGCTGCGACGGGAAAAGGTGATTCAGTGGATGGATCGCACCACCGGCATGATCTTCGTGCTATTCGCGGCGCGCCTGGCCTTGAGCAGGCGCTGAGAAACCGCTCCCAGCCACTGCCCGGCGCTCCCGAAAACCCACCGCTGGCGCGCCGAGACGGCCTCTCAGGCTCGGCTTTCGCGCCGATACTGCTGCCATTGCGCCCAGCAGTCCTCGGCCACCAGATCGCGATAGCCCCGCTCGTTTTCCATGCTCAGTGCCACCTCCACCGGCACCGCGATGCAGGCGGCGCTATCACGAATCTCCAGCACTTCGGCTTCGGTCAGGGGCGTGCCCTTGGTGGTCTCGGCATTGAGCAACACCGCCACCAACGCCGGCACGAACACAAGGCAAAGCTGATCGGTCATGACTCATCTCCAGATGCGAGGCAAAGGCCGCGAGCCTACACAAATCGCACCGACGCAGCCATCGAGCGATGGCCGGGCAGCCCCATTCATCCCTCAGCCAGCACGGCCCCCCGCTCCTCCAGCAACTTCACAAAACTGCTCAAGCTCTGGGACACCGTGCCGCGCCGCCAGACCAGCCAGGTCTGCAGGTAGCGAAAGCGCGCAGACAAGGGCCAGACGCTGACCGTGGCTGCCCCGGGCATGCTTTCCAACATGCTGCGCGGCATCAGCGCCAACCCGGCGCCGGCGCTGACGCACGCCAGCATGCCGTGGTAGGACTCCATCTCGTGGATCTTGCCCGGCACCGCGGCGTCCTGGGTGAACCAGCTTTCGAAATGGTGGCGATAGGAGCAGTTGGCGCGAAAGGCGTAGATGCTTTCACCGTTGACCTCACGTGCCCGGGTGATGGGGGCATGGCCCAGGGGCGCGATCAGGACCATTTCCTCCTCGAACACCGGCAGCCCTTCCAGGGTCGGATGGCGCAACGGGCCATCGACGAACGCCGCCACCAATCGGCCGGACAACACACCTTCGAGCATGGTCCCCGAGGGGCCGGTGGACAGGTCCAGCTCGACCTTGGCGTATTGCTGGTTGTAGGCCGCCAGCAACGCCGGGATGCGCACCGCCGCGGTACTTTCCAGGGAGCCCAGGGCAAAGGGCCCCTGGGGCTCTTCGCCAGCCACGGTCAGGCGCGCCTCGGCCACCAGGTCGAGGATGCGCCGGGCATAGTCGAGGAAGTTCCAGCCGGCGGGCGACAAGCGCATGCGGCTCTTCTCGCGGATGAACAGCTCCACGCCCAAGTCCTGCTCCAGCTGCTTGATGCGCGTGGTCAGGTTCGACGGCACTCGATGGATCAACTGCGCCGCGGCGCTGATGCTGCCTTGCTCGGCAACAGCCTTGAAAATCTCCAGCTGGACCAGATCCACTGCATTCTCCAATCGTGAACGACTTGCTCAATATTATTCAGTTTTCAGCAAAGAGCCAGCCCCGTAACCTGCTGCCATTCCCACCTTGCAGGACGGTGCCATGACTTCTGTTTCCAGCCATACCCATGCCCTGTCGATCAACCCCGCCACCGGCGAGCGGATCGGCGCCTATCCCTATCAGTCGGATGTCGCCCTGGACGCCGCCCTGGAGCGGGCCCGCCACGGTTTCGGCCAGTGGAGGCGCCTGGACGTCGCCAACCGCGCCGGCTACCTGGTGGCCCTGGCCCAGGTCCTGCGCGACAGCAGCGAAGCCCTGGCCCGCATGATCACCCAGGAAATGGGCAAGCCCCTGGCCCAGGCCCGGGGCGAAATCGAGAAATGCGCCCAGCTGTGCCTGTGGTACGCCAAGCACGGCCCGGCCATGCTGGCCCCGGAAGCGACCCTGGTGGAACACCACAAGGCCCGCATCGAGTACCGACCGCTGGGGCCGATCCTGGCGGTGATGCCGTGGAACTTCCCCATCTGGCAAGTACTGCGCGGCGCAGTACCGGCGCTGCTGGCCGGCAACACCTACGTGCTCAAGCACGCGCCGAACGTCATGGGCAGCGCCTACCTGCTGCTGGAAGCCATGCACAAGGCCGGCTTCCCCGAGGGGGTCTTCGAGCTGGTCAACGTCACCCCGGACGGCGTGTCCCGGGCCATCGCCGACCCACGCATCGCCGCCGTGACCCTGACCGGCAGCGTGCGCGCCGGCATCGCCATTGGTGCCCAGGCCGGTGCCGCACTGAAGAAATGCGTGCTGGAACTGGGCGGCTCCGACCCCTTCATCGTGCTCGACGACGCCGACCTGGACGAAGCGGTCAAGGCCGCGGTAGTCGGCCGCTACCAGAACACCGGGCAGGTCTGCGCCGCCGCCAAGCGCCTGATCGTCGAGCAAGGCGTGGTGGAGGAATTCACCCGGCGTTTCGTCGAAGCCACCCGCGCCCTGGTGATGGGCGACCCACTGGCCAACGACACCTATATCGGCCCCATGGCCCGCTTCGACCTGCGCGACGAACTGCACCAGCAGGTCGAGGCGACCCTGGCCGAAGGTGCCAGCCTGTTGCTGGGCGGCGTCAAGCCCGCAGGCGCGGGCAACTATTACCCGCCCACGGTGCTGGCCGGCGTTACCGACCAGATGACCTCGTTCAAAGAGGAGCTGTTCGGTCCGGTGGCCTCGATCATCACCGCTCGCGACGCCCAACACGCCCTGGAACTGGCCAACGACAGCGAGTTCGGCCTGACCGCGACCCTGTTCACCGCCGACCTGGAGCGCGCCCGGCAAATGACCGACGAACTGGAAACCGGTGGTGTGTTCATCAACGGCTATAGCGCCAGCGACCCGCGGGTGACTTTCGGCGGCGTGAAGAAAAGCGGCTTCGGCCGTGAGCTCTCGCACTTTGGCGTGCGTGAATTCTGCAACGCCCAGACCGTGTGGCTGGATCGGCGCTGAGCCCGCCGCTACATTGCCCGGCCGGCCCCACGAGGGCCGGTCCGGGCCGCCGGCTCAGACCGTATCCAGCACGAAGTACAACACCAGGATCCCGAGGATCACCAGGCTTTCATGGTCATGGCTGAAGCCCCACCAGGCCCCATAGGTCGCCAGGCCGACCAACACCGCCAAGCCCAGGGCGAAGCCGGACATCTTCAGGCGGAACCAGAACGAAGGCCGATGGCACAGATCGGCGCCCGTGGGTTCCGGCAGCAGCGGATCGGTGGTGGCAGGAGCCAACAGGTACTCGACGATCTTCGACTGGTTGGGACGCTGCAAGGGTTTTGCGCAAGCCGCTACCGGTGTTTCGTCAGGTACTTGCTGTCCGGCTATTGCCCGAGAATGCAAAGCTGGTACAAGACACGCGCCTGAACCATCACCCCAGCAAAAGGACTTGCCGCCAGTGCCGAGCCTGACCTCGAACAGCCAATTCAAATTCGATCGGATCGATACCCAGCGCAACGCCGCTGGATTTTGGTCCTGGGCTTTCTCCAACCTGCAGATACCCTTTCTGCGCGGACTCCTGATCGAATACCTGCTATGCCAGCACTTGATTGACCATGCCGAACAGATCGCGGGGTGCCTGGTAGAACACTTCACCTGGCAAAATCCTTACCCGGATCACCTGCGCAAAAGTCTGAGGAAAAGTTTCGAGCAGCAGCACCAGGGCGACGTATTCGATCTGCAGCTTACCTGGGGCCTGACCATAGAAATCAAAAGCACTGCCTCACCGCAGAGCTGGCGCCTCGAGCAGACCGCTTGTTGGAACCTGTTGCAGGACAGGAACCTGGTGCGCAAGGCGTTCCAGGCTCACTACTACATCCTCGCCGAACTGCCACAGCCGCTACGGGAAGAACAGGGAGCGATTGTCTTCGATGACACCCGGTTCCACGTGTTATCGAGGCAGGACCTGGAGACGCTAGCCGGCCACAAGGGCTATGTGACCTTCAAGCAGTTCACCCAGCTGTCCCTGTCCAGGCAACAGACTTGCGCCTATCCGTACCTGCCATCAACCCTCCAGGCTTTGGTGGAGCAACGCTTCGCGCTGGCCCGTACCCGGGTCGAACCCGGATGGAAGCTGCCTTTGCCACCGGAACCAGGGGCCTTTCCCTTGGCCGTGGAAACGAAGGGGCGAATCCATGGCGGCTATTACTGCAAGGAGACCTTGAAGCTGCTGCGAAGGATCCCGGTCCTCTGGAGACCGGACATAGAACCCACCTGGAACGATTGGGAACTGATCGGGCTGCGATATGTACCTGAACGCTAGGCAGGTGATCAGAACCAGCTCCGGTGTTGGGGCTCGATGATTGCCTACTGCTTGCCCAGCACAATCAGCACTTCTTTCAGAATTTTCCTGAAGCCACCCCGCTCATGGCCTTTTTATGATGCGATTTTTTAACCGCTCGGAAATACGCTATGCGCGCACAGGTCCAGAAATTCATCGTCCGTCTTCCCGATGACTTGCATGCGCAGGTCAAGCGCGTCGCCAGGCAGGAAAACCGCAGCATGAACCACGAAATCGTCGACCGCCTGGAGAAGTCCCTGGCCAACGACGATGCCCGCAACATAGACGACAAGCTGGTGGCCCTGCTGCTGCGCCGGGTCGAGTTCCTGGAAAGGCAGATCGAGACCCTGCAGAAGGCCAGCGAGGAGTCCAAGCGCTGACCCCCACCCTCGTCGGTGACAACCACCGCTCTGTCGTCCTGCTTCATCGCCTCTTCCGCCTTTACCCCATCGCCGCACCTTGTATGATGGCGCCAGCCCGAAAACCGCGCACCGATCGTCGCCCAAACCGACTCGCCAGCCTGCGGTTTCCCCTGCCCGCACAGCTCACCGAACACCAGCTCCAGGAATGCCCTGGCGCCTGCCACGGAACAGGCTGGCCCTCAAGGAACGCCCATGAACCGCATCCACCCGACCGCCCCAGCGCCAGCGCGCACCGCCGGGCACACCCTCAATCGCCTGACCCTCGGCCTGTTGCTGGCCGCCAGCACCAGCGCTGCAGGTGCTGCCACCGAACTACCGACCCAGACTGTCAGCGCTACCCAGGCCTACGGCTACCGCAGCGACAGTGCCTCGGTGGGCAGCTTCGACGAAGCGCCGCTGCTGGACACTCCGGCATCCATCAGCGTGATCAACGAGGACATGATCAAGGACCAGCAGGCACGGCTGCTCAGCGAAGTCCTGCGTAACGATGCCTCGGTAGGCCAGAGCTACGCACCGGTGGGCTACTACGAGAACTTCGAGGTACGTGGCTTTGCCCTGAATGCCGCCAGCAGCTACAAGATCAACGGCCGCACCATCACTGGCGAGCAGAACGTGGCCCTGGAAAACAAGCAGCGGGTGGAGTTGCTCAAGGGCCTGTCCGGCCTGCAGAGCGGCGTCAGCGAACCCGGCGGGCTGATCAACTACGTGACCAAACGACCCACGGATATTCGCTCGGTCACCGTCTCCACCGACGATCGCGGCAGCGGCTACCTGGCCACCGATGTCGGCGGCTGGTTCGGCAGCGAGCAGCAGTTCGGCCTGCGGGCCAACCTGGCCCACGAAGACCTGCATTCCTATGTCGAACACGCCAACGGCCAACGGGATTTCGCCTCCCTGGCCTTCGACTGGAACATCAGCCCCAATGCCCTGCTGCAACTGGACATCGAATACCAGAACAAGGAGCAGCGCTCGGCCCCTGGCTACCAGCTGCTGGGCGGGTCGGCGCTGCCGCACCACGCCTCGCCGAAGAAGCTGCTGGCCCACCAGAGCGGCTCGAAACCGGTGACCAACGAATCGCTGAACATCAGCGGCAACTTCGAGTACCGCTTCAACGACGACTGGAAAGGCAACTTGAGCGCCTCGCGTAGCCGGGTGGTGATCGATGACTACAGCTCGTTTGCGTGGGGTGGCTGCACCACCGGTTGCATCAACAAAAACGGCAACTACTTCAGCCCCGAGGGCGGCTACGACATCTACGATTTCCCCAGCCCCGACGACACCCGACGCAACGATGAAATCCAGGCAGTGCTCAATGGTCGTTTCGATGCAGGAGGACTGGGGCATGAGCTGAGCCTTGGTACCAGTGCATTCCGTCGAGTGGTATCTAACCGTGGCCAGACGATGTATCTAACTGGTGTAGGCAATATCGGCAGCAAGCCGGACAACTTTGCCCGTTCCACAGAGCCGCTCAACGACTCCCACAAACGCCTGGACAGTCGCCAGTACGGCCTGTTCTTCAGCGACCGCATCAGTTTCAACGAGCAATGGCAGACCGTTCTGGGTGGGCGTGAAGTGCGCCTGGATGAAGAAAGCTTCGACACCAATGGCATGCGTGAACGCCATACCCAGCGCTACATGTTCCTGCCCCAGGCAGCGCTGATCTACAAGCCGGTGGCCAACCTGTCGCTCTACACCCAGTACGGCAAGGGTCTGTCCCTGGGTGGGCAGGCGCCTTTTTCCACACGCAATAGCGGCACCACCCTGGCCCCCACCGTATCGCGGCAGATCGAGACCGGGGTCAAGTACGACTGGCAGCGCATGAGCTTCACCGCCGCGTTGTTCCAGATGCGCCAGGCCTACCAGTACGCGCGCCCGGACGGCGATGGCCAGTTCACCTATATCCAGCAAGGCCAGCAAAAGAACACCGGTCTGGAACTCTCGGCCAATGGCTGGGCCACCCAGCGCTTGCAGATCGCCGCCAGCGTCGCGGCGATTCGCGCGCGGGTCGAAGGCACCGGCACCCCGGCCTACGAAGGCCATCAGGCCCTCAACGTGCCGCGCCTGCGGGCCAGCCTCCAGGGCGACTACGCCCTGCCCTGGCTCGACGGCCTGGCCCTGCTGGGCGGGATGCAATACAGCGCCAGCAAGTACGCCGACCGCACGGGCAACGTCAGCGCCGGCAGCTACGCGATCTTCAACATCGGCAGCCGCTACAGCACCCGTATCGATGGCTACGACACGGTGTTCCGCCTGACCGTGGACAACCTGTTCGACAAGCGCTACTGGCGTGACGTCGGCGAGTACCTGGGCGACGACTACCTGTTCCAGGGCGCACCGCTGAGCGCACGCCTGAGCGCCTCGATCAACTTCTGACCCCGCGCCTCGTCCCAAAGCCTGCGGCAGCGGCCACACAAAACACCTGTAGCCGCTGCCAAGCCCGCGAGGCTGCGACCGGGCGCGCAGCGCCCGCAAACCCTGGCGACACGATTTACCGGTCCCGCGCCTCGTCCCGAGGCGTGCGCAGCCTGCGCCAGCGCCTACACGAAGCCTTGGCCGCCATCTGCCCTCGCGATAAGGCCATCTCCAATCTGCATGACCGACGCCTCGTTCATGCAGTTAGGATATGGGCAACTCCCCACCCTGGCCCGGCCAGCGGTGCGCACAATAAACCGGAGATCGCCCGATGCTGCCCCCTGCCTTCGCTACCCCCGACGTCCCGCCGCTGCCGGCCGCCCTGGTGGACGAACTCACCAACCTCTTGGGCTCGCGCCTGAGCCTTGCCGCCAGCGTGCGCGAACACCACGGCCAGGACATCTCGGCGCTGGATCCCATGCCGCCCCAGGCCGTGGCCTTCGTCAATCATCTCGACGAAATCATCGCCGTGCAGCAGGCCTGCCACCGCCATCGGGTGCCGATCATTCCCTACGGCAGCGGCAGCTCCCTGGAAGGTTGGGTCCATGCCCTGCATGGCGGGGTCTGCATCGACCTGTCGGGCATGAACCAGATCCTCGAGATCCGCGTCGACGACATGGACGCCACCGTGCAACCGGGGGTGACTCGCAAGCAGCTCAACGCCGCGCTGCACGGCACCGGCTTGTTCTTCCCCATCGACCCTGGTGCCGACGCCTCCCTGGGCGGCATGGCGGCAACCCGCGCCTCGGGCACCAACGCCGTGCGCTACGGCACCATGCGCGAAAACGTCCTGGCCCTGAACGCGGTGCTGGCCGATGGTCGGGTCCTGCAAGCCGGCGGCCGGGCGCGTAAATCCTCTTCGGGTTATGACCTCACCCACCTGTTGGTGGGCTCCGGCGGCACCTTGGCCACGCTGGCCGAACTGACGGTGAAACTGCACCCGATCCCCGAAGCGATTTGCGCCGCGATATGCAACTTCCCCAGCGTCGACCAAGCAGTGCGCACGGTGATCCAGGCCATCCAGCTGGGGGTGCCGATCGCCCGCATCGAGCTGATCGACGCCCTCACCGTGCGCGCCTTGAATGCCTACAGCAAAACCCAATTGAACGAGGCGCCGGGGCTGTTCTTCGAACTGCATGGCTCGCAGTCCTCGGTCAAGGAACAGGTAGAGACCATCCGCCTGCTGGCCGACGAACACGGCGGCCAGGATTTCGAGTGGGCGGTGCACCCGGAAGACCGCAGCCGCCTGTGGCAGGCCCGGCACGACGGCTACTTCGCCGCCCTGGCCCTGCGCCCCGGCTGTCGCGCCCTGACCACCGACGCCGTGGTGCCGATCTCGCGCCTGGCCGAATGCATCGAGGCCACCGCTGCCGACCTGCGAGAACAAGAGTTGTTGGCGCCGATCTTCGGCCATGTCGGTGACGGCAATTTCCATGCGGTGATCCTGGTGGATCCAGACAGCCCCGACGAACTGCAACGGGCCGAGGCCGTGGCCCAGCGCCTGGCGCAAAGGGCCATCGCCATGCAGGGCTCCTGCACTGGCGAGCACGGAGTCGGGCTGACCAAGCAAGGCTTCATGGGCCTGGAACACGGGCAGCACGCCATGGACGCCATGGCGGCGATCAAGGCCGCCCTCGATCCGCGGCAACTGATGAACCCGGGCAAGATCTTCCCCCGGGGCCCCGTGGCCAACTAGGGCCTGGCCCGCAAGGAGCTGCGATGGAAATCCGCCAGCTGAAGTACTTCGTCGCCGTGGTCGATGCCGGCAGCCTGTCCCGGGCCGCACGGGAAGTGCACGTGGCGCAATCGGCCCTGAGCAAGCAGATGGCGGCCCTGGAGGCCGACCTCGGCGTGCAGCTGTTCCAGCGCAGCAACAGCGGCATCAGCGTCAATGAGTCCGGCAGGCTGTTCTACGAACATGCCCAGGGCCTGCTCAAGCACCTGCGCGCTGCCCGTGCGGCCATCAGCAGCGAGCCCGGAGCGCTCACCGGCAGCATCGTCGTGGCCCTGCCCCAGAGCGTGGCCAGCATCGTCGCCCTGCCGCTGATCCAGGCCGTGGCCCGGCGCCATCCCAAGGTCGAGCTGCAACTGAACGAGGAACTCACCGGCAACCTGGTGGAGCAACTGGTCCGGGGCCGGGTCGACATCGCCGTGTTCAGTCCCTTCGGCCTGCCCCCGCAGGTGCGCTTCAGCCCGCTGCTCGAAGAGGACTTCTACCTGATCCATCGCGCCGACGATCCCCAGGCCCCGCCGCCCGGGGCCGTGACCCTGGCCCAGGCCGTGGCCCGGCCGCTGGTGTTTCCCAGCCGCGCCCACAGCCACAGCACCCGGGCCTGCGTCGACCAGGCCCTGGAGCGCTTGCAGCTACCGCCCGCCACGGTGGCCATGGAGGTCAACTCGGTGCACATCCTCAAGAGCGCGGTGGAGGCCGGCGTCGGCCCCAGCATCATGCCGCTGAACCTGGCCCTGCGCGAAGTCGCCGAAGGCCGGCTGGTGGCCCATGCCATCAGCCCCAGGGAGGTGTTTCGAACCCTGGGCATCTGCGTCTGCGCCGCCCTGCCCGAGAGCAACCTGCGCAGCACCATCGCCGACCTGATTGCGCAGTTGGTCCGCGACATGTGTCGATCCGGCGAATGGCCGGCCACCCGCCTGCTGCCCGAACCCTGAGGCACGTTTTTCATCAGCCGCTCACACAACAAAAATAAAGAGGCCCACCATGAACCAGTCCCAACAGCCGCCCACGGCCCTCGACGATGCCGCCTTGCAGTCGGCCTATAGCAAGACCGCCTGGCGCATCATCCCCTTGCTGATCCTGTGTTACCTGGTGGCGTACCTGGACCGGGTCAACGTCGGTTTCGCCAAGCTGCAGATGCTCGACGACCTCAAGTTCAGCGAAGCGGTGTATGGCCTGGGCGCCGGGATCTTCTTCGTCGGCTACCTGCTGTTCGAGATCCCCAGCAACGTCGCCCTGCACCGCTTCGGCGCCCGGCGCTGGATCGCCCGCATCATGATCACCTGGGGCCTGTTGTCGGCAGCCATGATGTTCATCCAGACACCGCTGGCCTTCTACGTCCTGCGCCTGCTGATCGGCATCGCCGAGGCGGGTTTCTTTCCCGGCATCATCTTCTACCTCACCACCTGGTTTCCCAGCCGTCGCCGGGGCGTGATGACGGCCCTGTTCATCATGGCCCTGCCGATTTCCAGCCTGTTCGGCTCGCTGATCTCCGGGCTGATCCTGCAACACCTCGACGGTGTGTCCGGCTACGCCGGCTGGCAATGGCTGTTCGTGATCGAAGGCCTGCCCGCCGTGGCCCTCGGCGCCGCGGTGTTCTTCCTCCTGCGCGACCGCATCGCCGACGCCCACTGGCTCACCGTAGAGGAGCGCCAGGGCATGCAAGCCGCCATCGACCGCGAAGCCGCGCAAAAGCACAGCCACCGCCTGCGTGACGGCCTGTTCCATCCGCAGATCTGGCTGCTGGGCGGCGTGTACTTCTGCCTGGTGCTGGGCCAATACGTCATCAGCTTCTGGTTGCCCACCATCATTCGCAATAGCGGTGTACAACAGCCCTGGGTCATTGGCGCACTCACCGCCCTGCCCTATGCCGCCGCAGCGATCAGCATGGTGCTGGTGGGCCGCAGCTCCGACCGCCATGGCGAGTACCGCTGGCACCTGGCGATCTGCGCCGGCATCGGCGCCCTGGGCGTGGCGTTCGGCACTTTCTTTGGCGACAACCTGATGCTGGCCATGTTCGGCTTGACCATCGGCACCGCTGCCATGATCAGCAGCCTGCCGGTGTTCTGGGGCCTGCCCACGGCGGTGGTGGGTGGCGCGGCAGCCGCTGCGGGCGTGGCGCTGATCAACACCCTGGGCAACGTGGCGGGATTCTTCAGCACCATCGTGGTGGGCTGGCTGACCCAGGTGACGGGCAATACCCAGGCCGCGATGTACTTCATGGCGGCGATCCTGCTGATCGGTGGAGGGCTGGGGCTGATGGTCAAGCCCGTGCGCAAGCGTGCCGCGCTACAACCGGTCAGGTTCCAACCCACGAACTCCTGAGGGGCAGGAGCCAGCTGGCCGGGGCAGGCGAACGGTGGATCGCCTGCCCCGGCCGCGACCTTTTTCAGCGCGGCCGCGAACGGTGGCTCAAGGCTGCGCTTGGAAACGCCCAATGTTGGGGCTCCACTGGAATCCCGGCAACTTGCAGTCCTTGAAGCCAATTCGCAATTGCTCCCCCTCGAGCTGCAACTGCAAGGTATCCACCCCCAGGTTCGGGCACCCCGGTGCACTGACCGCCAAGGTCTGCAAGGGTTTGCCAGTGGACTTGCGCATGACCTCCACCGTCGTGATCCGTCGATCGCTGCCCTGCATCGGCACCTGGAAATACCAACGCTTGGTGGAAGCGCTCTGCAACAGCGTGGTGACCGGCTGCGGCCAGGAGCGGTCCGAATCCACCAGGCCCACCAGTTGCAGCGCAATCGGCAAGGTCTTGCCCGTGCGATAACTGGTCCAGGTGCCGCGCACCTGCTCCTGCTGGCGGGAGTTCATCAGGTCATTGAACTGCAGGCGCGCCACCGGCAGACCCTGCTCGTCCAACTCATCCATGGCCAGCGTCTTGTTGCTGAAGCTGAAGCTCGGCTTGAGGCGGATCGGCGTGCGATAGCGCTGGTAGGCATAGGTGCCCTGGTAGACCGCATTCTGATTGCCCAGGGTCAAGACAATGGCCTGCTTGCCCAGCGTCCCCGTATACACCCCATGGGCCGCCTGCGCGGGCATCATCCAGGCCAACAGCAACACCACTGCCAGCCCACGAAAAACAGCGACCGCCCCCATCAGAAACGCTCCTCGCCAGATGACAGGTACTGCAGCCGATCAGGGCTGATCACTCGGTAGTAATCCCAACGCCGGATGCGTTTGTCGTAGTCGATGAAGTCCTGCTTGCTGAACTCCATCTGGCCACCGGGCGCAAAACGCAGGGTGCCATCCACCGCGAACTGCTCCAGCAATGGATGGCGCAGGTAGGCCTTGGTCGCCGGGTGATACAGGTAATATTGCGCCGGCGCGCACGACGCCCCGCCACCTTGGCCGCTCACGCTATAACCCTGCACCTGGAAGTCCACCGTGCCATCCCCATCGAAATCCGCAAAACCCAGGGTTCGCGTTCCGATAGCGGCCAGGCACCACTGCCCGGCCACCTCCTGCACCACCTGGCCGGTGGCGCGGCTCAGCATCCGGATATTGTCCACGCGGCCCGTGTCTTCCCCGGCATGGCGCAGGGCATGCACGCGGAAATAGAAATCCTTGTCCTGCACCGGCTGCAACAGCTCCCCGTCGAATGCCTCGCGCCGGCTACCGGCAAAGCGCATCACCCGCTGCAAGTGCAACGGCTGCTGCCCACCCGTGCGCAGATCGATAAAAGAACCCTGCAGGGAATCAGCCCCTTCGCTGAAGGACTGCAACGACACGGCAGCGGCCGGCAGGGTCGGGTTGTCCATGATATTGATCAGCAGCTCGTCGCCCTGGCGAAACGGCGTCAGCTCCAGGGGAATGGGCAACCGATCGGCTTCGCTGAACCAGTAGCCGGACATGCCGCCGCCGTATTGGGAGTCGTAGGTCAGGGCCAGTTCGACCGGGGTGTCGCCGAGGGTGCCCCGGTAGGTGGTGGTGGGGTCGGCGCTGGCACCAGGACTGCTGAGCGCCAGGCCCAGCACGAGCGCTGGGGCCAATGGAGAGAACATATGTTGGAGGTAACGCTGTTTACCAGCCCTTGTTTGCGTACTGCCGCCAATGGGCCGGGTCATGCCTGCGCTCCTTGCAATGGGGAAAAGGGGCCGCAGAATAGCAAAGTCACTGAAAGGAAAAAGGGTCTTGCTGATGCGATCCGCGTCCGCCGCAACGCACATGGCGCACAAGAGCCCTGGTGATAAGGATGATTGGCGAACACCATCGTCCTCAAGGCTGCAACTCAGAAGGCGAGTTCACCGGGTGCTTGCGCATAAAGCGTATGCGGGAGATGTCCACGACAGCGAGGCAATCCACTTCCGTGCGAGCGCTATGAGAGTTCCCACCCCTTGCTTGTTAGCTGTGCAGAAGAAAACTCAAAATAGCTGGCGCTCCGCATGACTTTGATCGCGGTGCCAATTTTCCCAGATTGCTTTTTCCTCCTTAAACAACTCAGCGCACTCAATTCTTGGGCGACGGGCACGCATATCGTGTTCTTTTGTAGAGAACACATAACGATAAGCATGCTCCACAATGATTTTTTCTATCTGCATAGCAAATTCAATGGACACCTTCTTTCCACGAGGAGGCATGCGCTGGCCAAAGCTTGTGAATAGTAGATGTTTCGGGCTTAGAGGAAGCAGGATAAAACCACTTTCGCCGCCCCACCGCCCTTTAAAGTTGTACGGCTTGCTCAACACATCGAGGCGTATTACAGGATCGTCGCTGGTAGACCATTCGAAATCGCCAGGCGCGGTGAAAATTGTCCACTTGTGTTTCATCAGTTCAGGCATCACGTTTTGCAGTACGTACCGCGTCGCGTCCACCCAAAGCTTGCGGCCAATGAGCGTGGTTGCCTGGATCGTACCGCCTGGCCGATCCGGGTGAGGCTCAAAGGTGACTTTAACCGGTGCTGAATCGAGTTCCTGCTGAGTAGGAACTTGAATCTCCAGCTCGAGGCTGGCTTGGCTTTCCAGCTGTTCAAGAGTGCGCGGAAGTACCTCGCTCAACTGACCAGGAAGATGTTCCTGCTGGTGCATAAGAAATTCTCTCAGCCTGGCCGGCGTTCGAACATCTTGCGCAGCGAGATAACGTATCAATAACGTCCAATCTTGCGGAGTCAGGCGTTGCCCCTTGGTCGCACGCTCAATGGCTGCTTTGGCTGGGGACTCGAATTCGCTATCCAGCCAACGCTCAAACTCATCGGTTTCACCCTGTGCGTAGGTGTAGACATACAAATGCCGGTGGTAAGCAATACCCTTGGGGGTATATGTACTCCATTGACGCACATTGGGATTTTGAACTAACAGGCGATAGGTAAGTACCTTGCCATCAATCGCCCATTGTTTGAGATAAAGCTGTGGAACGTAATGGTTGTCATTGTGTTGCTGAGTCATGCAGCCTCCCTGCTGATGCGATGCTCTTGAAATCTGGACAAGACTAGATACCTGGGCACCTATCCAACTACAAGCTATCAAGCCACCGCAGAAACTATTAAGGCCCCTGATCGCTGTCAATGAAGAGAGCAAACCTTGAATCGGTCCTCAGGTACAGGCACTAGCAAATTGTGCAAGTCGAGATGGGCTAGCGCACATTGCGATACAACATCAACCGCGCGCCCTCATGCATCCCCCGCGTCAATTTCAGCAACCGTTCAAATTCCTGCGGATGCTCTTGCGCCACATTCTCACGGGGAGTGCTCGAGGCCAGGTCGTGCAAGGTCGCACCGGTACCGTCGTGCTGCATCTGCAACAGAAAATCCTGGGTCACGCCGCCGATCACCGGGAAGGTCCCTTCTCTCAACACCAGCGGTACCACGCGTTCCCCTTCCGGCGCAGGCTGCTGGATATCCCGCCCCATGGCGCCATTGGTGAACGCTATCCCTGCCATCCCGGCCACTGTGGGCAGCAGGTCGGCCAGGCCGACGGCTTCTTCGATCACTCGGGGTTGCAACATTTTCGGCGCATGGATCAGCAGCGGCACGTTGTTGCTCTCCAGCCCCAGCTGTTCAAACGCCGGGGCCATGTGGGGGATCTGGCTGATGCGAGTGTTGTGGTCGCCGAAGAACACAAAGATGGTGTTGTCGTAATAACCACCTGCCTTGGCGATCTCCATCAGCCGGCCGATGTTGAAGTCCAAGAGGCGCACGGCGTTGTATTGCGCAAGGCTGCGCGAGCCCGCGGCTTGCACCTGTTCCAGGGGCAGGTCCTGGGCTTGAAAGCCGTCGTTGTCCTTGGGGATGGTGAACGGGCGATGGTTACCGGAGGTTTGCAGGTAGGCGAAGAACGGCTGGTCCCTGGGGATGGCGCGCAGCAGGCGGTCGCTTTCCTTGAACAGGTCGAGGTCGGAGATACCCCAGACGTCCACCAATGGCGATTGCCAGTGGCCTTCATCGTACAGGCGCACGTTGTCGATGCTCTGGCGGATCAGGCCGTTGATGTTGGCCCAACCGGCGTTGCCGCCGATCAGGTAAAGCTTCTGATAGTCGCTGAAGGCATTGATCAGGCTGTGTTGGCTGGTGATCAGCGGGTGACGGGTAGCGGTCTCCTGGCGAGTGACATCGGGCACGCCGGTGATGCTGGCCCACACGGTCTTGGCGGTGCAGGTGACCGGGACGTAGAAGTGCCTGAAGAACCAGCTCTGGCTGGCCAGGCGGTCGAGGTTGGGGGTGGGATTGAGCGGATTGCCGGTCTGGATGCAGGCGCCGACGACTATCTGGTCAAGCCCTTCGACGTCGATGAATTGAAGGCTAGGGTCCGCGCCCTGTTGCGTCGCAGCCAGGGACGGGCCCAGCCATTGCTGGAGCACGCCGGCATTCGCCTGGACCCGGCGAGCCAACAAGTGCACTACCAGGCAACGGAGATCGTGCTGACGCCCATGGAGTACCAACTGCTGCACCAATTGATGGCCCGACCGGGCAAGGTGGTGACCCGCGAGCGCCTGTCCCGGGCGCTGTACGGCTGGCAGGACCGGGTCGAGAGCAACACCCTGGAGGTGCTGATCCACAACCTGCGCAAGAAACTGTGCGCCGAGCTGATCCGCACCGTGCGCGGCATCGGCTACGTGCTGGAGCTCAAGCCATGAACTCGGTACGCACTCGAATCCTGCTGCCGTTGCTGGTGCTGGTGCTGCTGGGGGATGTGCTGATCAGCTGGCTGGTGCTGCGTGACAGCCATCATGAAATCGAAGAGGTCTACGACGCCCAGCTGGCCCAGAGCGCGCGACTGCAGCAAGGGGTCTTGCGCTCGCAAGAGCCGGGCAATGCCGACTGGGACCGCCTGTACCAGGCCTTCGACCAGGCCATGAGCCAGGTCGGCGTGGATGGCGCCGCCCACCCTTATGAAACCCGCCTGACCTTCCAGGTCTGGCGCGACGACGCCCAGTTGCTGGTGCGCTCCGCCTGAGGCCTTGGGCGGTCATGACCTCCAGGAGAACGGCAAGGACTGGTGCGCCTTTCTCCTGGCCGACCCGCAGCAGGGCCTGCTGATCTGGGTCGGCGAACGCGACGATATCCGCCAGGACCTGATCCAGCGCATCGTCCGTCATACCCTGTGGCCAACCCTGATCGGCGTGACGCTGCTGGTCTTGCTGACCTGGCTGGTCATCGGCTGGGGCCTGGCGCCACTGCGGGCCATGGCCCCCATCGAACCGCACCTGCTCAGCCCACGCATGAGCCGGATCGACCTCTGTGCGCTGGTTCGCGAGGAACTCGCGGAGCTGGCGCCCCTGGCCCTGGAGAAGGAGGTCGAACTGGTACTCGAAGGCTCCGAGGATTGCCAGCTAGAAACCGACCCGGCGGCCCTGGCCATTGCCTTGCAGAACCTTTTGACCAACGCCTTGAACTTCTCCCCCGTGGGCAGCGAGGTACGGGTCGGCGTACATCTCCAGGCCGATGGCGCTATCCAGCTGAGCGTCGAGGACGCCGGCCCCGGCATCGACGAGCAACATCGCGAACGACTGCTGGAGCGTTTCTACAGCCAGGGCAACGCCCAGGGGGCCGGGCTGGGGTTGGCCATCATGCAGATGATCGCCGGCAAGATCGGCTGTCGCCTGGACCTGCATAACCGCCCCGAAGGCGGGCTGCGCGCATTGCTGCAATTCAAGCCAGCGCTTCAGCCAGCAGCCTGAAGCGCTTATCCTGCGGCACCACCCGGAGCGGGTGGCGAACATGCCTGACAGGAGCAAGACATGGCCATGCCGGACCGGCTCAAACCAATACCAGCGACACCAAAGATCCGCGCGCTGATGAAGGATCTGCTCAAGCAGATCCTCGACAGGATCTGGGACAACCAGGAACGGGAAAACGCCGATATCGGTGCGTTGATCCAGCAATGGAACGGCTATGCCAGCCGGGCTTTCGAGTTTCACGAGTTCCGCGATATGCACAGCCATACCAGCGAGGCGAACTTCCTGCGTACGGCCTTTCACCAGGAAAAGTACGTAGACGACTTGAGCTTCGAAGAGGCCTGCGCGCTGGCGGATTTCATCTGCCAGTGCGCAGGCACGGAGTCTGATACGGACTACGCCCTGGGCCTCTTGGAAACCAACTTCCCCGAGGCCAATGCCTCGGACCTGATCTTCTGGCCCAACGAGTGGTTCGGGGATGAGGGGATGCTGCATATCGAGCTGAGCTCGGCGCAGATCGTCGGTTACCTGATGTTGGCGTCCTCGCGCCAACTGCCGGATGCACCGCCGATCGACCTGCCCTATGCCATTGCCCAGGACAGGCCCTGACGCCGCCCTGGTTGTTCTGCTGCCGAGCCGGCGACCCGGGTCCCGGTTCGGCTGCCTCGCCCCGGCGGTGCCTGTCCAGTGCAACCGCAAAGCCGCTGCTGCGATCATGCCTCGCTTGCGCCCCTGGGTTTGTTCTTCGGCCGCCCCGCCCGCCCGTCATACTCCGGGCGACCCGACACCACCAGCCCGAAAAAGTAGGGTTGGGCACCGGGATCTTCCAGCTGCCCCGCGGATTTGTTGTGCACTTCTATCAGCGAGAACAGCTCGACCAGGCGGTCCTGGATCTGTTCGATCTCCGCATCCCTGAGCGTCACCATCGAACTGTACTTGAACGACCCGGACATATCGAAATATTCGCTTTGCTCGGGCTTGGACAACGAGCGATCGATCTCGGCGCGCAGGAAGCGGTCCTTGAGCGCCAGGGCCTCGGCCGTCCTTGGCATCCTCAGCGTGGGGGCATGCCGCACGAAGGGCGCCTGCGGGGTGCTGCGCTCCTTGGCGACCAGGGCCAGGAAGGCTTCGGTTCGCTGATCGTAGGCAAGGCCCAGCTGCTGGCAAACCAACCGGACTTCAGCTACCGAGGCGCTGTCCACCATGTACAGATAGGTCATCAACGGCAGCAGTTCGAACTGCTCGTTGAACGCCGCGATGATTTCCTGGGTCACGATGAATTCGCGCTCGTAGCGGCTCAAGCTCAAGGCACGGCGCAAGATCCTCGAATCATGCTCGCGCAGCTCCAGCCGGGCAGGCAGGTCCGTGACCTCCACACCCTTGCCGAACAGCATCTCGTGCACCTGGACCGGCAACAGGTCGCGAAAGTAGTGCCAGTAGTAATCGAAGCTCGACTTGCTGGCTGGATCGATGCCAAGACAGTCATGCAGCTCGACGGCGGCGTCATTGCTCAGGTGCTTTCTTCCCGACTCGACATCACGGTAGTAATTGGCGGAAAAAGGGAGATTCACTTCTGCAAGAAAAGTGGAAATCTTCAGGTGGCCCCTTTCGATGCGCAATTGGCTGAAGATTAATAAAATGCGTCACGACAGCGCTGGCGATCCGCGCCGCACCACTGAACCAAGCGGTCGATATGACAGGAAAATGATCAGCCAGGCAGGCATCCAAGGTGCATGCCAAGCCCAACGCGTGCATCCGTTATGATGCGCTCCTGTCAGACAACTGGAAGTCCGCCCCCATGCTCAAACCCCTCGCCATCCTGGCCCTGACCGGTGCTTCTGCCTACGCCGGCGCCGCCTCCACCGACCTTGCCGGAGTCTGGAAAGGCACCCTGGGGAAGCACTCGATTACCGCCTGCTTCAACGCGGCTCCCAATAGCAACGGCAGCTACTACTACCAGCGTTTCGTCACGCCGATCCAGCTGACCCAGGCACAGGCCGGCGAGCCCTGGATCGAAGACGGCCAGACCGGGTATTGGCAGCTCGACGCGCCCCAGGGCGATCGCCTGAGCGGCACCTGGAGCAAGGCCCCGGGCGACACGCCATTGCCTCTGGCACTGACGCGCACCAGCACCGAAGGCTGTGGCGGCGATGCCTACAACAGGCCGCTGGAGGCCGCGCCGCTACCGGTCAAGGTGCAGAGGAAAGAGTTCGAAGGACACCGCTATCAGCTCAGGACCCAGGGCGCCCAGGTCAGCCTCAGGCTGGAGGGCGATGCCCCGGCGCTGAAGAAGATCAATCAACAGCTGGAACGCCTGGCCATCAGCCCCGAAGGCCAGGAGGAGTTCTTCAGCGAGCGCCGCGAGTACCTGGGGCGCAATGGCTCCGGCTATACCAGCGAAATCAGCGTAGAGCCCCAGTACTGGTCGTCGCAATGGATCACCGTCAAGTTCTATCGCTGGACCGCCGGCATGGGACGCAACGGCATCAGTTGGGGCCTGCACAGCTGGAACCTGAAGACGGGCGAACGCGTCGACCCCTGGACCTGGGTAGGCGGACGCCAGCAGTGGCACGACCCCTACTCCGGCCAGGTGAAACTGGCGCCGGGGTTCGCCGCCTGGCTGGAGAAACAGACCTCCGTGGACGAAGGCTGCCCGGCCGTCAGTAGCTACTCGACCTTCGACCTGAGCTTCGACACCCAGGGCTTGCAGCTCTCGACGCCCGCCTATGGTGATGGTTGCGACAATGAGCTGAGCTTCACCTGGGAACAGTTGGCGCCGGTGCTCTCGGCCCAGGGCAAGGCGGCATTGCCGAGTTTGCGCTTGCCTTAGTAGCGCTCACCGCCAGGTGTGAACAGCATCCAACAGCCGGACGGCCGTGCCGCCCTCATGCTCAAGCCTGGCCAACACACCCGCGGTTCAGCCAGCCGACTCAGCCCAGGTCGCCACCGCCCACCGGCAGCACCGTGCCAGTGATGTAGGAGGCTTCGTCGCTGGCCAGGAACAGGATCGCCGCCGCTTGTTCATCGACGCTGCCGTAGCGGTGCATCAGGCTGCTGTCGAGGGTCTGCTCGACGATCTGCTGGTACCAGGCCTGCTCCTCGGGGCTCGGCTCGGCGCTGTTGCGCGGGATACGTCGTGGCGGCGCCTCGGTGCCCCCCGGCGCGGTGGCGTTGACTCGCACACCACGGCCGGCGGTTTCGAAGGCCAGGCAGGCGGTGAGTGCGTTGATCCCGCCCTTGGCCGCGCCGTAGGGCACGCGGTTGAGGCTACGGGTGGCGATGGACGAAACGTTGACGATGGCGCCACGCCCCTGTTCCAGCATCTGCGGCAAGGCAGCGTGGCAGCACCACAGGGTCGGGAACAATGAACGGCGCACCTCAGCCTCGATCTCCTGCGGCTGGTAGTGCTCGAAGGGCTTGGCCCAGATCGTGCCGCCAACGTTGTTGACCAGCACATCGAGGCGACCGAAGTGGGCGATGGCGGCGGCCATGATCCGGTTGCATTCGGCGTATTGCTCCAGATCGGCGGTCAGGGCCAGGACCGGGTAGCGGGGGCTGAGTTCGGCGGCCAGTTCGAAGACCAGCTCCGAGCGATCCACCAGCACCACGCGGGCGCCCTCCTCGGCCAGGCGTTCGGCGACACGACGACCGATGCCCTGGGCGGCACCGGTGACCAGGGCAACTTGGTTGTGAAAGCGGTTCATGGGGACCTCGACAACAGCGTAGGAATGAAGGTGATGGGGGCTCACGCCACACTGGCGGCGAATTTCTCATAATAGAAATTCGCCGGGGCAATGCCCTGTTCGCGAATGAACTGGCTCACCGCCTCGACCATCGGTGGCGGCCCGCACAAGTACACGTCCACATCCCCCTGGTTCAGGTGCGCTGGCTGGATATGCTGGGTCACGTAGCCCTTGTGCGGGTACTGGCTCTGGGGATTGGCCACGCAGGCGCTGAAGCTGAACTGGGGGATGCGCCTGGCAAAGTCCTCCAGGCGATCCAGCGCCACCAGGTCCAGATCATTGGTCACCCCATAAATCAGGTGCAGAGGGTACTCACTGCCCTGCTCGGCGATCTTCTCCAGCATCGCGGTGAACGGCGCCAGCCCGGTGCCACCGGCCAGCAACAACAAGGGCCGGCGGATGTCCCGCAGGTAGAAACTGCCCAGGGGCCCGACCAGGGTCATGCTGTCGCCGGATTTGGCGAGGCTGATGAGGAAGCTGCTCATCAGGCCACCGGGCACATTGCGGATCAGGAAGCTGACCTCGCCATCGCGCTGCAGGGAGCTGAAGGAATAGGCCCGGGTCTGCTGGCTCCCGGGCACCCCGAGGTTGACGTACTGCCCCGGCAGGAACGCCAGCTGGCTCAAGGACTCGCCCTTGATCGACAGAGCGATGGTGCTATCGGACAGCTGGCGCACCGCGCTGATGCTGGCCTGGAAGGTGGCCTGCGCGGCGCGGCAGACCTGGGACGAGGCCGGCACCCGCACCACGCAGTCGCCCAGCGCGCGCATCTGGCAGGTGAGGACGAAACCCTGCTCGGCTTCGGCGGCGCTCAGGGCATCGTCGATGTAGTCCTCCCCCAACTCGTAGCGCCCGGCTTCGGCCAGGCACTTGCAGGTGCCGCAGGCGCCGTCGCGGCAGTCCAGGGGAATATTGATGCCCTGGCGGTAGGCGGCATCGGCCACGGTCTCATTGGCATGGGCAGTGATAAAACAGGTCACGCCGTCTTCGAAATTGAGCGCGATTTGATGGCTCATGGCAGTCGCCTCAGAGGTGGTAGATATCGACGACCTGGCGAACGTAGTCGTTCTTCAGGATGACTTTCTTGGCCTGGATAAGCGGGTTCTCCCCTCGCAGGTCGAGGGTGTAGAAGCTGCTGCCGAAGTAGCTGTCCACGGTCTTGTAGCGAAAGCTCAGGGTGTGCCAGTTGAAGCGCAGCTGGCACTGGCCGGCGCCCTGCTCCAGCAGCTCGATATTGCTCAGGTTGTGGGAGGTGCGGGTGTCGGGAATGCTGGCGCTGGAGCGCTCGGTCTTGATGCGGAACACCCGGTCTTCCAGGCCGCTGCGGTTGCCGTACCAGATCAACGAGATTTCCCGTTGCGGGTCTTCGGTCAACTGGTCGCTGTCATCCCAGGACGGCATCCAGAAGGTGGCGTCCGGGGCGTAGAGCTCCAGCCAGCGGTCCCAGTCCTTGTCGTCCAGGTAGCGGGCTTCGCGGTACAGGAAATCGCGCACGGCGTCGTAGGAAATAGTCATTGCAGCGCCTCCACGTCGATCTGCCGTGACGCCTCACGCTCAAGGACCGCCAGCAGGGTCTGCTGCCAATACTTGTGCTGCATCACGAACAGCCCTTCGTCCTCGGTGCGCACGCCACTGAGAATCGGTTGCAGGTCGATTTCTTTGGCTGCGTCGTCCGCGCCCCGGACCCAATGCTCGGCGCCGCGAGACATGTCGTTCCAGGCCGTGGTGCTGCCCTGGTAGCCCAGTTGGCAGGAGCGGAACTCCTCCAGATCGTCCGGGGTGGCCATGCCGCTGACATTGAAGAAGTCCTCGTACTGGCGGATGCGCCGGGCCCGGGCTTCGTCGCTCTCACCCCTGGGAGCAATGCAGTAGATGGTGATTTCGGTACGGTCCACGCAGATCGGCCGGGCAATGCGGATCTGCGAGCTGAACTGGTCCATCAGGTAGACGTTGGGGTACAGGCACAGGTTGCGCGAATTCTCGATCATCCAGTCGGCCCGGGCCCGGCCGAAATCCCGGGCCAGCTCATCGCGACGTTCGTACAACGGACGATCCTCGGGGTTGGACCAGCGGGTCCAGAGCAGCATGTGGCCTTTGTCGAAGGAGTAGAAACCCCCGCCCTGCCTGGCCCAGGTGCCGGCACTCATGGTGCGGATGTCTTCCCCGGCCTCGCGCTGCTTGCGCTGGTTCTGGGTGGCGGCGTAGTTCCAGTGCACCGAGCTGACGTGGTAGCCGTCGGCGCCGTTCTCGGCGGTGAGCTTCCAATTGCCTTCATAGATATAGCTGGAGGAGCCGCGCAGCACTTCCAGGCCATCGGCGGACTGGTCGACGATCATGTCGATGATCTTCGCCGACTCCCCCAGGTGTTCGACCAGGGGCAGCACGTCGGGGTTGAGGCTGGCGAACAGGAAGCCGCGATAGGACTCGAAGCGCGCGACCTGGGTCAGGTCGTGGGAGCCTTCGCAGTTGAAGCTGGCCGGGTAACCCGCGGCGGCCGGATCCTTGATCTTGAGCAACTTGCCGGAGTTGTTGAACGTCCAGCCGTGGAACGGGCAGGTGAAGGACGCTTTGTTGCCGGTCTTGTGTCGGCAGAGCATGGCCCCGCGATGACTGCAGGCATTGAGGAAGGCATTGAGTTCGCCGTGTTTGTCGCGGGCGATGAACACCGGTTGCCGGCCCATGGTGGTGCTGTAGTAGTCGTTGGGGTTGGGAATCTGGCTCTCGTGGGCCAGGTACAGCCAGTTGCCTTCGAAGAGGTGCTGCATCTCCAGGTCGAACAGCCGGGGGTCGGTGAACATCTCCCGCTTGCAGCGGTAGACGCCCTGGTCGGGGTCCTCTTCAAGCAGGGAATGCAGGTATTCGGGTCGCAGGGACATGGCTGGTGCCTCCATTGTTTTTATTCAGGCAGGGCCATGCTAGGGCGCAGTTGCCGTGGACAATATCCATTGCCTGCAGACCTGTATCCGTTTTCTGCAAAGGCCCTGGAGCGGCTGCGACCTTGAGGCTGGTGCTGGTTCGGCTGGAGATCGCCAGGCAAGGTCCTGCGGACCTTTGCGCAGCCCCGAAGGCTCGGCAGCGGCTAGAGCCGATGGGCCGAGAGGCGGAGGCTCAGTGGCGACGCTTGAAGGTATCGGAGGGCAATTCGCCGTATTGCTGGCGGTAGCTTTGGGCGAAGCGCCCCAGGTGCAGGAAGCCGAAATCCAGGGCCAGCTCGGTGACGTTGCGCACCGGGCTTTGCGGGTCGCTGAGGCAGGCGTGTATCCGTTGCAGCTTCTGCTGGCGGATGTAGTTCTTCGGCGTGGTGCGGGCGTTACGCTCGAACAGGCCATACAGCGAGCGCAGGCTCATGCGCGCCTGTTGCGCCAGTTCCTCGCAGCCGATGTCGTGCTTGAGGTTGCGCTCGATATAGTCGGCAATCCGCTCGAAGGTCGCCGCCGAGGCGCCCAGGGCATCACGCTGCACGTTGGTCTGCATCAGCCCCAGCAGTTTGCCCGCCAGGACCTGTGCGTAATGCGCCTGGACCTTGGGCAGGGTTTGCCGGGCTTCGGCCTCCTGGCACAACAGGCTCAGCAAGGGCACGAAGCCCTCCAGGTCCTGCAGCCGATGACGCGGCTGGAGAAAGCGCACGCCCTGCCTTGGGTACTGCCAACGCTGCTCCTGGCAGGCGTTTTCCAGCAGGCGGGTGGGAATCTTGATGATGAATTTTTCGCAGTCCTCGGAATAGGTCAGGTCCACCGGGTCATCGGGGTTGATCAGCAGCAGTTCCCCCGGGGCAAAGCAGTGCTCCTGGCCTGGACCGCGCCACAGGCAATGGCCGTGAAGCAACACTTGCAGGTGGTAGATGCTTTCCAGGGCCGGCGAGGTGACGCGCACACTGCCGCCATAGCTGATGCTGCACAGATCCAGGCTGGCCAGGGTCCGGTGCTGGAGGCTGGCCTGGGGATGGCCGGCCCGGGGCAGGCGGATGCAATGGCTGCCCACGTGCTGGTTGACGTAACCGGATACGGCATAAGGATCGGCTTGAACAAACACGCTGCTGCGCTGGCTCAACAGAGGCATCTGCATGATCGGCTCACTCTGATGGTTCTTCTCGGGCCTGCGTTCAGGCCCGTCACCCAGGCTCATCGGCCAGGCACAACGGCAAAGGCCACGGGCACCTGGGTCGGTGCTCCGTGGCCAGACCAGGCATGGCCGGCGGTTCAATCCTCCAGGGCGCGGACCCGCTCGTTGCGCTGCTGTTCCTCAGGCTGGGCCGAGGATTGCAGGGTGAAGTCGAAGTCGATCTCGGCGAAGCGCCCGCTGACACCCAGCGCCTTGGCCCGGGCCTGGTCTTCGCTGAAGGTGATCTGGGCGATCAGCTCGTCGCGGGTGGCGTAGGCGAAATCGTCGTGCAGGTACTGGTCGCCATCCAGGTTGATCTGGGTGGTCAAGTGGCGATGATCGTCTGCGCTGATGAAGAAATGGATATGCGCCGGACGCTGGCCATGGCGCCCCAACTGATCCAGCAGTTGCTGGGTCGGGCCATCCGGCGGACAACCGTAGCCCGACGGCACGATGCTGCGAAAACGATAGCGGCCCTCGGCATCGGTGACGATGCGCCGGCGCAGGTTGAATTCCGACTGGCTGCCATCGAAGTAGGAATAGGTGCCGCCGGTGTTGGCATGCCAGACGTCGACGATGGCGCCGGCCAACGGCTGGCCGGCGGTGTTGCGGACCTGGCCCTGCATGAACAGCACGACGCCAGGATCGATGCCATCGTCCAGCCGCGCCTCGCCCTGGCTCAGGGGCGCGCCAGCCACGTACAGCGGGCCTTCGATGGTCCGTGGAGTACCGCCGCTCTTGCCGGCCTGCTCGTCGGCGGCATCCATCAGCAAGTCCAGGTAATGCTCCAGGCCCAGGCCCGCGGCCAGCAGGCCGGCCTCCTGGCGAGCACCCAGGACATTGAGGTAGTTGACCGCCTTCCAGAACTCCTCGGGGGTCACTTGCAGGTCTTCGATGATGCTCACCGTATCCCGCAGGATGCGGTGCATGAGGGCCTTGGCCCGCGGGCTACCGCCTTCGGTGAACTGGCCGCTGGCCTCCTCGAGGAACTTCTGGGCGCTGGCGGTGTGGGAAATTCTGACGTTCATGATCGATCCTCATCTTGTACTTATTAGAGTGGTGAACGGGCTGGCACGGACTCAGCGGTCATCTTCATGAATGGAAGAAGGATGCCTGCACATGGCGTCGACTTCGATGGCCATGTACGGATACAGCGGTAATTGCATCAGGGTGTCGTGCAGTTCCTGCACGCTGTCGACATCGAACACGCTGTAGTTGGCGTACAACCCGGCGATGCGCCACAGGTGGCGCCATTTGCCCGCGGCTTGCAGGCGCTGGGCCAGGGCTTTCTCATCGGCCTTGAGTTGCGCGGCGCGCTCGGGATTCATATCGACCGGCAGGTTCACGGTCATCTTGACGTGGAATAGCATGCAGCCCTCCTCAGGCGTGGTGCAGCACGGGGGTGGTCTTGTCGCGGCGGAAGAACGCCAGCCGCTCCTCGTCCAGGCTCAGGCCCAGGCCCGGGGCCGTCGATACATGCAGCTGGAAGTCGCGATACAGCGGCGGCTCGGCGAGGATGTCCTCGGTCAGCAGCAATGGGCCGAACAACTCGGTATCCCAGGCCAGCTTGCCCAGGGTCAGGAAGGCGTGGGCCGAGGCCAGGGTACCGATGCCGCCTTCGAGCATGGTCCCGCCGTAGAGGCCGATACCCGCTGCTTCAGCGATGGCGGCAGTGCGCAGGACGGCCCGGGGGCCACCGTTCTTGGCGATCTTCAAGGCGAAAATCGAGGCCGCGCCCTCCCGGGCCAGGTTGAAGGCATCCTCCACGCATTCGATGGACTCGTCGGCCATGATCGGCGCCGGGCTGCTGGCGTTCAGGCGCACCATGCCGGCGCGGTTGTTGCGCGAAATGGGCTGCTCGATCAGGTCGATGCCGTTGTCGCCCAGGATCCGGCAGGCACGCAGCGCCACGGCTTCGTCCCAGGCCTGGTTGACGTCGACCCGCACGCTGGCGCGTTCCCCCAGGGCCTGCTTGATGGCGATCACATGGGCCAGGTCGCGCCGTACCTCGCCGGCGCCGATCTTCAACTTGAAGATCCGATGGCGGCGCAGCTCGAGCATCTTCTCGGCCTCGGCGATGTCCTTGGCGGTATCGCCGCTGGCCAGGGTCCAGGCCACCGGCAAGGCATCGCGCACCCGACCGCCCAGCAACTCGCTGACCGGCAGGCCAAGGCGCTTGCCCTGGGCATCGAGCAGGGCCGTCTCGATACCGGATTTGGCGAAGGTGTTGCCACGGATGCCCTGCTCCAGGCGCAACATGGCGGCGTTGATATTGCTGGCGTCCTGGCCGACCAGCAGTGGCGTGAAGAAGCGATCGATGTTGGTCTTGATGCTGTCCGGGCTTTCGTTGCCATAGGCCAGGCCCCCGATGGTAGTGGCTTCCCCCAGGCCCTGGATACCATCGGCGCAGCGCAGGCGGATCAGCACCAGGGTCTGGTTCTGCATGGTGTGCATGGCCAGCTTGTGCGGGCGGATGGTCGGCAGATCGACGATGATCGTTTCGATCGATTCAATGGCAGAAGCGTGCATTTCCATACCCGTCAGGTTCTTGAAGTTCTGCCAGCGATTCTGTCCCGGCTTTTTACGGGGTTCCAATATAGAATTGGTCTGGCTTGATACCTTAAAGGTATGCACTCGCCACTGGAGAGTTGTCATGGAATTGCGTCATCTGCGCTATTTCCAGGTGCTGGGGGAAACCTTGAATTTCACCCGCGCCGCCGAACGCCTGCACATCGCCCAACCCCCCCTGAGCCGGCAGATCCAGCAGTTGGAAGACGAGCTGGGGGTACTGCTGCTGGAGCGTGGCCGACCGCTGCGCCTGACCGCCGCCGGACGCTTTTTCTTCGAGCACTCCAACCGGGTGCTGGAGCAGTTGGGCAAGGTCTGCGACAACACCCGGCGCATCGGCCTGGGGCACAAGACCTGGCTGGGCATCGGTTTTGCCCCCTCGACCCTGTACGGCGTACTGCCGCAGTTGATTCGCCGGCTACGCAGCAACGAGACCCTGGAGCTGGAACTGGGGCTCTCGGAAATGACCACCTTGCAACAGGTGGAAGCCTTGAAGGCCGGGCGCATCGATATCGGCTTCGGTCGGATCCATATCGACGACCCGGCCATCGTGCAGAAGGTGTTGACCGCAGATCGCCTGGTGGTCGCCCTGCCCGCCGGGCATCCATTGCTGGGGCAGCCGGTGAGCCTTGCACAATTGGCGCAGGAGCCCTTCGTGCTGTATCCGGCCAACCCGCGACCGAGCTACGCCGACCATGTGATCGCGCTGTTCAATACCCGAGGCCTGAACCTGAAGATCGCCCAGTGGACCAACGAATTGCAGACCGCCATCGGCCTGGTGGGCGCCGGCATCGGCATCACCTTGGTGCCGGCCTCGGTACAGGTGCTGCACCGCGACGACATCGGCTTTTGCCCGCTGCTGGAAACCGAGGCCACCTCGCCGATCATTCTCAGCCACCGGATCGGCGAACCCTCGCCAGGGCTCACCCACTGCCTGCACCTGATCGCCCAGCTGCGTGCAGAGATCGGGCGCGAACCATCCACGCTCAGCTGAAAGCACAACCGCCGGCCCCATCGAAGGACGGGGCCGGCGGTTTTGTCGCGGCTCGAGGCGAGCTGCAGCCCTTAGAAGGTCAGGCCGACCTTGAAGCCGTACTCGTCACGCTTGAGCTTGGTGTTGTCGGCCACAGGCGTATCCTCGTCCAGCTTGTACTCGGTGTGGGTGTAGTAAACCCCGGCCATTACCGGCAACGAACCGTTCTGGTTCATCAGGAAATTGACTTCGGCATAGGGGTTGGTGCGGTTCTTCAGGTCCACGGTGTCGCTGCCGACATCGTCCACCTTCAAGCGTGCCCGGCCATTGATGGTATGACGGGCCCCCAGCTCCACGCGCATGGTCACGTCGTCGAACTGGTGGTTGTAACCCAGGGCCGCCTTGGCGAAGGGTGACTTGTTGGTGAGTTTCATGTCGTAGTCGCCGGTGTCCGGCTCGTAGCGGGTCCAGGTGTAGCCACCGCCCACCAGCACATCGACGAAGTTGCGCGCATCCAGGGCGGCGCGCCAGCCCAGGTCGAGGTCGGCCTGGCCTTCCTTGAGCTTGTTGTCGTTCTTCTTGCCGAACTTGGCTTCGATCCCGGCCTGGTAGATCAGGCCCGACTCGGCGGTCATCTTGTTGCCGAAGTTGTAGAACACACCACCCTCGCCCAGGTGTTCCTTGTCGCTCTGGCTACCGCCTTCGAGCTTGAAGTCGTTGTAGCTGCCGAGAATCCCCAGGGTGGAGATCGGCCCGGTGTTCGGTGCGGCCATGGCATTACTGGAAAGCGCCAGCAAGGTGGCGGCAGACGTGCTGGCCAGGAGGGTTGCGAATACCTTGGACATCGTGTGTGAATCTCCCTGTTTGAGAAAGGCAAATGCTGCAGGAGCCTTTTCGAGGGAAACCAAAAGCAAAAGGTTCTATTTATTTTTCACGTTTTTTTCACACCCCTGTAGCGGCTCGCCACCAGTGGGGGCTTTAGGTCGTACAATAGGCCGCTCAATACAGAGCGTAGTCTTGGGGCAATGCATGGGAGTATCGAGAGCCGGCCTGATCATCCGGCGCATTCTGGCCTACCTCGCCGACGGCATGCTGGTACTGCTGCTGTGGTTTGTCCTGTGCCGACTGGCCGAACGCCTCCAATACCCGGACCTGGAGCAATTCTCCACCTGGTGTGTGTTGGCCACCTGGTGCCTGTATTTTCCCCTCAGCGAATACCTGTTGCGTGGCTATACCGCCGGCAAGGCCCTTTGCGGCCTGCAAGTGATCAATGGCATCGGCCAGCCGCCGTCGCTGCTGCAGGTGTTGATCCGCTCGGCGACCCGGCCGTTCGAAGCCGCCATCAGCCCCGCGACCCTGCTGATTTGCTGCGAGTCCAGCCGCTGCCAGCGCATCGGCGACCGGCTGGCGCGAACCTATGTCATCGCGCGCAAGGACCTGGTGCGGCTCCGTGGCTTGATGGCCGCCCAGACGGGCCAGCCCTGAGCATCTGCCCGTAACGAACTCAATCTCGCGCCTTGGCGTGGCGCTCTTTCCAGGAATATTCATGACAATCGATCAATACCCGCATGAACAGGCCTTGGGCACGTTCCTCGAGCAGCGCCCCGAGTTGCGCGAACAACTGGACAACCTCAACCCGCTGGAAGCCCGGGCCCGGGGCGAAACCCCGGCGCAATACCGTGCCGAACGCCTGCACGAGGCGTTCGAGGCCGAAGCCGAGCGCCTGGGACTGTTCGCCTGGGAACTGAGCCTGCAACTGACCGCCGCCAGCCCGGAGGAATTCCACGCCCAGCGCCTTGAAGTGCACAAGGAGGTGGCGCAAATGGCCGGCATGCCATGGGACGAATATTGCACCCTGCATCACCTCGACCCACGGCCTTGAACCGCATCGCCCCCGCTGTCCCGGTACAGGAGAACCGCCGATGTTGCCTTCGACTTCCACTCACGCCGCCAACGCAGCCCTGCAGCACACGCAGAAATGGCGCGGACGCGTCGGCCTGGCCCTGGTGGCCTGCCTGTCGGTGCTGGCGGGTATGACCGATGCCATTGGCTTCATGGCCACCGGGGATTTCGTGTCCTTCATGAGCGGCAACACCACGCGCATGGCAGTGGCCATCAGCGATGGCGAGCCGGGCCTGGTACTGCGCCTGCTGATGCTGGTGGCAACGTTCATCGTCGGCAATGCGCTGGGGGTGATCGTCAGCCGCCTGGCTGGACATCGCACCCTGCCCTTGCTACTGGGCATCGCCGCCCTGTTGTGTGCCTCGGCGGCCTGGCCTTTCGAGCAGCAAATGCCGGCCCTGCTGGCGGCAATCGCCGCCATGGGCATGCTCAATGCCGTGGTGGAAGAAGTGAATGGCCTGCCCATTGGCCTGACCTATGTCACCGGCGCCCTGTCGCGCTTCGGGCGTGGCCTGGGCCGCTGGCTGTTGGGGGAGAGGCGCAGCGGCTGGCGGGTACAGCTGATTCCCTGGACGGGAATGTTCGCCGGGGCGGTGCTGGGGGCACTGCTGGAACATCACCTGGGGCTCAAGGCGCTATATGCCAGCGGGGCGTTCGCGGCGCTGCTGGGGGTGGCGTCGTTGAAGATTCCACGCCGCTGGCAACTGGGCTACAAGACCCGCTGACAACAGGCGCGATTAGCTGAACAGGCCACCGTTGTCGGTATCGATGACGATGGACGACAAGCTCACATGCCGTGGCCGGGTGAGCGCGAAGATCACCGCCTCCACCACATCGCGGTTGGTCCCTGAATCGCCCTTGCGTCGCTCCGGCACCCGCTCCCAGGCCTCATCCAGGGGCGAAATGTCCTCCAGGTAGGGCGGATGCACGCACAACGAGCGAACCGGCGTGCCCCGCAGGACCTGGCGCAGGCCATCGGCCAGGGCCAGTTGCCCATGCTTGGCCGCATAGAACGGCAGCGACACGCTGTGCAGGGGTGCATTGGGCAGGCCGCTGATGGAGCCTATGGTGACGATGTCCGGGCGGCTGGAGGCCTTGAGCGCCGGCAGCAGGCCCTGGGTCAGGAGGAAGGTGCCACTCAGGGCCGCGTCGATCACCCCGGTGACCTCGGCAACACTGTGGGGTCGCTCGCTCGCCTCCAGCCACATGGCACCGTTGTTGATCAGGATATCCACCTGGGGCTGGCGTACATGGATCTCGGCGAGGGCCGCCTTGACGCTGTCGCTGTCGGCCAGGTCCACCACCACTTGTTCGGCAGTGCGCCCGGTGCGCTGCTCGATGGTGGCGGCGACTTGCGCCAGTGCCCGCGGGTTGCGCCCGCAGAGAATCAACTTGCAGCCCTGGTCCGCCAGGCTGATGGCCAGCGCCGCCCCCAATCCGCGCCCTGCGCCTGTTACCACGACTACCGCCGAATTCAAGCCAGTCATCCCTTGCTCCTTGTACCAGGTCGATTGAAGGCGCGAGTCTATCCACATCATGAGGTGGTGGCTGGGGTAAAGCTTTTCCCGATATGTCCCATCCGGCAGCCAGCCGAAACGGGTTTAGCCGATCCCCGGATAAAGCTTTATCATGGCCGCCGAGTTATCCATCGAGGCCGTCATGAAGTTCGCCATCGCCCTGTTCTGCGCCGCCCATGCGCCCTCTTCGCGCCGCGCCCTGCTGTTCGCCCAGGCGGCGCTGGCGGGCGGACACGAGATCGTCCGGCTGTTTTTCTACCAGGACGGCGTATACAACGCCGTCAACAGCATCGTCACGCCCCAGGACGAGCAGGACCTGCCCCGGGAATGGCGCGAATTCGTCCGCCAGCATCAACTGGACGCGGTGGTGTGCATCGCCGCCGCCCTGCGCCGGGGCACGCTGAATGCCGACGAGGCCCAGCGTTACCAGCGCGCCGCGGTGAACGTCGAGGCACCCTGGGAGCTTTCCGGGCTTGGCCAGTTGCATGACGCGGTGCAGAGCGCCGACCGCCTGATCTGTTTTGGAGGAGCCTGAGATGGCCAAGTCCCTGCTGCTGGTCAGCCGCCAGGCGCCATGGTCCGGTCCCGGAGCCCGCGAGGCCCTGGATATCGTCCTGGCCGGCGGCGCCTTCGACCTGCCCATCGGCCTGCTGTTTCTCGACGATGGCGTACTGCAACTGATGCCCGGCCAACAGGCCAAGGCCCTGCGCCAGAAGGACCTGGCCGCCAACCTGCAGGCGCTGTCGCTGTTCGGGATCGACGAGGTCTTTGCCTGCCGCAGCAGCCTCGACGCCCGGGGCCTGGACCCGAGCACCCTGGGCCTTAATGCCGTACAACTGCTCAGCACCCCGGAACTGGCCGGGATCATCGACCGTTATGACCAGGTGATTACCCTCTGATGTCGACCTTGCATGTGTTGTCCCACTCGCCCTTCACCGACGACCGCCTGGCCAGTTGCCTGCGCCTGCTGGGAAGCGCCGATGCGTTGCTGTTGTGCGGCGACGCGGCCTATGCCCTGCAACCCGGTACCGCGCCCGGCAATGAACTGGAAGCACGCGACGGCCTGAAACTCTACGTCCTGGAAGAAGACCTGCGCGCCCGGGGCCTGGCCCTGCCCGCCTGGGCCGAAGCCGTGGACTATCCGGGGTTCGTCCAATTGTCGATCCAGCATGACAAGGTCAATACCTGGCTATGAATACCCTGACCCTGGGCGAGCGCGCCATCGAACTGGACAAGGACGGCTACCTGGTCGACCTCGCCGACTGGTCCGCCGAAGTGGCCCAGGCCCTGGCGGCCACCGAGGAACTGGAGCTGGGCCCCGAGCACTGGGAAATCATCGAGCTGCTCCAGGCTTTCTACCGGGAGTTCCAGCTGTCGCCTGCCACCCGCCCCTTGATCAAGTACACCGCCCTCAAGCTGGGGCCGGACAAAGGCAACAGCCTGCACCTGAACCGCCTGTTCAAGGGCACTCCCGCCAAACTCGCCGCCAAGCTGGCAGGCCTGCCGAAGCCGACCAATTGCCTATGAACGATCATGCCCCGCTGCTCACGCAAACCCCGGACGAGCACCCCTTCGCCCAGTTCGTACGGATTCTCGGCAAGGGCAGGCGCGGTGCCCGCGGCCTGACCCAGGAAGAAGCCCGGCAAGCCATGGGCATGCTGCTGGACGAACAAGTCGAGGATACCCAGCTCGGTGCCTTCCTCATGCTGCTGCGGCACAAGGAGGAGAGCCCGGAGGAACTGGCCGGCTTCACCCAGGCCCTGCGCGAGCGCCTGGATGCCCCGGCCATCCGGCTCGACCTGGACTGGCCGACCTATGCCGGCAAGAAGCGCCACCTGCCCTGGTACCTGCTGGCAGCCAAATGCCTGGCCCAGAACGGCGTGCGCATCCTGCTCCACGGCGCCGGCGCCCACACCGCCGGACGCCTGTATGCCGAACAACTGCTGGAGCCCCTGGGCATTCCCCTGTGCCGTGACTGGCAAGCGGTGGGCGCGGCCCTGGACCGGGGCAACCTGGCGTTCATTCCCCTGGTGGACTGGGCGCCACAACTGCAGCGGATGATCGACCTGCGCAACGTCCTCGGCCTACGCTCGCCAATCCACTCCCTGGCCCGCCAGCTCAACCCCCTGGGCGCCTATTGCGGCCTGCAGAGCATCTTCCACCCCGGCTACCAGGCGGTGCACCGTGAGGCCGCCAGCCTTTTGGGCGACTACGTCATAGTGATCAAGGGCGATGGTGGCGAGATCGAGATCAACCCGGACGCCATCAGCCACTTGTACGGCACCCGCGATGGCATCGCCTGGGACGAGGAATGGCCTGCGCTGTCGGCGCAACGCCATGTGAAACCGGCCAGCCTGGAACCCGAGCATCTCAAGGCGCTATGGCGCGGCGAGGTTGAAGACAGCTACCCGCAACTGGCGCTGCTGGCGACCATGGCCCTGGCCCTGCGCGGCCTGGGCACGCCCCGGGAGCAGGCCTTCGAACTGGCCCAGCAGTATTGGGATGCCCGCGATAGATCGATCTGATCGATCCTGATCACCCAGGTTTTGCGCTTTTTGTTCGAACGCCCAGGCATAGACTGCACTCCTACGCATAACAGCTGAGGAGCATTCCATGGGTTTGCTGATCGAAGGACGCTGGCATGACCAGTGGTACACCAGCGGCAAAGACGGGTCTTTCCAACGCGAACAGGCCCAGCGGCGCCACTGGATCACCGCCGATGGCCGGCCCGGCCCCAGTGGCGAAGGCGGCTTCGCGGCCGAGGCCGGACGCTATCACCTCTACGTATCCCTGGCCTGCCCCTGGGCCCATCGCACCCTGATCCTGCGCCAACTCAAGGGCCTGGAGAGCCTGGTGGAGGTGTCGGTGGTCGGTTGGCTGATGCGCGAACATGGCTGGACCTTCGACCAGTCCCAAGGCTCCAGCGGCGATCGCCTGGACGACCTGGACTTCCTGTACCAGCGCTATACCGCCGACACCCCGGACTATACCGGCCGAGTCACCGTGCCCTTGCTGTGGGACAAGCAGCAGCGGCGCATCGTCAGCAATGAATCGGCGGAGATCATCCGCATGTTCAACAGCGCCTTCGACCACCTGACCGGCAATCGCCTGGACTTCTATCCGCATGCCCTGCGCTCGCGCATCGACCAGCTCAACGGGCGCATCTACCCGGCATTGAACAATGGCGTGTACCGCGCCGGCTTCGCCACGTCGCAACAGGCCTACGAGACGGCCTTCGATGAGGTATTTGCCGAGCTGGACAGCTTGGAGGCGCTGCTCGCCGGGCAACGCTACCTGGCCGGTGAGTACCTGACCGAAGCGGATGTACGCCTGTTCACCACGCTGATCCGTTTCGACGCGGTGTACCACGGCCACTTCAAATGCAACCTGCGGCGTATCGCCGACTACCCGAACCTGTCCAACTGGCTACGGGAGCTGTACCAGTGGCCGGGAGTCGAAGGGACCGTGGACTTCAGCCATATCAAGAACCACTACTACGCCAGCCACGCCACCATCAACCCGACTGGCATCGTGCCCAGGGGGCCATTGCTGGACTTCGGCGCCAGCCATGACCGGCAGCGCCTGGACGGACGTGGAGTGTGGTGCAGGGATTGAGCGCCGTCGCCGCCACCAGGCTGCAACCTGGCGGCGGCGACGGGTTTCAGGACTGGGGCTGGGCGCCTTCGAACCAGGCCAGCTTGTCGCGCAGCTGGACCACTTCGCCGACGATCACCAGGGTTGGAGCATGGACTTCGTGCTCCGCCACCAGGGCCGGCAGGTCCGCCAGGGTCCCGGTGAAGACTCGCTGGTTGCTGGTGGTGCCCTGCTGGATCAACGCCGCTGGGGTGCTGGCAGCGCGACCGTGCTTGATCAGCTGCTCGCAGATGACCGGCAGCCCCACCAGGCCCATGTAGAACACCAGGGTCTGGGCGGGCGCCACCAGATCGACCCACGGCAGGTTGGTGGTGCCATCCTTGAGGTGGCCGGTGACGAAGCGTACCGATTGCGCATAGTCGCGATGGGTCAGCGGAATCCCGGCGTAGGCCGAGCAACCACTGGCCGCGGTGATCCCCGGCACCACCTGGAAGGCGATGCCCTGGGCCGCCAACTCCTCGATCTCTTCGCCACCACGGCCGAAGATGAACGGATCACCGCCCTTGAGCCGCACCACGCGCTTGCCTTGCCGGGCCAGGTCCACCAGTTGCTGGTTGATCTGGTCCTGGGGCACGGCATGGTCGGCGCGGCGCTTGCCCACATAGATGCGCTCGGCGTCACGCCGGCACAACTCGAGGATCGCCGGCGCCACCAGGCGGTCGTAGAGCACCACATCGGCCTGCTGCATCAGGCGCAGGGCACGGAAGGTCAGCAGGTCCGGATCACCCGGGCCGGCCCCCACCAGGTACACCTCGCCCCGGGCACTGGGCGCCTGGCCGTCGATTCGCGCTTGCAGCAGGCGCTCGGCCTCGGCCCCTTGCCCGGCCAGTTGGCGGTCGGCGACAGGCCCCTGGAATACCTCTTCCCAGAACGCCCGGCGCTGTTGCACATCCGGGAACAGGTTCTTGACCTGGGTCCGGAAGCGCGCGGCCAGGCCGGCCAGCTGGCCGTAGGTGGACGGGATCCAGGTTTCCAGCTTGGCCCGGATCAACCGCGCCAGCACCGGAGCATCGCCACCGCTGGAGACGGCGATGACCAATGGCGAACGATCGACGATAGCCGGGAAGATCACGCTGCACAGGGCCGGCGCATCCACCACGTTGACTGGCAGGCCGCGCCGATGGGCATCGGCGGAAACCTGGGCATTGAGGGGCTGGTCGTCGGTAGCGGCGATGACCAGGGTGCAGCCGTCGAGGTCGGCCTCGACATACCCGCGCAGCAGGGACTGGCCGCCGCTGGCGACCACCAGTTCCTGCAATTGCGCTTCTATCTCAGGTGCGACCACCCGCAGCTGCGCACCGGCATCGGCCAGCAGACGGGATTTGCGCAAGGCAATCTCCCCTCCACCGACCACCAACACACGACTGCCGCGAAGCTTGTGAAACAGCGGCAGGAATTCCATTTAGCCGATGACCTCGATGCCGCCCATGTAAGGCTTGAGTACATCCGGCACGCGGATCGAACCGTCGGCCTGCTGGTAGTTCTCCAGCACCGCCACCAGGGTCCGGCCTACGGCCAGGCCGGAACCGTTGAGGGTGTGCACCAGCTCCGGCTTGCCGGTTTCCGGGTTGCGGAAACGCGCCTGCATGCGGCGGGCCTGGAAGTCGCCACAGTTGGAGCACGAGGAGATCTCGCGATACTTGTCCTGGCTCGGGATCCAGACTTCCAGGTCGTAGGTCTTGACCGCGCTGAAGCCCATGTCGCCGGTGCACAGGGCCAACACGCGATAGGGCAGTTGCAGCAACTGCAGGACTTTCTCGGCGTTGGCGGTCAGGCCTTCCAGGGCTTGCATGGAAGTGGACGGCTCCACCACCTGGACCATCTCGACCTTGTCGAACTGGTGCTGGCGGATCATGCCGCGGGTATCACGGCCGGAAGCACCGGCTTCGCTGCGGAAGCACGGGGTGTGGGCAACCAGTTTCAGCGGCAGTTGCTTGGAGTCGAGGATTTCCCCGGCGACGATGTTGGTCAGCGACACTTCGGCGGTCGGAATCATGTACAGATCAGCCTCGCCTTCGCGGGTGATCTTGAACAGGTCTTCCTCGAACTTGGGCAACTGGCTGGTGCCGAACAGCGCCGGCGCCTGCACCAGGTACGGGGTGTAGGCCTCTTCGTAGCCATGCTCGCCGGTGTGCAGGTTGATCATGAACTGCGCCAGGGCGCGATGCAGGCGGGCGATAGGACCGCGCAGCAGGGCAAAACGCGCGCCCGACAGCTTGGCCGCGGTTTCAAAGTCCAGCCAGCCGTGGGTTTCACCCAGGGCCACGTGGTCCTTGATCGGGAAGTCGAAGCTGGCCGGAGTGCCCCAGCGGCGCACTTCGACGTTACCGTCCTCGTCCGCGCCGACCGGCACCGATTCGTGAGGCAGGTTGGGAATGCCGAACAGGATCGAGTCCAGCTCGCCCTGGATGCTTTCCAGCTCGGCCTTGCCGGAGCTGAGCTCGTTCCCCATGCGCTCGACATCGGCCATCAGCGGGGCGATATCTTCGCCGCGCTGCTTGGCTTGTCCGATGGACTTGGAGCGCGCGTTACGTTCGGCCTGCAGTTGCTCGGTGCGGGTCTGCACGGTCTTGCGCTGTTCTTCCAGCGCTTCGATGCGTGCCACATCCAGGGCGAAGCCGCGGGATGCCAGACGATCCGCTACGTCCTGAAGGTTGCTACGTAACAGTTTGGAATCGAGCATGTCGTTCTCTCGTTTATCAAAGTTTGGTCAGGGACAGGCCGGCCCAGGTGGCGAGCAGCCCGCCGAATACACTCAGCGCCGCATAGCCCAGGGCCAGCGCCACTTGTCCGCTTTCCAGCAGACGCACGGTATCCAGTGAAAAGGATGAAAAAGTCGTCAGCCCGCCGAGGAAACCGACGATCAATCCGGCACGCACTTCGATCGGCACTTCCGGACGGATCAGGAACAGTCCGTACAATACGCCGATCAGCAGGCAGCCCACGATATTAACGGCCAGCGTCGCGGTATAGAAGTGCCGCGGCCAATTGGCGCTGATCCAGTTGCCGGTAGCAAAGCGCAACAGGGTGCCGGCGACGCCGCCGGCCGAAACCGCGAGTATCAACGGGATCAAGGTTTTCTCCGCTGCAGGGGGCTGGCCCGGTCCAGGGCGGCCAGGTGCTTGAGCTTCTCGCCGATCTTCAATTCCAGGCCACGGGGTACCGGCTGGTAGAGAGCCAGGGGCTCCAGCGCCTCGGGGAAGTAGTCCTCGCCGGCAGCATAGGCGTCCGGCTCGTCATGGGCGTAGCGATACTCCTCGCCGTAGCCCAGTTGCTTCATCAACTTGGTCGGGGCGTTGCGCAGGTGCAGCGGCACTTCCAGCGAACCGTGCTCGGCAGCGGCACGCATGGCGTTCTTGAAGCCCATGTACACCGCATTGCTCTTCGGCGCACAGGCCAGGTAGGTGATGGCCTGGGCCACTGCCAGCTCGCCCTCGGGGCTGCCCAGCCGCTCTTGCACATCCCAGGCCGCCAGGCACAGGCTCAGGGCCCGGGGGTCGGCATTGCCGATGTCCTCGCTGGCCATGCGCACCACGCGCCGGGCGATGTACAGCGGATCGCAGCCGCCGTCGAGCATGCGGGCGAACCAGTATAGGGCGCCATCGGGATTGGACCCACGCACCGACTTGTGCAACGCGGAAATCTGGTCGTAGAACGCCTCGCCGCCCTTGTCGAAGCGCCGCCGGGTATCGCCCAGCAGGCTCTGCAGCAGGTCGGTGCCGATCTCGCCGCCGTCCTCGGCCAGGTCGGAAGCGTTCTCCAGCAGGTTGAGCATGCGCCGACCATCGCCATCGGCGGCCGACATCAGCATCTGGAAGCCTTCGTCGCTTAGGCTCAGGTGTCGCTTGCCCAGGCCGCGGTCCTCGCCCAGGGCACGCTGCACCAGCTTGCGCAGCGCCGTCTCGTCCAGGCTCTTGAGTACATAGACCCGAGCCCGGGACAGCAGCGCGTTGTTGAGTTCGAAGGAGGGGTTTTCCGTGGTGGCGCCGATGAAGATCAGCGTGCCGTCTTCCACGTAGGGCAGGAAGGCATCCTGTTGCGACTTGTTGAAACGATGCACTTCATCGACGAACAGGATGGTGCGCCGGCCATATTGCCCGGCGTGCTGCTTGGCGACCTCCACCGCCTGGCGGATCTCCTTGACCCCGGACAACACCGCCGAGACAGTCTCGAAATGCGCATCGGAAACGTCCGCCAGCAGCCGCGCCAGCGTGGTCTTGCCCACGCCCGGCGGGCCCCAGAAGATCATCGAATGCAGCGCGCCCTGCTCCAGGGCTTCGCGCAACGGCTTGCCCCGGGCCAGCAAGTGCTCCTGGCCGACGTACTCGTCCAGGTTGGTGGCACGCAAGCGCGCAGCCAGCGGCTGGGCGATCGGTGCACTTCGAAACAGGTCCATGGACTTTCTTCAAACCTCGGGACGGCGACGCGGAACGGGCCGCTCCCGACGGCGCCAGGCCGCATCCTGTCGATGCGGGCCTGGACGAACGCCGCCGGGGCGCGGAAACGGCTCTTATTCCTGGATCACATCGGCACCCTTGGGGATGTCGAACTTGAACCTGGAAGCCGGGATCGACTCGTTGGCCTTGACCCCGGTGAACAGGATATTGGTGCGCTGGCCGACGCTGTCGATCAACTGCATGTCGTTGATCATGCCGTTGCGAAACGACAGGCGCAGGCTGTCGAACAAGGTGTCGCGGGTCTTGGGCTTGAGGACGAAGTCCATCACCCCACCGGCTTCCTTGGAGGTGATGTCGAAGCTTTCGCTGATCTTCGACACATCGCCGGAGAGCAGCAGCGCCGGGGTCTGGGTCAGGCGCTGGTCGAGCTTCTTGATGGTCACCTGCTCCAGGTCAGGGTCCCAGAGCGAAACCTTCTGGCCATCGGAAACCATCAACTGCTCCTGGGGAGCATCGGTGTGCCAGTAGAACAGGCCAGGACGCTGCAGGGACATCTCGCCCGCGGTTTCCTGCAACTGGGTGCCGCTACCGTCAAGGGTCAGTTGCGAGAAGCGCGCGCTCAGGGTCTGGGACTTTTCCAGCAACTGGGTCAGGCGGGCCACATCCTTGGGATCGGCGTGGGCCGACAGGGTGGTCACGGCCAATACCGGCAGCAGCAACATGCGAATCAGGCGCATGGGATTCCTCATTCAGGTAGATGGAGCGGCGTGGCCTCACGCCGCTGATATCGAAACCGCGATCAGTCGCGCGAAGGGCCGGGAGCCAGGACTTCGCGGGAACCGTTGGTGTTCATCGCCGTCACCACCCCGGCCATTTCCATGGCCTCGATCATCCGGGCGGCGCGGTTGTAGCCAATCTTCAGCTTGCGTTGGACCGCGGAAATCGAGGCCCGGCGGCTTTCCAGCACGAACTGCACCGCTTCGTCGTAGAGCGCGTCGGCTTCCGGATCGTCGCCCTCGCCACCGCCGCTGCTGCCTTCGAAACCGCTACCGGCCTCTTCGACGCCATTGAGGATGTCGTCGTTGTATTCGGGCGCGCCGCGCAGCTTCCAGGCCTCCACCACGCGATGCACTTCATCGTCGGATACGAAGGCGCCATGGACCCGGATCGGCAGGCTGGTACCGGGCGGCATGTAGAGCATGTCACCATGGCCCAGCAGTTGCTCGGCGCCCCCCTGGTCGATGATGGTCCGCGAGTCGATCTTGCTCGATACCTGGAACGCCATGCGGGTCGGGATGTTGGCCTTGATCAGGCCGGTGATCACGTCCACCGACGGCCGCTGGGTCGCCAGGATCAGGTGGATACCGGCGGCCCGGGCCTTCTGGGCGATACGGGCGATCAGCTCTTCGACCTTCTTGCCGACGATCATCATCATGTCGGCGAATTCGTCGACCACCACCACGATGGTCGGCAGCTTGGTCAGCAAAGGTGCTTCGTCGTGGATGCTCTCGCGGTTGTACAGCGGGTCGGCCAGCGGCGTGCCGGCATCGATAGCTTCCTTGACCTTGGCATTGAAGCCCGAGAGGTTGCGCACGCCCATCTTGGCCATGAGCTTGTAGCGCCGCTCCATCTCGGCCACGCTCCAGCGCAGGGCGTTGGCCGCGTCCTTCATGTCGGTGACCACCGGGCACAACAAGTGCGGAATGCCCTCGTAGATCGACAGTTCGAGCATCTTCGGGTCGATCATGATCAGCTTGGCGTCTTCCGGCCCGGACTTGAACAGGATCGACAGGATCATCGCGTTGACCCCCACCGACTTACCGGAACCGGTGGTACCGGCCACCAGCAGGTGCGGCATCTTCGCCAGGTCGGTGATGATCGGCTTGCCGCCGATGTCGTGGCCCAGGGCCAGGGTCACCGGGGACTTGAAGTTGTCGTATTCCGGAGTCGAGAGCACTTCGGAGAAGCGCACTATCTGCCGGTCTTCGTTGGGAATCTCGATGCCCACGGTGGTCTTGCCGGGAATCACTTCCACCACCCGCACGCTGGTCACGGCCAGGGAACGGGCCAGGTCCTTGGCCAGGTTGGCGATCCGGCTGACCTTGACCCCGGCCGCTGGCTGGATTTCGTAACGGGTGATCACCGGCCCTGGGTGGATGGAGTCCACCGCGACCTCGACCCCGAACTCCTTGAGCTTGATCTCCAGCAAGTGGCCGACGGCCGCCAGGGACTCGGGGGAGTAGTTGAGCTGTTTCTTTTCCGCAGGGTCGAGGATCGAGATCGGCGGCAAGGTACCGTCCACCGCGCTGTCGATGAACAACGGTACCTGCTTCTCCTTCTGCACACGCTTGCTCGGCTCCGGCGGCTTGGTGGCCACTGGCGTAATCACTGGCGGCACCTGCTTCTCGCGCTCGGACATGTGCTTGCTCAGGGCTTGCTCACGCTCGATCAGGCGCTCCTTGACCTTGGCCTGCTCGCGTTTGTCGGCGACGCTCGGCGCTACGACTTCGTCGACCCGGGCGTCCACTTCGCGCAGTTGCGCCACCAGTTGCTTGCGCTCCATGCGCTCATCCCACCAGCGATTGGCAGCGCCATGGACCAACTCGAACAGATCGAGGGTGATCTTGCCGGTGACGTCCATGACCTTGAACCAGGACAGGTCGGTGAACACCGTCAGGCCGAACAGGAACAGGGCGATGAACATCAGGGTACTGCCCTGTATGTTCAGGGCATTCTTGGCCAGGTCGCCCAGGCTCTCGCCCAGGGCGCCGCCAGCACCGGCCGGCAGGCCCGTGGCGGCATGGAAATGGATATGCGCCAGCGCCGCGCCGGACAACACCAGGAACACCAGGCCGATCAGGCGCCAGGAAAACAGCCAGCCACTCCACTGCCAGGGCTCATGGCGCTGGCGGAAGATCTGGTAGGTCTTGATCGCCAGTAACAGCGGGAAGATATAGGCGAAGTAACCCAGCACCATGAACAACATGTCGGCGCTGTAGGAACCGGCGGGACCACCGAAGTTCTGCACGTCCTCGATCTTGCTGTTATGACTCCAACCCGGATCGTCCTTGCCATAGGTCAAAAGCGCCATCATCAAGAACAGGCACAAGGCTCCGATGGCGATCAGCGCACCTTCCTTGAGCCGGTAGTGCAACTGTTGACGCCAGAGCGGAACAACGGGTTTGGGTGCTGCGGTGGATTTCTTCAAAACGCGTCTTTTCCTGCGCCAAGGGCGCGTCCAACGGGTGATTGACTACAAATACTGCTCAATCCGAGCAGGTAAATAAAGTTGACCGGCGTAACTGGGGCTACTTTTAACATTCAGTCACTTGCTTCTGAAACAGTGCAATTGCGAATAAGCCCGCTATAACGCCACATTGTACGGGTTTGTTCACTCCATGCCACGCCAGGAAGGCTCGCCGGGCATCGTTTTCTGCCTGTCATACGCTGTTCAATTGGAGCATGCATTCTCTTTGCTGACAAAGGCTTATGAGGTGTTTTTATGAACGACGCGAAGCATTCACGCCTGATCATCCTGGGCTCCGGCCCTGCCGGCTACAGCGCCGCGGTCTACGCCGCCCGGGCCAACCTCAAACCGACCGTGATCACCGGCCTGCAGGCCGGCGGCCAACTGACCACCACCACGGAAGTAGACAACTGGCCTGGCGATGTCGAAGGCCTGACCGGCCCCGTGCTGATGGAACGCATGCAGAAACACGCCGAGCGCTTCGACACTCAGATCGTCTATGACCACATTCACACCGCTCAGTTGCAGCAACGGCCTTTTGTCCTGGTCGGCGACAGCGGCAGCTATAGCTGCGACGCGCTGATCATCGCCACCGGGGCCTCGGCGCAATACCTGGGCCTGCCCTCCGAGGAAGCCTTTTCCGGCAAGGGCGTTTCGGCTTGCGCGACCTGCGACGGTTTTTTCTATCGCAACCAGGTAGTGGCGGTGATCGGCGGCGGCAACACCGCGGTAGAGGAAGCCCTGTACCTGTCGAACATCGCTCGGGAGGTGCACCTGGTGCATCGCCGCGACAAGCTCCGGGCGGAGAAGATCCTCCAGGACAAGCTGTTCGACAAAGCGGCCAATGGCAACATCCGCCTGCACTGGAACCAGCATCTGGATGAAGTACTCGGCGATGCCAGCGGAGTCACGGGCGCGCGCTTGAGGGACAGCCAGACCGGCGCCACCACCGACCTGGCGCTGTCCGGCGTATTCATCGCCATCGGTCACAAGCCCAACACCGACCTGTTCCAGGGCCAACTGCAGATGCGCGACGGCTACCTGCTGGTCAAGGGCGGCAGCGAAGGCGACGTCACCGCCACCGACATCCCCGGAGTGTTCGCCGCTGGCGATGTGGCCGACCACGTCTACCGCCAGGCCGTCACTTCCGCCGGGGCCGGTTGCATGGCTGCCCTGGACGCGGAAAAATTCCTCGACGACAACTAGGGCCTCGCCCTAGGCTTGTGGCAGGTCGCCTGGCGGCCTGCCACCGCCCTCCCCTGCCGCAAGTCTGGATGCCATGCTGACCTGGTTACAACGCAACAATCTTGATTTCCCCCCCCTGGAAAAAGCCATGCGCGAGCCCAACGGCCTGTTGGCTGCAGGGGGCGACCTGTCGGCCGAGCGCCTGGTCCAGGCCTACCGCCACGGCTGCTTTCCCTGGTTTTCCGAGGGCCAGCCAATCCTCTGGTGGTCGCCGGATCCGCGCACCGTATTGTTTCCGAACGAACTGCATGTATCCCGCAGCCTGGCCAAGCTCCTGCGCCAACAGCGCTACCAGGTCACGTTCGACCAAGACTTCGCCGCGGTCATCAGCGCCTGCGCCGCGCCCCGAACCTATGCCGATGGCACCTGGATCAGCGAGGCGATGCAGAACGCCTACCTGCAACTGCATCAGCGTGGCCACGCCCATTCGGTGGAGGTCTGGGACCAGGGAGTACTGGTGGGCGGGCTTTACGGACTGGCCATGGGACAGCTGTTCTTCGGCGAATCGATGTTCAGCCGCGCCGACAATGCATCGAAGTTCGGCTTCGCCACACTGGTGGAGCGACTGAAGGACTGGGGTTTCGTCCTGATCGACTGCCAGATGCCCACCGACCATCTGCATAGCCTGGGTGCCCGTGCCATCACCCGCAGGGAATTTTCCGATTACCTGCAACGTCACCTGGACCAGCCGAGCCGCGCCACATGGGTTTCCTAGGCGGGTTTGGCGGGGGTGGCTTACACTTAGAGCCAAAGCTTATCCCGAGGGTTGACTCATGACCGAGTTGGCGCGCCTGAAGTTTTATGCCACTCAACCCCATTCTTGCAGCTACCTGCCCGGCGAACAGGCCACTACCCTGTTCCTCGATCCCAGCCAGCCCATGGATGTGCATGTCTATGCGGATCTGTCGGAAATGGGCTTTCGCCGCAGCGGTGATCATCTGTACCGGCCCCATTGCCAAAACTGCAACGCTTGTGTACCGGCGCGCATCCCGGCAGCGCAGTTCCTGCCCAATCGCCAGCAAAAACGCATCCTCAAGCGCAACAGCGACCTGACCGTGCAAGCGGCCAAACCCAGTTTCAGCGAAGAATATTTCGACCTGTACCAGCGCTACATCGAGCAACGCCACGCCGATGGCGACATGTTCCCCCCCAGTCGCGATCAATTCTCGACTTTCCTGGTCCGCGACCTGCCTTTCTCGCGCTTCTATGAGTTTCGCCTCGAAGGCCGCTTGCTGGCCGTAGCCGTCACCGATCTGCTGCCCAACGGCCTGTCGGCGGTCTACACCTTCTATGAACCCGACGAAGAACGCCGCAGCCTCGGGCGCTACGCGATCCTCTGGCAGATCGGCGAAAGCCTGCGCCTGGGCCTTGACGCGGTCTATCTCGGCTATTGGATCAAGAACTGCAAAAAGATGAATTACAAGACTCAATACCGCCCCATCGAGCTTCTGATCAACCAGCGCTGGGTGCTCCTGAACTAGAAGGTCTTGGCTTGAACCCCACTTTTCGGGCACAATGCACGCCGCTTTTGCCTGGCGCAGTTGCACCGGGCCATTAACTGGACACCGAGGGCTTTACTGCATGTCGAAAGAAGACAGCTTCGAAATGGAAGGCACTGTCGTCGACACCCTGCCCAACACCATGTTTCGCGTGGAGTTGGAAAATGGGCACGTCGTAACCGCGCACATCTCCGGCAAGATGCGCAAGAACTACATTCGTATTCTTACCGGTGACAAGGTGCGCGTCGAGCTGACGCCCTATGACTTGAGCAAAGGGCGTATCACTTACCGCGCTCGCTAAGCAAGTCAATACAAGACGCCCGGCCAAGCCGGGCGTTTTTGTTGGCGCCTGAAAAACCTGCCTGCAGGTTTCAACATCCATTCTCCAGATAGCACAAAGGCACCTTGCGGTGCCTTTGGCATTTCTACGAGACGAGCTCTATCAGGCCATTTCCGCCGTGGTCTCGAAATCGAAGGTCAACTCGCCATCCTTGATGTCGATGTGCACCACACCGCCATGGTCGGACAACTCGCCGAACAGGATCTCTTCGGCCAACGGGCGCTTGATCTTGTCCTGGATCAGGCGCGCCATCGGACGCGCCCCCATGGCTACATCGTAGCCACCGGCGGCCAGCCAACTGCGGGCGGCATCGGTCACTTCCAGCTGCACGCGCTTGTCTTCCAACTGCGCCTGAAGCTCGGTAAGGAACTTGTCCACCACGCTCTTGATCACTTCATGGCTCAAGCGACCGAACTGGATGATGGTATCCAGGCGGTTGCGGAACTCCGGCGTGAAGCTCTTCTTGATCACTTCCATGGCATCGGAAGAGTGATCCTGATGAGTGAAACCGATGGAGGCTCGCGCCGCGGTTTCAGCACCGGCGTTGGTGGTCATGATGATGATCACGTTGCGGAAATCCGCCTTGCGCCCGTTGTTGTCGGTCAGGGTTCCGTGATCCATCACCTGCAGGAGCAGGTTGAAGACTTCCGGATGGGCCTTCTCGATTTCATCGAGCAGCAGCACGCAGTGCGGTTGCTTGGTGATCGCCTCGGTCAGCAGTCCGCCCTGGTCGAAACCGACATAACCGGGAGGCGCACCGATCAGGCGCGAAACGGTATGCCGCTCCATGTACTCGGACATGTCGAAGCGCACCAGCTCGATCCCCATGGCCTTGGCCAGTTGCCGCGCCGCTTCGGTCTTGCCGACACCGGTAGGGCCGGCGAACAGGAAGGAACCGACCGGCTTGTCCGGCGACTTCAGGCCCGCACGGGACAGCTTGATGGCGGTAGCCAACGAGTCGATCGCCGCATCCTGGCCGAACACCGTCAGCTTGAGGTCACGCTCGAGGTTGCGCAGCAGTTCCTTGTCGGAACTGGTGACATGCTTCGGCGGAATACGGGCAATCTTCGCCACAATATCTTCGACCTGCGCCACTTCGATGCGCTTGACGCGTTTCTCGGCCGGCTGCAGGCGCTGGAAGGCGCCCGCTTCGTCGATGACGTCGATGGCCTTGTCAGGCATATGCCGGTCATTGATATAGCGCGAGGCCAATTCCGCCGCGGCACGCAAGGCTTCGTCACTGTATTCGATGCCGTGGTGCTGCTCGAAGCGCGCCTTGAGCCCGCGCAGGATACCGATGGTGTCCTCGACCGAAGGCTCGGTGACGTCGACCTTCTGGAAGCGCCGGGCCAGGGCCCGATCTTTCTCGAAAATCCCACGGAATTCCTGGAAAGTGGTCGAGCCGATGCAACGGATGTCACCGGAAGAAAGCAGCGGCTTGAGCAGGTTGGAGGCGTCCATCACCCCACCGGACGCCGCACCGGCACCGATGATGGTATGAATCTCGTCGATGAACAGGATCGCCTGCGGACGCTTCTTCAGCTCGCCCAGAAGCGCCTTGAAGCGCTTCTCGAAGTCGCCACGGTACTTGGTACCTGCGAGCAGGGCGCCCAGATCCAGGGAATACACCACGCTGTTGATCAGCAGGTCTGGCACCTGATTGTCGACGATACGCTTGGCCAGGCCTTCGGCAATCGCGGTCTTGCCCACCCCTGCCTCGCCCACCAGCAGCGGGTTGTTCTTGCGCCGGCGAGCCAGGATCTGCGCCACGCGCTCGACCTCATGCTCGCGCCCAACCAACGGGTCGATGCGCCCCTGACGGGCCAGTTCATTGAGATTGCTGGCATAGGCATCCAGAGGATTGCCCGAAGAAGACGGCTCCCCACCCTCCTCGTCCTGCATTTCCTGCTCACCCTCGGAATGGTCGCCATGCCCGGGCACCTTGGAGATGCCATGGGCGATATAGTTGACCACGTCGATGCGGGCAACGCTCTGCTGCTTGAGCAGGAACACTGCCTGGCTCTCCTGCTCGCTGAAGATCGCTACCAGTACGTTGGCACCGGTAACTTCACGCTTGCCCGAACTCTGCACATGAAATACCGCGCGCTGCAGCACCCGCTGGAAACCCAGGGTTGGCTGAGTCTCGCGATCTTCATCGTGTACAGGAATCAATGGCGTAGTGGAGTCGATGAACTCCTGCAGGTCATGCTTGAGCTTGTCGAGGTTCGCTCCGCAGGCACGGAGAACAGTGGCAGCGGCCTCATTATCCAATAGAGCCAACAGGAGGTGCTCGACGGTCATGAACTCATGACGCTTCGAACGGGCCTCCTTGAAGGCGAGATTGAGGGTGACTTCGAGCTCGCGGTTTAACATAGCTTCACCTCATACCCAAGTGGTCGGCGTTAACCGTCCTTCTCGATTTCACAGAGTAGCGGATGCTGGCTTTCCCTGGCGTACTGGTTGACCTGCATGGCCTTGGTCTCGGCGATGTCGCGGGTAAACAATCCACACACTGCCCGTCCTTCGGTATGGACGGCCAGCATGACCTTGGTCGCCAGCTCGCGATTCAGGTTAAAAAACATCTCGAGCACTTCGACGACGAAATCCATCGGGGTGTAGTCATCGTTGAACAAAACCACCTTGTACATCGGCGGCGCCTGAAGCGCAGGCTTGGCCTCCTGTACCGCCAAGCCAGCGGAATCGTCGTCGTGCAAGTCCGGGCGATCCTGATTGAATGTTAGTCGAATCTGGCTGATTGCATGCATGGAAAGAAGGTTCGTCAGTTGTGCAAATACAGTGGTGGGGGCGCCCTGGGGGGAATTCAACTCCGACCGCCGGGTCACCTTGACTATCGGCAAAACGGTGTTACAACCAATAGGGCCCACATTGGGTAATAAACGTCCACGGCGTCAACCTTTTTACCAAGTTTGGCGGTGGATGAACTGGATGATACTCCAGTGATGGAGTCTGTTGCAGAGGGATATGAGTATGGCTAGCGGTAAGGTCAAGTGGTTCAACAATGCCAAGGGTTACGGCTTTATTAATGAGGAGGGCAAGAGCGACGATCTCTTCGCCCACTACTCGGCCATCGAAATGGATGGCTACAAGACCTTGAAAGCCGGGCAGGCCGTGAGCTTCGAGATCATCCAAGGACCCAAGGGGCTGCATGCGGTCAAGATAAGCTCCTTGAAGGCGCCCGGAGAAATCCTTGCCGCCGAGGCCCAGCACGAAAGCGCCTTGAGCTGATTTACCCAACATCCAGTCATAAAAAAACCGGCCGATTCAAGGGATTGAATCGGCCGGTTCGTTTTGCTCGCAGCGTGGCTTACATGTGCGAGATCAGCGCATCACCGAAGGCCGAGGAAGACAGCAGGGTCGCACCGTCCATCAGGCGCTCGAAGTCATAGGTCACGGTCTTGGCCGAGATCGCGCCGTTGGTGCCCTTGATGATCAGGTCCGCCGCTTCGGTCCAGCCCATGTGGCGCAGCATCATCTCGGCCGAGAGGATCAGCGAGCCCGGGTTGACCTGGTCCTTGCCGGCATATTTGGGCGCAGTACCGTGGGTGGCTTCGAACATGGCCACGGTGTCGGACAGGTTGGCGCCTGGAGCGATACCGATGCCACCGACTTCCGCCGCCAGGGCGTCGGACAGGTAGTCACCGTTGAGGTTGAGGGTGGCGATCACATCGTATTCGGCCGGGCGCAGCAGGATCTGCTGGAGCATGGCGTCGGCGATGGCATCCTTGACGATGACGTTCTTGCCGGTTTTCGGGTTCTTGAACTGCATCCACGGGCCACCGTCCAGCAGGGTCGCGCCGAACTCCTCGGCCGCCACTTCATAGGCCCACTCCTTGAAGGCACCTTCGGTGAACTTCATGATGTTGCCCTTGTGCACGATGGTCAACGAGTCACGATCGTTATCCACCACGTATTGCAGCGCCTTGCGCGCCAGTCGCTTGGTGCCCTGCAGGGAGACCGGCTTGACGCCGATGCCGCAGTTTTCATCGAAACGGATCTTGGTGACGCCCATTTCCTCTTTGAGGAACTTGATCACCTTGGTGGCTTCTGCCGAACCGGCTTTCCACTCGATACCGGCGTAGATGTCCTCGGAGTTCTCGCGGAAGATGGTCATGTCCACATCGCCAGGCTTCTTCACCGGGCTGGGCACGCCTTCGAACCAGCGCACCGGACGCAGGCACACATACAGGTCCAGTTGCTGGCGCAGCGCCACGTTCAGGGAGCGGATGCCGCCACCGACCGGAGTGGTCAGCGGGCCCTTGATGGAAACCACGTAATCCTTCACCGCGTCCAGGGTTTCCTGGGGAAGCCAGGTGTCCTGGTCGTACACTTGAGTCGCTTTTTCCCCGGCATACACTTCCATCCAGGAAATCTTGCGTTCGCCGCCGTAGGCTTTTTTCACTGCAGCATCGACAACCTTGATCATGACCGGGCTGATATCAACACCAATACCGTCGCCTTCGATGAAAGGGATAATCGGGTTGTTAGGAACATTGAGAGAATGGTCTGCATTGACGGTGATTTTGTCGCCGACTGCTGGAACCTGAATCTTCTTGTATCCCATGCTGAACTCCGTTGTGTGGATTGAACATCTGGCTGCATTCGAGCGTAACCCAGTTGTATCTGGACGGGAACCTCATGTTCCACCCGGATGCCGTGAAAGCGTTGCAATTCGCGGCCTACAAGCCTGAAAGCAAAGGGAAAAGTGCCAAACTCGAGCACTGGCGACGACTCTACGCCGCCACCTTGCCTGCGACCTTTAGACCAATGGACGAGCGCCCATGCATATGAAGCACCGGCGTTTTGCTAGCCACCTATGTATAATGCCGCCGCTGACCACAGAGTCACGACGGCCGAACGCTCTGCAACCGGAAAAAGACTAGCCGAGACTGGCCGCACGAAGCCGGGTTGTTACCGCAACCCACCCGCTTGACGCTCGACTGATGCACCCAACATCACCGCGAAGAAACCTCGACATTCGGCTCATGGATGACCTTTGAACGAAAGCGCTTTACCCGGCGCACCTCGAGTTTCTGCGCACGCTTTAGCAAAGAAGAGAGTTAATCCGAATATGCCCACCCGCTCGAAGATCATCTACACCTTCACCGACGAAGCACCCGCCCTCGCCACCTATTCCCTGCTGCCTATCGTAGAAGCCTTCACCGCTTCGGCTGATATCGCCGTGGAAACCCGCGACATCTCCCTGGCCGGGCGCATCCTCGCCAGCTTCCCCGAGCAGTTGGGCAGCAAAGCCGTGCCGGACCACCTCGCCGAACTGGGCGAGCTGGCGGTCACCCCGCAAGCCAACATCATCAAGCTGCCGAACATCAGCGCCTCGGTACCGCAGCTGCAGGCCGCGATCAAGGAGCTGCAAGCCCAGGGCTACGCCCTGCCGGACTACCCGGAAAACGCCACCACCGACGCCGAGAAAGACGCCAAGGCCCGTTACGACAAGGTCAAGGGCAGCGCCGTGAACCCGGTCCTGCGTGAAGGCAACTCCGACCGCCGCGCTCCGCTGTCGGTCAAGAACTACGCACGCAAGCACCCGCACAAGATGGGCAGCTGGGCCCAGGACTCCAAGTCCCACGTGGCCCACATGAGCAGCGGCGACTTCTACGGCAGCGAGAAGGCCGCACTGATCGAAGCCGCAGATAGCGTCAAGATCGAGTTGATCACCCAGGACGGCACCGCCACCGTCCTGAAGGAAAAGACCAGCGTACAAGCCGGTGAGATCCTCGACTGCGCCGTAATGAGCAAGAAGGCCCTGCGCGCCTTCATCGCCGCCGAAATCGAAGACGCCAAGGCACAGGGCGTACTGCTGTCGGTCCACCTGAAAGCCACCATGATGAAGGTCTCCGACCCGATCATGTTCGGCCAGATCGTTGCCGAGTTCTACCAGGACGCCCTGGCCAAGCATGCCCAGGTGCTGCAGGAAATCGGCTTCAACCTGAACAACGGCATCGGCGACCTGTACGCCCGCATCAAGGCCCTGCCAGCCGAGCAGCAAGCTGCGATCGAGGCTGACATCCAGGCCGTCTACGCCGCTCGCCCTGCCCTGGCCATGGTCAACTCCGACAAGGGCATCACCAACCTGCACGTGCCGAGCGACGTGATCGTCGACGCCTCGATGCCGGCCATGATCCGTGACTCCGGCAAGATGTGGGGCACCGATGGCCAGCTGCACGACACCAAGGCGGTGATTCCGGATCGCTGCTACGCCACCATCTACCAGGCCGTGATCGAAGACTGCAAGGCCAATGGCGCCTTCGATCCGACCACCATGGGCAGCGTGCCGAACGTTGGCCTGATGGCGAAAAAAGCCGAAGAGTACGGCTCCCACGACAAGACCTTCCAGATCAAGGCCGACGGCGTGGTACGCGTTACCGACAGCAAGGGCAACCTGCTGCTGGAACAGAAAGTCGAGGCCGGCGATATCTTCCGCATGTGCCAGACCAAGGACGCGCCGATCCAGGACTGGGTCAAGCTGGCCGTCAACCGCGCCCGTGCCAGCAGCACCCCGGCGATCTTCTGGCTCGACCCGATGCGCGCCCACGACGGCGTGATGATCGAGAAGGTCCAGACCTACCTGAAGGACCACGACACCAGCGACCTGGACATCCGCATCATGTCGCCGGTCGAAGCCATGAAATTCACCCTGGCCCGCACCCGCGACGGCAAGGACACCATCTCGGTGACCGGTAACGTACTGCGTGACTACCTGACCGACCTGTTCCCGATCATGGAACTGGGCACCAGCGCCAAGATGCTGTCGATCGTGCCGCTGATGAACGGTGGCGGCCTGTTCGAGACCGGTGCCGGCGGTTCCGCTCCGAAGCACGTGCAACAGCTGCTGGAAGAGAACTTCCTGCGCTGGGACTCCCTGGGTGAGTTCCTGGCCCTGGCCGCCTCCCTGGAACACCTGGGCAACACCTACGACAACGCCAAGGCCCTGGTCCTGGCCAAGACCCTGGACCAGGCCACCGGCCAGTTCCTGGACAACAACAAGTCGCCATCGCGCAAAGTCGGCAACATCGACAACCGCGGCAGCCACTTCTACCTGGCGCTGTACTGGGCCCAGGCCCTGGCAGCCCAGACCGAGGACGCAGCACTGCAAGCGCAGTTCGCTCCCCTGGCCAAGGCCCTGACCGAGAACGAAGCGACCATCGTCGCCGAGCTCAACGGCGTACAAGGCAAGCCAGTGGACATCGGCGGCTACTACGCAGCCAACCCTGAGCTGGTGAGCAAGGCCATGCGCCCGAGCGCTACCCTCAACGCGGCTATCGCTGCGCTGGCTTAAGCCATACCGCTGTAACGCAAACCCCGGCCCCGTGCCGGGGTTTGTGCTTTCTGTACAACACCATTCTTCCAGGAGCGAAACTTGCTCGCGACAAGGGGCCGCGATGGGCCAGGCGCAACGCGCGACCTTCATCGCGAGCAAGCTTCGCTCCTACAGGCACGGGTGTTCGTTTTATGATGATCACCCCACTCAAGACAGAGCCCTACCCATGGAATGGCAACCCCATATCACCGTCGCCACTATCGTCGAGGACCAGGGACGCTTCCTGTTCGTCGAGGAGTTCCAGGGCGAACAGGCGGTCCTCAACCAGCCCGCCGGGCACCTGGACGCGAATGAAAGCCTGCTGCAGGCAGCCGTGCGCGAAACCCTTGAAGAAACCGGCTGGGACGTGGAATTGACCGGCGTAGTGGGCATCTACCTCTACACCGCCCCCAGCAACGGCGTGACCTACCAGCGCGTGTGCTTCGCCGCCAGGCCGCTGCGCCACCATCCCGACTACCCACTGGACCACGGCATCATCGGCCCACGCTGGCTGACCCGCGAGCAATTGCTGGAGCAGCGCCCTCAGTGGCGCAGCGAGTTGGTCCTGCAGTGCCTGGACGATTACCTGGCTGGCCAACCCCACAGCCTGGCACTGATCCGTCCGTCGCTTTGATCGCAGTTTCCCCCTTGCAGGCGTCAGCCTGTTAGAATCCCGTCCTTTTTCCAGACACCCGTTGAATTCCTATGCGTGATCCAGCCCCTTCTGACACCCAAAAGAAGCGCGTCATTGTCGGCATGTCCGGCGGCGTGGATTCTTCCGTTTCCGCCCTCCTGCTGATGGAGCAGGGTTACCAGGTGGAAGGCCTGTTCATGAAGAACTGGGAGGAAGACGACGGAACCGAATACTGCACCGCCATGGACGACCTGGCCGACGCCCAGGCCGTCTGCGACAAGCTGGGCATCAAGCTGCACACCGCCAACTTCGCCGCCGAGTACTGGGACAACGTGTTCGAGCACTTCCTGGAGGAGTACAAGGCTGGCCGCACGCCGAACCCGGACATCCTGTGCAACCGGGAAATCAAGTTCAAGGCGTTCCTGGACTACGCCATGATGCTCGGCGCCGACCTGATCGCCACCGGCCACTATGTGCGTCGCCGTGATATCGACGGCCGCACCGAATTGCTCAAGGGCCTGGACCCGAACAAGGACCAGAGCTACTTCCTGCATGCAGTGGGCGGCGAGCAGATCGCCAAGACCCTGTTCCCGGTGGGCGAACTGGAAAAACCCGAAGTACGCGCCATTGCCGAGAAACATGACCTGGCCACCGCCAAGAAAAAGGACTCCACCGGCATCTGCTTCATCGGTGAACGACGCTTCAGCGACTTCCTCAAGCAGTACCTGCCGGCCCAGCCCGGCGAGATCAGGACCACCGAGGGCGAAGTCATCGGCCGCCATCACGGCCTGATGTACCACACCATCGGCCAGCGCCAGGGCCTGGGCATCGGCGGCCTGAAGGATGCTGGCGACGAGCCGTGGTACGTGCTGGCCAAGGACCTGGAGCACAACGAGCTGATCGTCGGCCAGGGCAATGACCACCCCTGGCTGTTCTCTCGTGCCCTGCTGGCCTCGGAGATCTATTGGGTCAACCCCGTCGATCTCAGCCAGCCTCGGCGCCTGACCGCCAAGGTACGCTACCGCCAGGGCGACCAGCCCTGCACCCTGGAAAAGACCGCCAACGGCTACCGCGCGACCTTCGACGACCCGCAACGCGCCGTGACCCCCGGCCAGTCCGTGGTGTTCTATGACGGTGAAATCTGCCTCGGCGGCGGCGTCATCGAAGTCGCCGAGCCCTGGACCAGCAAGGACCAGCGCCCATGAGCCCGATCCAGGAGCAATTGACGGCACTGGGCGGGGTGTTCCTGGCCGCGGTACTGGTGGACCGGATCGCCAAGACCGGCCAAGTCAGCGAAGCCGCCCTGAGCTGCATGCTCGGCAGCCTGCTGATCCGCGACCCCAAGGACACCCTGGAAGTCTATGGCGGCGACGATCTGAACCTGCGTGAAGGCTACCGAGCCCTGATCGGTGCCCTGGAGCGCGACCCCAGCTCGCTGCAACGCGAGCCGTTGCGCTACGCCCTGTCGATGCTCGGCCTGGAACGCCAGTTGGCCAAGCGTGGCGACATGCTCGATACCATCGGCAAGCGCCTGCCGCAGATCCAGTCCCAGGTGGAGCACTTCGGCCCAGCCCATGAAAACGTGATCGCCGCTTGCGGCGGGCTGTACCAGGACACCCTGAGCACCCTGCGCCAGCGCATCCAGGTCCATGGCGACATGCGCAACCTGCAGCAGCCGAGCAACGCCTCGAAGATCCGCGCCCTGCTCCTGGCCGGTATCCGCTCGGCACGCCTGTGGCGGCAGTTGGGCGGCCATCGCTGGCAGCTGGTACTGAGCCGGCGCAAACTGCTCAAAGAACTCTACCCCCTGATGCGCAGCCACTGAGCTGCGCTCGCCCAAGCGTTTTTTTCAAGAGCTGCGCGTAAGACGCTGGTCAGTTGGCAACGGACCGGCGGATATTTTCATGTATGATACGCGCCCCATTTCGTTGCCCGACTGTCCGAGAACACCCCATGCAGCTCTCTTCGCTCACTGCGGTTTCCCCTGTTGACGGCCGCTACGCCGGCAAAACCCAGGCCCTGCGGCCCATTTTCAGCGAATACGGCCTGATCCGTTTCCGCGCCCTGGTCGAGGTGCGCTGGCTCCAGCGCCTGGCCGCCCACCCGCAAATCGCTGAAGTGCCGGCCTTCTCCGCCGACGCCAACGCCCTGCTCAACAGCCTGGCCGACGACTTCGCCCTCGAGCACGCCGAGCGCGTCAAGGAAATCGAGCGCACCACCAACCACGACGTCAAGGCCATCGAATACCTGCTCAAGGAGCAAGCCGCCAAGCTCCCTGAGCTGGCCAAGGTCAGCGAATTCATCCACTTCGCCTGCACCAGCGAGGACATCAACAACCTGTCCCACGCCCTGATGCTGCGCGAAGGCCGCGACAGCGTGCTGCTGCCACTGATGCGCCAGATCGCCGAGTCGATCCGCGAACTGGCCCACCGCTTCGCCGACGTGCCGATGCTCTCGCGCACCCACGGCCAGCCAGCCTCCCCGACCACCCTGGGCAAGGAGCTGGCCAACGTGGTGTACCGCCTGGAGCGCCAGGTCGCCCAGGTTGCCGCCGTACCGCTGCTGGGCAAGATCAACGGCGCCGTGGGCAACTACAACGCCCACCTGTCGGCCTACTCGGACATCGACTGGGAAGCCAACGCCCGCGCCTTCATCGAAGATGAGCTGGGCCTGGCCTTCAACCCCTACACCACGCAGATCGAGCCGCATGACTACATCGCCGAGCTGTTCGACGCCATCGCCCGCTTCAACACCATCCTGATCGACTTCGACCGGGATATCTGGGGCTACATTTCCCTGGGCTACTTCAAGCAGAAGACCATTGCCGGCGAAATCGGCTCCTCGACCATGCCGCACAAGGTCAACCCGATCGACTTCGAGAACTCCGAAGGCAATCTGGGCATCGCCAACGCACTGTTCCAGCACCTGGCCAGCAAACTGCCGATTTCCCGCTGGCAGCGCGACCTGACCGACTCCACCGTGCTGCGCAATCTGGGCGTCGGCTTCGCCCACAGCGTGATCGCCTACGAAGCCAGCCTCAAGGGCATCGGCAAGCTGGAGCTCAACGCCCAGAAGATCGCCGACGACCTGGACGCCTGCTGGGAAGTACTGGCCGAGCCGATCCAGACCGTGATGCGTCGCTACAACATCGAAAACCCGTACGAAAAACTCAAGGAACTGACACGCGGCAAGGGCATCAGCCCAGAAGCGCTGCAGACTTTCATCGACGGGCTGGACATGCCAGCGGCCGCCAAGGCCGAGCTGAAGCAGCTCACCCCGGCCAGCTACATCGGCAACGCCGCGGCCCAGGCAAAACGCATCTGACGCGCGGCCTGACCTTCTGACGCCCGGCCGCGCCGGGCGTTTTTATTCCTGCTAGAAAAATACATTTTTTCAATAGGTTACACATGAATCCTGATACTCCTCTGCAACTTCTGGGCGGCCTCACCGCGCGGGAATTCCTGCGTGACTACTGGCAGAAGAAACCGCTGCTGGTGCGCCAGGCCATGCCTGACTTCCAAAGCCCGATCGATGCCGACGAACTGGCCGGCCTGGCCCTGGAAGAAGAAGTCGAGTCGCGCCTGGTAATCGAAAACGGCGAGCGCCCCTGGGAGCTGCGTCGCGGCCCCTTCGCCGAGGACGAGTTCAGCAAGCTGCCCGAGCGCGACTGGACCCTGCTGGTGCAGGCGGTGGATCAGTTCGTGCCGGAAGTCGCCGAGCTGCTGGAACATTTCCGCTTCCTGCCCAGCTGGCGTATCGACGACGTGATGATCAGCTTCGCCGCCCCTGGCGGTAACGTCGGCCCGCACTTCGACAACTACGACGTGTTCCTGCTGCAGGGCCACGGCAAGCGCAACTGGAAGATCGGCCAGATGTGCGACGCCCAAAGCCCGCTGCTGCAGCACGCGGACCTGCGCATCCTCGCCGAATTCGAAGAAACCGAAAGCTGGGTCCTGGAACCCGGAGACATGCTGTACCTGCCGCCACGCCTGGCCCACTACGGCATCGCGGTCAACGACTGCATGACCTACTCGGTAGGCTTCCGCGCACCGAGCGCCGCCGAAGTGCTGACCCACTTCACCGACTTCCTCAGCCAGTTCCTGCCAGACGAAGAGCGCTATACCGACGCTGACGCACAACCGGTCGCCGATCCGCACCAGATCCAGCACGATGCCCTCGACCGCCTCAAGGGACTGCTGGCCGAACACATGGGCGATGAGCGCCTGCTGCTGACCTGGTTCGGCCAGTTCATGACCGAGCCGCGCTATCCGGAGCTGGTGACAGGCCCGGAAGCGATGGAAGAAGACGAACTGCTGGACAGCCTGGAACAGGGCGCGGTGTTGATTCGCAACCCGAGCGCACGCCTGGCCTGGTCCGAGGTGGATGAAGACTTGTTACTGTTTGCCAGCGGCCAAAGCCGGCTGCTTCCCGGTAAACTGCGCGAACTGTTGAAAATGATTTGCGCCGCCGATGCGCTGCACATCGACAACCTCGGCCCCTGGCTGGCGGATGACGACGGGCGCGGCCTGCTGTGCGAACTGGTCAAGCAAGGGAGCCTGGGATTTGCCGATGAATAAGATTCACGTACGTGTCGCAGACTGGCAAAAGGATAACGCCGAGATCCGGCGCATTCGTGAAGCGGTATTCATTGCCGAACAATCGGTCCCACCCGAGCTGGAGTGGGATTCCGACGATAACGGCGCCGTGCACTTCCTGGCTTTCGAGGGCGACTTCGCCATCGGCACCGCGCGCCTGCTGCCCGACGGCCACGTCGGCCGGGTCTCGGTACTCAAGGACTGGCGCGGCCTGAAAGTCGGCGACGCGCTGATGCGCGCCGTCATCGATGAAGCCGAGAAACGCGGCCTCAAGCAGCAGATGCTCAGCGCCCAGGTCCAGGCCACGCCATTCTACGAGCGCCTGGGCTTCTCCATCGTCAGCGAGGAATTCCTCGAAGCGGGCATCCCCCACGTCGACATGGTGCGTGGCGCCTGACAGCCCACTCACCCCAGCGTGCAACAGACGCCCCGCCACCCCCTGCGCCTCGAGGCCAGGACCAGGATGGCGGGGCGTTTTGCCGTCCAGGATTCAACTTGCCCCACCCCGGGCCGACAAAGTGTCAAACTCAAGGCCTTACGCCAGCTATTCGCGGAGATAACGGATATGTCCCTACGCACCCTGCTCACGACACTGCTGCTGACCTTCAGCTGTTCGGTCTTCGCCGCCAGCGAAATCGTGCCCCTGAACAACCGCACCAGCGCCGACCTGCTGCCGGTGGCACAGAACTTCCTCGGCAAGGACGGCAAGGTCAGCGCCTACGGCAACCAGTTGATCGTCAACGCCGAGCCGGGCCGCATCGCCGAGCTGCGCGCCTTCATCGCCCAGCTCGACACCCCGGCCAGGCGCCTGCTGATCACCGTCGACACCAACGAGAACAACTTCCAGGGCAACCAGGGCTACGCGGTCAACGGTGCGCCGCAGGCTCGCATCATCAACCGCAGTACCGAAAGCCGTGACGGCGGCATCCAGCAGGTCCAGGCCAGCGAAGGCGTGCCGGCACTGATCCAGGTCGGCCAGAGCATACCCCTGACCACCACCCAGACGGACTCCTACGGCCGCCTGCAGAACCAGACCCAGTATCGCAACGTCACCCAAGGCTTCTACGTGACAGCAAGCGTCACCGGCGAGACCGTGCACCTGAGCATCAGCACCAACCGTGACCGCATGAGCCAGGAACGTCCCGATGTAGTGAACGTGCAAAGTACCGACACAACGGTCAGCGGACGGCTGGGCGAGTGGATCACCCTGGCTGGCGTCAATCGCCAGACCCAGGCCGACAAACAGGGCCTGGGCCGCAGCTACTCGACCCAGGGCCGGGATGACATGACCTTGCGGGTCAAGGTCGACACCTTGGACCAAGGCACCGAAAACTGACTGATTAGTCGTATTAGACCAAAGATGTAGTGCCTCAAAAAAAGCACTACAAAACATTTGACGAGCCAAAAAACCGCGGGCATGATGGCCTCGCTCCCGCTAATCAGGGGCCCTGGCAAGGGCCTTCGGATCGTTGCTCTAACCCACCCACCTGAGCCGATTCGTGTCTGTACCGCCCACAAGGCGCGTTTGACGAGATTGCGACTGGAACGAAGTTGTCCCGAGGGACGGAAGCGTAATTAGGTAGATCGGCAACACACTGAAGGATCGCATAAAGGCCCACGACGCCCGGACGCACCCTGCAGCTGGCCTCCACCTGCTCACTTCCCCTCGAGCCCATCGTTCACCCGTCGCCATCGCGCCAGACCGACTTGAGCATCCAGCCTCTGGTCAGCGAACAGCCTTCTACGCACTTTTTCAGGACCTGCGTAATCGGCGGAGCAGGAATTTTCCACCAAGACCTATGCGACGAGGTTTATCTCCATGGCACTGACACGCGAACAGCAAATTGCAGCCCTCGAAAAAGACTGGGCCGAAAACCCGCGCTGGAAAGGCGTGACCCGTACCTACACCGCCGCCGATGTCGTTCGCCTGCGTGGTTCCGTCCAGCCAGAGCACACCCTGGCCCGCATGGGCGCGGAAAAACTGTGGAACCTGGTGACCAAGGGCGCCCACCCATCCTTCCGCCCTGAAAAAGATTTCGTCAACTGCATGGGCGCCCTGACCGGCGGCCAGGCCGTGCAACAGGTCAAGGCTGGCATCCAGGCCATCTACCTGTCCGGCTGGCAAGTGGCTGCCGACAACAACTCGGCCGAGTCCATGTACCCAGACCAGTCGCTGTACCCGGTGGATTCGGTTCCAACCGTGGTCAAGCGCATCAACAACTCGTTCCGTCGTGCCGACCAGATCCAGTGGAAAGCCGGCAAGAACCCAGGCGACGAAGGCTACGTCGACTACTTCGCACCGATCGTGGCTGACGCCGAAGCCGGTTTCGGCGGCGTACTGAACGCCTACGAGCTGATGAAGAACATGATCGAGGCAGGCGCTGCCGGCGTTCACTTCGAAGACCAGCTCGCTTCTGTGAAGAAGTGCGGCCACATGGGCGGCAAGGTACTGGTTCCAACCCAGGAAGCCGTACAGAAGCTGACCGCTGCCCGCCTGGCAGCCGACGTTGCCGGCGTACCGACCATCATCCTGGCCCGTACCGACGCCAACGCCGCCGACCTGCTGACCAGCGACTGCGACCCATACGACCAGCCATTCGTGGTCGGCGAGCGCACCCAGGAAGGTTTCTACAAAGTACGCGCCGGCCTCGACCAGGCGATCGCCCGCGGCCTGGCCTACGCGCCATACGCCGACCTGATCTGGTGCGAAACCGCCAAGCCGGACCTGGACGAAGCCCGTCGTTTCGCTGAAGCGATCAAGAAGGAATACCCGGACCAGATCCTGTCGTACAACTGCTCGCCTTCCTTCAACTGGAAGAAGAACCTGGACGACGCCACCATCGCCAAGTTCCAGCGCGAGCTGTCGGCAATGGGCTACAAGCACCAGTTCATCACCCTGGCCGGCATCCACAACATGTGGCACGGCATGTTCAACCTGGCGCATGACTACGCCCGCAACGACATGACCGCCTACGTGAAGCTGCAGGAGCAGGAATTCGCCGACGCCTCCAAAGGCTACACCTTCGTGGCGCACCAGCAGGAAGTGGGCACCGGCTACTTCGACGACATGACCACCGTGATCCAGGGCGGCAAGTCCTCGGTAACCGCCCTGACCGGCTCCACCGAAGAAGAGCAGTTCCACTGATCCGGCATCACGCCCCGATCGAGCGGCCAATGCAGACCCGGTAAGAACAACTGCATTGCTGTAAATCTGACGCCCCGACTGGTTCGGGGCGTTTTTTTTACCATCCTGAAGCGGCCGGGGCGATACGGCCGGTATCACCCCCCCTGCCTCACCTCCCGAATCACAACGCAGCCAACGTACAAAAACTGGCAAAACATTGACCCAGGACGGTATCCACTGCAGCGAAACAGGCTAAAAGGTGCGGCCCTGCTACTTGCAGTAACAGGGATATAACAAACAACTTTCCTACCCCCTCGAGGAAAGCAGTTTAAATCAGCACCCAAACAATATTGATTATCATTTAGATATTGCGACTTTCGTTACAGCCACAACAAAAGATAATTAACGAAACTCCCGCTAATGCCCGCAGGCCGCGGCTTGCGGGGCTACGAAGGCGAGCTATGTCCTTATTACGATAAACAATTTCGCTTCAGAAATTTTACTTGCCCGGTGTTTAGCCATAAAATCAGCGCGATTGATTGCACTGCGACATATCGTCACTGCTTTGTTTCTTTATCAAGCTCAGAGACTCTTGCTCTCTGTTAAGGATTACCAGCATGCCCGAAGCGACAGGACTCATGGCCCACAACTGGGGCTTTGCCATTTTCCTTCTGGGTGTTGTCGGCCTATGCGCCTTCATGCTCGGCCTCTCCAGCCTCCTCGGGTCAAAAGCCTGGGGCCGCAGTAAAAACGAACCGTTCGAGTCCGGCATGCTACCTACAGGTGGCGCCCGCTTGCGGCTCTCAGCCAAATTCTATCTGGTCGCGATGCTCTTCGTGATCTTCGATATCGAAGCCCTATTTCTCTTTGCCTGGTCTGTGTCCGTCCGCGAAAGCGGCTGGACCGGATTCGTCGAAGCTCTCGTTTTCATAGCAATTCTGTTGGCAGGTCTTGTCTACCTTTGGCGGGTGGGGGCTCTTGATTGGGCTCCGGAAGGTCGTCGTAAGCGGCAGGCGAAGCTAAAACAATGAGGCTTTGGCAATGCAATACAATCTCACCAGGATCGACCCCGATGCTCCTAACGACCAGTATCCAATCGGCCAGCGGGAAACCGTCGCCGATCCGTTAGAGGATCAGGTCCACAAAAACATCTTCATGGGCAAGCTGGAAGACGTGCTGAGTGGCGCGGTCAACTGGGGTCGCAAGAACTCCCTGTGGCCATACAACTTCGGTCTCTCCTGCTGCTACGTGGAAATGACCACCGCCTTCACGGCGCCCCATGACATCGCGCGCTTCGGCGCCGAGGTTATCCGGGCATCGCCACGCCAGGCGGACTTCATGGTCATTGCCGGTACCTGCTTCATCAAGATGGCACCGATCATCCAGCGTCTCTACGAGCAAATGCTCGAACCCAAGTGGGTCATCTCCATGGGTTCGTGCGCCAACTCCGGTGGCATGTACGACATCTACTCTGTAGTTCAGGGGGTGGACAAGTTCCTGCCCGTGGACGTCTACGTACCTGGCTGCCCGCCCCGTCCCGAGGCATTCCTGCAGGGCTTGATGCTCTTGCAAGAATCCATTGGCCAGGAGCGTCGCCCACTTTCCTGGGTCGTCGGCGACCAAGGCGTATATCGCGCTGAAATGCCGTCGCAGAAGGAACAGCGCCGCGAACAGCGTATTCAGGTCACCAACCTGCGCAGCCCTGACGAAGTCTGATCCAGATCTGTTCTTAACCAAGAAACGAAACTGGCTTCACTCTTTACGTTGACCGAAAGCGATAAAAAACCATGACTACAGGCAGTGCTCTGTACATCCCGCCTTATAAGGCTGACGACCAGGATGTGGTCGTCGAACTCAATAACCGTTTTGGCCCCGAGGCGTTCACCGCCCAGGCCACCCGCACCGGCATGCCGGTGCTGTGGGTCGAGCGCTCCAAGCTCGTCGAAGTCCTGACCTTCCTGCGCAACCTGCCCAAGCCGTACGTCATGCTCTATGACCTGCACGGTGTGGACGAGCGCCTGCGCACCAAGCGCCAGGGCCTGCCAAGTGCCGACTTCAGCGTGTTCTACCACCTGCTGTCGATCGAGCGAAACAGCGACGTGATGATCAAGGTAGCCCTGTCCGAGGGCGACCTGAACCTGCCATCCGTGACCAGTATCTGGCCCAACGCCAACTGGTACGAGCGCGAAGTCTGGGACATGTTCGGCATCGATTTCGCCGGCCACCCTCACCTCTCGCGGATCATGATGCCGCCGACCTGGGAAGGTCACCCGCTGCGCAAGGACTTCCCGGCCCGTGCCACCGAATTCGATCCGTTCAGCCTGAACCTGGCCAAACAGCAGCTGGAAGAAGAAGCAGCCCGCTTCCGCCCTGAAGACTGGGGCATGAAGCGCTCCGGGGCCAACGAGGACTATATGTTCCTCAACCTGGGCCCGAACCACCCTTCGGCCCACGGTGCCTTCCGCATCATCCTGCAGCTGGACGGCGAAGAGATCGTCGACTGCGTACCGGACATCGGCTACCACCACCGTGGCGCCGAGAAAATGGCCGAGCGCCAGTCCTGGCACAGCTTCATCCCCTACACCGACCGCATCGACTACCTCGGCGGAGTGATGAACAACCTGCCGTACGTGCTCTCGGTCGAGAAGCTGGCTGGCATCAAGGTGCCGGAGAAGGTCGACACCATCCGCATCATGCTGGCCGAGTTCTTCCGGATCACCAGCCACCTGCTGTTCCTGGGTACCTACATCCAGGACGTGGGCGCCATGACCCCGGTGTTCTTCACCTTCACCGACCGCCAGCGCGCCTACAAGGTCATCGAGGCCATCACCGGCTTCCGCCTGCATCCGGCCTGGTATCGCATCGGCGGCGTGGCCCACGACCTGCCGCGCGGCTGGGACAAGCTGGTCAAGGAGTTCGTCGACTGGTTGCCCAAGCGCCTCGACGAATACACCAAGGCCGCCCTGCAGAACAGCATCCTCAAGGGTCGGACCATCGGTGTCGCCGCCTATAACACCAAGGAAGCCCTGGAGTGGGGCACCACCGGTGCCGGCCTGCGTTCCACCGGTTGCGACTTCGACCTGCGCAAGGCCCGTCCGTACTCGGGTTACGAGAACTTCGAGTTCGAAGTCCCACTGGCCCACAACGGCGATGCCTACGATCGCTGCATGGTCCGTGTCGAAGAGATGCGCCAGAGTATCCGCATCATCGACCAGTGCATGCGCAACATGCCGGAAGGCCCGTACAAGGCGGACCACCCGCTGACCACGCCGCCACCCAAAGAGCGCACCCTGCAGCACATCGAGACCTTGATCACGCACTTCCTGCAAGTTTCGTGGGGTCCGGTGATGCCGGCCAACGAATCCTTCCAGATGATCGAAGCGACCAAGGGCATCAATAGTTATTACCTGACGAGCGATGGCGGCACCATGAGCTACCGCACCCGGATCCGTACTCCGAGCTACGCGCACCTGCAGCAGATCCCTTCGGTGATCCGCGGCAGCATGGTCGCGGACTTGATCGCGTACCTGGGTAGTATCGACTTCGTTATGGCCGACGTGGACCGCTAAGCATGAACAGCACGCTTATCCAGACAGACCGTTTCGCCCTGAGCGAAACCGAGCGCTCGGCCATCGAGCACGAGATGCATCACTACGAGGACCCGCGCGCGGCGTCCATCGAGGCCCTGAAGATCGTCCAGAAGGAACGTGGCTGGGTGCCGGACGGCGCCATCTACGCCATCGGCGAAGTGCTGGGCATCCCCGCCAGCGACGTCGAGGGTGTGGCCACCTTCTACAGCCAGATCTTCCGCCAGCCAGTGGGCCGCCACATCATTCGCGTGTGCGACAGCATGGTCTGCTACATCGGCGGCCATGAGTCGGTGGTCAGCCAGATCCAGAGCGAGCTGGGCATCGGCCTCGGCCAGACCACCGCCGACGGTCGCTTCACCCTGCTGCCAGTGTGCTGCCTGGGCAACTGCGACAAGGCCCCGGCACTGATGATCGACGACGATACCTTTGGCGACGTGCAACCTGCCGGCGTCTCCAAGCTGCTGGAGGGTTACGTATGACCATTACTTCCTTCGGCCCGGCCAACCGCATCGCGCGCACGGCCGAAACCCACCCGCTGACCTGGCGCCTGCGTGACGATGGCGAGCCGGTCTGGCTGGCCGAGTACGAGTCCAAGAACGGCTATGCCGCAGCCCGCAAGGCGCTGGCGCAGATGTCCCAGGACGATATCGTCCAGGCCGTCAAGGACTCTGGCCTCAAGGGCCGTGGTGGCGCAGGCTTCCCCACCGGCGTGAAGTGGGGCCTGATGCCCAAAGACGAATCCATGAACATCCGCTACCTGCTGTGCAACGCGGACGAAATGGAACCCAACACCTGGAAGGACCGCATGCTGATGGAGCAACAGCCCCATCTGCTGGTCGAAGGCATGCTGATCAGCGCCCGTGCGCTGAAGGCCTACCGCGGCTACATCTTCCTGCGTGGCGAGTACACCACCGCGGCCAAGCACCTGAACCGTGCCATCGAGGAAGCCAAGGCCGCAGGCCTTCTGGGCAAGAATATCCTCGGCTCGGGTTTTGACTTCGAGCTGTTCGTGCACACCGGTGCCGGTCGCTACATCTGCGGTGAAGAAACCGCACTGATCAACTCCCTGGAAGGCCGTCGCGCCAACCCACGCTCCAAGCCGCCCTTCCCTGCCGCCGTCGGCGTGTGGGGCAAGCCGACGTGCGTGAACAACGTCGAGACCCTGTGCAACGTGCCGGCCATCGTCGCCAACGGCAACGACTGGTACAAGTCGCTGGCACGCGAAGGCAGCGAAGACCACGGCACCAAGCTGATGGGCTTCTCCGGCAAGGTGAAGAACCCGGGCCTGTGGGAACTGCCGTTCGGCGTCACCGCCCGCGAGCTGTTCGAAGACTACGCCGGCGGCATGCGCGATGGCTTCAAGCTCAAGTGCTGGCAGCCAGGCGGCGCCGGTACCGGCTTCCTGCTGCCCGAGCACCTCGACGCGCAGATGTACGCCGGCGGCATTGCCAAGGTCGGCACCCGTATGGGTACCGGCCTGGCCATGGCGGTGGACGACAGCGTCAACATGGTGTCCCTGCTGCGCAACATGGAAGAGTTCTTCGCCCGTGAGTCGTGCGGCTGGTGCACCCCATGCCGCGACGGCCTGCCATGGAGCGTGAAGATGCTGCGCGCCCTGGAAAAAGGCCAGGGCCGCGCCGAAGACATCGAGACCCTGCTGGGTCTGGTCAACTTCCTCGGCCCAGGCCGTACCTTCTGTGCTCACGCACCGGGTGCCGTCGAGCCATTGGGCAGTGCCATCAAGTATTTCCGGTCCGAGTTCGAGGCCGGTGTCGCTCCAGCAAGTGCTGGCGACGCCCTGCGCCCGAACCTGGCCAAGCCAATCCAGGCCGGGCCGATCGTGGTCGGCGCATAACAAGATGAATCGCGGATGGTCCGTGCCATCCGCCGGCCTCGCGGCCCGCCCGACTCGTTCGGTGCGGGCCGCAGGCCCACCGATTTCCATTAGCCACGCCCGCTCACGCGGGCCAACGAAGAACTTTGAACCATGGCCACTATCCACGTAGACGGCAAAGCGCTCGAAGTCAACGGTGCGGACAACCTGCTACAGGCTTGTCTGTCACTCGGCCTCGACATCCCCTATTTCTGCTGGCACCCGGCGCTCGGTAGCGTCGGCGCCTGCCGGCAGTGTGCGGTCAAGCAGTACACCGACGAGAACGACACCCGCGGTCGTATCGTCATGTCCTGCATGACCCCTGCCTCCGACGGCACCTGGATCTCCATCGAAGACGAGGAATCCAAGGCGTTTCGCGCCAGCGTCGTCGAATGGCTGATGACCAACCACCCGCACGACTGCCCGGTGTGCGAGGAAGGCGGTCACTGCCACCTGCAGGACATGACGGTAATGACCGGCCACAACGAGCGCCGCTACCGTTTCACCAAGCGTACCCACCAGAACCAGGAGCTCGGCCCGTTCATCGCCCACGAGATGAACCGCTGCATCGCCTGCTATCGCTGCGTGCGCTACTACAAGGACTACGCTGGCGGCACCGACCTGGGTGTCTACGGCGCCCACGACAACGTGTACTTCGGTCGCGTCGAAGATGGCGTGCTGGAAAGCGAATTCTCCGGCAACCTCACCGAGGTCTGCCCGACCGGTGTGTTCACCGACAAGACCCACTCCGAGCGCTACAACCGCAAGTGGGACATGCAGTTCTCGCCGAGCATCTGCCATGGCTGCTCCAGCGGCTGCAACATCAGCCCCGGCGAGCGCTACGGTGAACTGCGACGCATCGAGAACCGCTTCAACGGTTCGGTCAACCAGTACTTCCTCTGCGACCGTGGCCGCTTCGGTTATGGCTATGTCAATCGCAAGGACCGTCCTCGCCAGCCACGCCTGGCCGACGGCACCCAGCTGAACCTGGACCAGGCCCTGGACCAGGCTGCCGACCTGCTGCGCGGACGCAACATCGTTGGCATCGGCTCGCCACGCGCCAGCCTGGAAAGCAACTATGCGTTGCTGGAACTGGTCGGCGCCGAGCACTTCTATTCCGGTATCGAAGCCAGCGAACTGGAGCGCATCCGCCTGGCGATGCAAGTGCTCAAGGACAGCCCGCTGCCAATTCCCAACCTGCGTGAAGTGGAAGACCACGACGCGGTGTTCGTCCTCGGCGAGGACCTGACCCAGACCGCCGCCCGCATGGCCCTGGCCCTGCGCCAGTCGGTCAAGGGCAAGGCCGAGGAAATGGCCGACGCCATGCGCGTCCAGCCATGGCTCGACGCTGCGGTGAAGAACATCGGCCAGCACGCGCTGAACCCGCTGTTCATCGCCAGCCTGGCTGCAACCCGCCTCGACGACGTCGCCGAAGAGTGTGTACACGCCGCTCCCGACGACCTGGCCCGCATCGGTTTCGCCGTGGCCCACGCCATCGACGCCAGCGCGCCGGCGGTGGAAGGCCTGGACCGCGAAGCCCAGGAACTGGCCCAGCGCATCGCCGATGCCCTGTTGGCAGCCAAGCGCCCGCTGATCGTGTCCGGCACTTCCCTGGGTTCCAAGGCACTGATCGAGGCCGCGGCCAACATCGCCAAGGCCCTGAAGCTGCGCGACAAGGCCGGCTCCATCAGCCTGGTGGTGCCAGAGGCCAACAGCCTCGGCCTGGCCATGCTCGGTGGCGAATCGGTGGACGCGGCCCTGCAAGCGGTGATCGACGGCCGTGCCGACGCCATCGTGGTCCTGGAAAACGACCTGTACACCCGCACCGACGCAGCCAAGGTGGATGCCGCGCTGAGCGCCGCCAAGGTGGTGATCGTGGCCGACCACCAGCAGACCGCTACCGTGGAGCGCGCGCACCTGGTGCTGTCCGCGGCGAGCTTCGCCGAAGGCGATGGCACCCTGGTCAGCCAGGAAGGTCGCGCCCAGCGCTTCTTCCAGGTCTTCGACCCGACCTACCTGGACGCCAGCATCATGGTCCACGAAGGCTGGCGCTGGCTGCACGCCCTGCGCAGCACCCTGCTGAACAAGCCGGTGGACTGGACCCAGCTGGACCAAGTGACCGCTGCCTGCGCCGCGAGCAACACGCAACTGGCCAGCATCGTCGATGCCGCGCCGTCCGCTGCGTTCCGCATCAAGGGCCTGAAGCTGGCGCGCGAACCCCTGCGCTACAGCGGCCGGACCGCCATGCGCGCCAACCAGAGCGTGCACGAACCGCGTACTCCGCAAGACCCGGATACCGCCTTCGCCTACTCCATGGAAGGTTACTCGGGCTCCGCCGAGCCTCGCTCGCAAGTGCCATTCGCCTGGTCGCCGGGCTGGAACTCGCCGCAAGCCTGGAACAAGTTCCAGGACGAAGTCGGCGGCCACCTGCGCGCCGGTGACCCGGGTACCCGCCTGATCGAAAGCCAGGGCGATCGCCTGAGCTGGTTCGCCAGCGCACCGAAGGCCTTCTCCCCGGCCCAGGGCACCTGGCAGGCCGTGCCGTTCTACCACCTGTTCGGCAGCGAGGAGAACTCCTCGAAGGCCGCTCCGGTGCAAGAGCGCATTCCAGCCGCCTACGTGGCCCTGGCCAAGTCCGAGGCCGACCGCCTGGGCGTCAACGATGGCGCCATGCTCGCGGTGAGCCTGGCCGGCCAGACCCTGCGCCTGCCGCTGCGGATCAACGAAGAGCTGGGTGCCGGCCTGGTAGCCCTGCCAGTCGGCCTGGCCGGGATTCCTCCGGCGTTCGCTGGCTTTTCCGTTGACGGTCTGCAGGAGGCGGCGCAATGAGTTGGTTTACCCCTGAAGTGATCGACGTGATCCTCACGGTCGTCAAGGCGATCGTCATCCTGCTGGCGGTGGTGATCGCCGGTGCGCTGCTGAGCTTCATCGAACGTCGCCTGCTGGGCTGGTGGCAGGACCGCTACGGCCCGAACCGCGTTGGCCCGTTCGGCATGTTCCAGATCGCCGCCGACATGCTGAAGATGTTCTTCAAGGAAGACTGGACCCCGCCGTTCGCCGACAAGGTGATCTTCACCCTGGCACCGGTGGTGGCCATGAGCGCCCTGTTGATCGCCTTCGCGATCATCCCGATCACCCCGACCTGGGGTGTCGCGGACCTGAACATCGGCCTGCTGTTCTTCTTCGCCATGGCCGGCCTTTCGGTCTACGCGGTGCTGTTCGCCGGCTGGTCGAGCAACAACAAGTTCGCCCTGCTGGGCAGCTTGCGTGCCTCGGCCCAGACCGTGTCCTACGAAGTGTTCATGGGCCTGGCGCTGATGGGCATCGTGGCCCAGGTCGGTTCGTTCAACATGCGCGACATCGTCGAGTACCAGGCGCAGAACCTGTGGTTCATCATTCCGCAGTTCTTCGGCTTCTGTACCTTCTTCATCGCAGGCGTGGCCGTGACTCACCGTCACCCCTTCGACCAGCCCGAAGCGGAACAGGAACTGGCCGACGGTTACCACATTGAATATGCCGGCATGAAGTGGGGCATGTTCTTCGTTGGCGAATACATCGGCATCATCTTGATCTCGGCACTGCTGGTCACCCTGTTCTTCGGTGGCTGGCACGGTCCGTTCGGCATCCTGCCGCAACTGTCCTTCGTCTGGTTCGCTTTGAAAACCGCGTTCTTCATCATGCTGTTCATCCTGCTGCGCGCCTCGATCCCGCGCCCACGCTATGACCAGGTGATGGACTTCAGCTGGAAGTTCTGCCTGCCGCTGACCCTGATCAATTTGCTGGTGACCGCTGCGCTCGTGCTCTACAACGCGCCAGCCGTTGCGGCCCAGTGAGGATTTGACCCATGTTCAAATATATTGGCGACATCGTGAAGGGTACTGGTACCCAGTTGCGCAGCCTGGTCATGGTCTTCGGCCATGGCTTTCGCAAGCGCGACACCCTGCAATACCCGGAAGAGCCGGTGTACCTGCCACCCCGCTACCGTGGTCGCATCGTACTGACCCGCGATCCCGACGGCGAAGAGCGCTGCGTAGCCTGCAACTTGTGCGCGGTGGCCTGCCCGGTGGGCTGCATCTCGCTGCAAAAAGCTGAAACCGAAGACGGTCGCTGGTACCCGGACTTCTTCCGCATCAACTTCTCGCGCTGCATTTTCTGTGGTCTCTGCGAGGAAGCCTGTCCGACCACCGCGATCCAGCTGACACCGGATTTCGAGATGGCCGAGTTCAAACGTCAGGACCTGGTTTACGAGAAGGAAGATCTGCTGATCTCCGGTCCCGGAAAGAACCCTGATTACAACTTCTATCGTGTTGCAGGTATGGCCATTGCCGGTAAGCCCAAAGGCACCGCGCAGAACGAAGCCGAGCCGATCAACGTGAAGAGCTTGCTGCCTTAAGGAAGAACGATGGAATTCGCTTTCTATTTCGCGTCAGGTGTTGCGGTGGTCTCCACGCTTCGTGTGGTGACCAATACCAACCCTGTGCACGCCCTGCTCTACCTGATCATTTCGCTGATCGCCGTGGCGATGACCTTCTTCAGCCTCGGCGCGCCGTTCGCCGGAGCCCTGGAAGTGATCGCCTACGCCGGCGCCATCATGGTGCTGTTCGTATTCGTGGTGATGATGCTCAACCTCGGCCCGGCTGCCGTCCAGCAAGAGCGTATCTGGCTCAAGCCGGGCATCTGGATCGGGCCGGTGATCCTCGCTGCCCTGCTGCTGGTCGAACTGCTGTACGTACTGTTCAGCCACCAGAGCGGTGCCGGCATCGGTCAAACCACCGTAGACGCCAAGGCCGTGGGCATCAGCCTGTTCGGTCCTTACCTGCTGGTGGTCGAACTCGCCTCGATGCTGCTGCTCGCCGCAGCCGTCACGGCGTTCCACTTGGGCCGCAACGAGGCGAAGGAGTAATACAATGCCTACTATCCCTCTCGAGCATGGGCTGGCGGTTGCCGGCATCCTGTTCTGCCTCGGTCTGGTCGGCCTGATGGTCCGCCGTAACATCCTCTTCGTGTTGATGAGCCTGGAAGTGATGATGAACGCCTCGGCACTGGCCTTCATCGTCGCTGGCGCCCGCTGGGCGCAGCCGGATGGACAAGTGATGTTCATCCTGGTGATCAGTCTGGCAGCCGCCGAGGCCAGTATTGGCCTGGCGATCCTGCTGCAGCTGTATCGCCGCTTCCACACTCTCGACATCGATGCTGCCAGTGAGATGCGCGGATGAACCTTCTCTTCCTGACTTTCGTCTTCCCCCTGATCGGCTTCCTGCTGCTGTCGTTCTCCCGCGGGCGGTTCTCGGAGAACCTGTCCGCGCTGATCGGCGTAGGCTCGGTAGGCCTCTCGGCCGCCACCGCCGCCTACGTGATCTGGCAGTTCAATGTCGCCCCGCCAGCAGGCGGCGCGTACAGCCAGCTGCTGTGGCAGTGGATGTCGGTGGACGGCTTCGCGCCGAACTTCACCCTGTACCTGGACGGCCTGTCGGTGACCATGCTCGGCGTGGTCACCGGCGTCGGCTTCCTGATCCACCTGTTCGCGTCCTGGTATATGCGTGGCGAAGCCGGCTACTCGCGGTTCTTCTCCTACACCAACCTGTTCATCGCCAGCATGCTGTTCCTGATCCTCGGCGATAACCTGCTGTTCATCTACTTCGGTTGGGAAGGCGTGGGCCTGTGCTCGTACCTGTTGATCGGTTTCTACTACAGCAACCGCAACAACGGTAACGCCGCACTCAAGGCCTTCATCGTCACCCGTATCGGCGACGTGTTCATGGCCATCGGCCTGTTCATCCTGTTCCAGCAACTGGGCACCCTGAACGTCCAGGAGCTGCTGGTAGCCGCGCCGCAGAAGTTCCAGGCCGGTGACTTCTGGATCACCCTGGCCACCCTGATGCTGCTCGGCGGCGCCGTCGGTAAATCGGCCCAGCTGCCGCTGCAGACCTGGTTGGCGGATGCGATGGCGGGTCCGACCCCGGTTTCGGCACTGATCCACGCCGCGACTATGGTGACCGCGGGTGTCTACCTGATCGCCCGTACCCACGGCCTGTTCACCCTGGCGCCGGAAATCCTGCACCTGGTGGGCCTGGTCGGCGGCGTGACCCTGGTACTGGCCGGCTTCGCCGCGCTGGTGCAGACCGACATCAAGCGCATCCTCGCCTACTCGACCATGAGCCAGATCGGCTACATGTTCCTGGCCCTGGGCGTGGGTGCCTGGGATGGCGCGATCTTCCACCTGATGACCCACGCCTTCTTCAAGGCCCTGCTGTTTCTGGCCTCCGGTGCGGTGATCGTGGCCTGCCACCACGAGCAGAACATCTTCAAGATGGGCGGCCTGTGGAAGAAACTGCCCCTGGCCTACGCCAGCTTCATCGTCGGTGGCGCGGCCCTGGCGGCCCTGCCCCTGGTTACCGCCGGTTTCTACTCCAAGGACGAGATCCTCTGGGAAGCCTTCGCCAGCGGCAACCAGGGCCTGCTGTATGCCGGCCTGGTGGGTGCGTTCATGACCTCGCTGTACACCTTCCGCCTGATCTTCATCGCCTTCCACGGTGAAGCCAAGACCGAAGCCCACGCCGGCCACGGCATTTCCCACTGGCTGCCGCTGGTGGTGCTGATCGTGCTGTCCACCGGTATCGGCGCGATGATCACTCCGCCCCTGCACGGCGTGCTGCCCCTGAGCGCCGGCCATGCTGGCGGCGAAGCCAAGCACAGCCTGGAAATCGCCTCGGGCGCCATCGCCCTGGCCGGTATCCTGCTGGCTGCCCTGTTGTTCCTTGGCAAGCGTCGCGTGGTAACTGCCATCGCCAACAGCGGCATCGGGCGTCTGCTCTCGGCCTGGTGGTTCGCCGCCTGGGGCTTCGACTGGATCTACGACAAACTGTTCGTCAAGCCATACCTGGCGATCAGCCATGTACTGCGCAAGGACCCGCTCGATCAGACCATCGGTTTGATCCCGCGTATGGCCAAGGGGGGCCACAACTCCCTGAGCCGTACCGAAACCGGTCAACTGCGTTGGTACGCCGCCTCGATGGCTGCCGGTGCCGTGCTGGTCATCGGCGCCGTCGTGCTGGTAGCGGTCTGATATGAACCTTGCGAACTTGCGAAAGGAATTGAGCCCGTCATGATTCTGCCTTGGCTAATCCTGATCCCCTTCATCGGCGGCCTGCTGTGCTGGCTGGGTGAGCGCTTCGGCGCCACCCTCCCCCGCTGGATTGCGCTGTTGACCATGACCCTGGAACTCGCCCTCGGCCTCTGGCTGTGGGCCCACGGTAACTATTCATTTGCTCCGGCGCCTGGCGTCGATCCGACTTGGGCCATCGAGTTCAAGCACCAGTGGATCCAGCGCTTCGGCATCAACGTGCACCTGGCCCTGGACGGCCTGTCGCTGTTGATGATCCTGCTGACCGGCCTGCTGGGTATCCTCTCGGTACTCTGCTCCTGGAAAGAGATCGAGCGCCACGTGGGCTTCTTCCACCTGAACCTGATGTGGATCCTGGGCGGCGTTGTCGGCGTGTTCCTGGCGCTGGACCTGTTCATGTTCTTCTTCTTCTGGGAAATGATGCTGGTGCCGATGTACTTCCTCATCGCGCTCTGGGGTCATAGCTCGGCCGATGGCAAGAAGACCCGGATCTACGCGGCGACCAAGTTCTTCATCTTCACCCAGGCTTCCGGCCTGATCATGTTGGTGGCGATCCTGGGCCTGGTGCTGGTCAACTTCAACAACACCGGGGTGATCACCTTCGATTACGCCCAGTTGCTGAAGACCAAGATGTCCACCGCCACCGAGTACATCCTGATGCTCGGCTTCTTCATCGCCTTCGCGGTGAAGCTGCCGGTGGTGCCGTTCCACTCCTGGCTGCCTGACGCTCACGCCCAGGCACCGACCGCCGGTTCCGTGGACCTGGCCGGTATCCTGCTCAAGACCGCGGCCTATGGCCTGCTGCGCTTCGCCCTGCCGTTGTTCCCCAACGCTTCGGCGGAGTTCGCACCGATCGCCATGACCCTGGGCCTGATCGGCATTTTCTACGGTGCCTTCCTGGCCTTCGCCCAGACCGACATCAAGCGCCTGATCGCCTTCTCCAGCGTGTCCCACATGGGCTTCGTGCTGATCGGCATCTACTCCGGCAGCCAGCAAGCCCTGCAGGGCGCGGTGATCCAGATGCTGGCCCACGGTGTTTCGGCAGCCGCGCTGTTCATCCTCAGCGGCCAGCTGTACGAGCGCACCCATACTCGCGACATGCGTGAAATGGGCGGCCTGTGGTCGCGTATTGCCTACCTGCCGGCCATCAGCCTGTTCTTCGCAGCCGCCTCCCTGGGCCTGCCGGGCACCGGCAACTTCGTCGGCGAGTTCCTGATCCTGATCGGTACCTTCGTCAGCGCTCCATGGATCACCGCGATCGCCACTTCCGGCCTGGTGTTCGGCTCGGTCTACTCGCTGATCATGATCCACCGTGCCTACTTCGGCCCGTCCAAGTCGGATGCGGTGCTGCACGGCATGGATGCTCGCGAACTGATCATGGTGCTGGGACTGGCGGTACTGCTGATCTACATCGGCGTGTACCCGCAACCGTTCCTCGATACCTCTGCCGCCACCATGCATGGCGTGCAGCAATGGCTCAGCACCGCCTTCACTCAACTCGCTTCGGCCCGGTAAGAGCGCTATGGACTTTACGATTCAACACTTTATCGCCCTGGCGCCGCTGTTGATCACCAGCGCCACCCTTGTGGTGGTGATGTTGGCGATCGCCTGGCGTCGCAATCACGCCCAGACCTTCCTCCTCTCGGTGGCGGGCCTGAACCTGGCATTGCTGTCGATCTTCCCGGTGCTGAAAGTGGCACCCATCGCGGTCACGCCGCTGTTGCAGATCGACCAGTTCGCCTGCCTCTACATGGCCCTGATCCTGGTGGCCACCCTGGCCTGCGTGACCTTGGCCCACGCCTACCTGGGCGACGGCAGCAGCGGTTACCCGGGCAACCGTGAAGAGCTGTACCTGCTGATCCTCCTGGCCGCCGCAGGTGGCCTGGTGCTGGTCAGCGCGCAGAACCTGGCCGGCCTGTTCATCGGCCTGGAACTGCTGTCGGTACCGGTCTACGGCCTGGTGGCCTATGCCTTCTTCAACAAGCGCTCCCTGGAAGCCGGCATCAAGTACATGGTGCTGTCGGCCGCCGGTTCGGGCTTCCTGTTGTTCGGCATGGCCCTGCTCTACGCCGAAGCCGGCAGCCTGAGCTTCAGCGGCATCGGCCAGGCCCTGGCGGCCACCGGCCTGCCAAGCCCGCTGGCACAGCTGGGCCTGGGCATGATGCTGGTCGGCCTGGCGTTCAAGCTGTCGCTGGTGCCTTTCCACCTGTGGACCCCGGACGTCTACGAAGGGGCTCCTGCCCCGGTAGCCGCCTTCCTGGCCACCGCCAGCAAGGTCGCGGTGTTCGCGGTGCTGGTGCGCCTGTTCCAGCTGTCGCCAGTGGCCAGCAGCGGCGTCCTGAGCAACGTCCTGACCGTGATCGCCATTGCCTCGATCCTGGTGGGTAACCTGCTGGCGCTGACCCAGAGCAACCTCAAGCGCCTGCTGGGTTACTCGTCCATCGCCCACTTCGGTTACCTGCTGATCGCCCTGGTGGCGAGCAAGGGCCTGGCGATGGAAGCCATCGGCGTGTACCTGGTCACCTACGTGATCACCAGCCTCGGCGCCTTCGGCGTGATCACCCTGATGTCCTCGCCCTACAAAGGCCGCGACGCCGACGCCCTGTACGAGTACCGCGGCCTGTTCTGGCGCCGTCCGTACCTGACCGCCGTGCTGACCGTGATGATGCTGTCCCTGGCCGGTATCCCGCTGACCGCGGGCTTCATCGGCAAGTTCTACATCATCGCCACCGGTGTCGAAGCGCACCAATGGTGGCTGGTAGGATCGCTGATCCTGGGTAGCGCCATCGGCGTGTTCTACTACCTGCGCGTGATGGTCACCCTGTACCTGATCGAGCCGAACCTGCGTCGCGTCGATGCCCAACTGCACTGGGAACAGAAAGCCGGTGGCGTCATGCTGCTGGCCATCGCGCTGCTGGCGTTCTTCCTCGGCGTGTACCCGCAGCCACTGCTGACCCTGGTCCAGCATTCCGGCCTGGCGGGCTGATCGCCCAAGCAACGACGCTCCACACAAAACGGCACCTTCGGGTGCCGTTTTGCATTTCAGGCGCCCTGCCCTCCCCTCTTCCCATCAATACTCGGAATCCTCCCTGGCGCTCCGGCGATTGATTCCGAAAGCCGCTTACGGATCCCCGTCCTAGGCTATCCCCTCGGTCTGGCAACGAGCCGGAGCATCTCTGGAAAATGAGGTCGAGGACAGAAGCAATGAGCAGACACGAGATCTTTCCCGAGCCACTGGAGGGCGTCCAGGCCCTCACCCTGGAGCGCCAGGGCAAGATCACCCTGCGCAGCCAGCAGGTGAAGCTCGCCAAGCTGCCGCCCATCAGCGCTGCCGAGGTCCTGAAGGTCCGCCAGCGACTGAACCTGTCGCGCTCGGTATTCGCCATGTACCTGCGCACCAACACCCGTACCCTGGAGAACTGGGAACAAGGCCGCGCCACTCCCAGTGCCCAGGCCACCACCTTGATCCGCCTGGTCGAACGCTTCCCGGATACCATGCAGCGCCTGGCTGCGCTGACCTGAGGGGGCTTTTTCCCGCAGCCAATAAAAAACCCGCACGAGGCGGGTTTTTTATTGACTGCGAACCAGGGCTCAGTCAGCCAGGCGCCAGGTGGTGCCGCCCTTGCCGTCTTCCAGGATCACGCCCATGGCGGTGATCTGGTCACGGATCCGGTCGGACTCGGCCCAGTCCTTGTTGGCCCGGGCCGCCAGGCGGGCCTGGATCAGCGCCTCGACCTGCGCCGCGTCGACCCGACCACCGGCACCGGCCTGCAGGAAGTCCTCGGCCTCCAGCTGCAATACGCCCAGCACATCGGCCAGTTGCCGCAAGCGGGCCGCCAGGCCAGCCGCCGCATCGAGGTCGCTCTCACGCAGGCGGTTGATCTCGCGCACCATCTCGAACAGCACGGCACAGGCTTCCGGGGTACCGAAGTCGTCGTTCATCACCTGGGTGAAACGCTCGACGAAGGCCTCGCCGCCGGCAGGGGTCACTTTAGGCAAGCCCTTGAGCGCGTGGTAGAACCGCTCCAGGGCGCCCTTGGCGTCCTTGAGGTTGTCTTCCGAGTAGTTGATCGCGCTGCGGTAGTGGCTGGACACCAACAGGTAGCGCACCACCTCCGGATGGTACTTGTCGAGCACGTCGCGGATGGTGAAGAAGTTGTTCAAGGACTTGGACATCTTCTCGCCATTGATGCGGATCATGCCGCAGTGCATCCAGGCATTGGCGTAAGTCTTGCCGGTGGCCGCCTCGCTCTGGGCGATCTCGTTCTCATGGTGCGGGAACTCCAGGTCGCTGCCGCCGCCATGGATGTCGAAGGTCTCGCCCAGGCAGCAGGTGGACATCACCGAGCACTCGATGTGCCAGCCCGGACGCCCGGCGCCCCATGGCGACTCCCAGCTCGGCTCGCCCGGCTTGGTGGCCTTCCACAGGACGAAGTCCAGCGGGTCCTGCTTGGCTTCGTCGACCTCGATCCGCGCACCGATGCGCAGGTCCTCGATCTTCTTGCGCGACAGCTTGCCGTAGCCCATGAACTTGGCGACGCGGTAGTACACGTCGCCATTGCCAGGTGCGTAGGCATAACCCTTGTCGATCAGGGTCTGGATCATGCTCAGCATGCCCGGGATATGATCCGTGGCCCGTGGTTCCAGGTCCGGCTTCTTGATGTTCAGCCGGGCCTCGTCCTCGTGCATGGCCGTGATCATGCGCTCGGTCAAGGCGTTGTACGGCTCGCCGTTCTCCCGCGCCCGATTGATGATCTTGTCTTCGATATCGGTGATGTTGCGCACGTAGGTCAGGTTGTAGCCGCTGAAACGCAACCAGCGGGTCACCAGGTCGAAGGCGACCATGCTGCGGCCATGGCCGATGTGGCAGTAGTCGTATACGGTCATGCCGCACACGTACATGCGCACATTGTTGCCATCCAGGGGCTTGAAGACTTCTTTGCTCTTGGTGAGCGTGTTGTAGATCGTTAGCACGTTAGTTCCTTGACTGAATCACTGACCCCAGGAGTCGCGCAGGGTCACGGTACGGTTGAATACCGGGGCGCCTGGTTTCGAGTCCTTGATATCCGCGCAGAAGTAGCCTTCGCGCTCGAACTGAAAACGGTCCTCCGGCTGTGCGTTGCCCAACGAGGGTTCGGCACGACAACCAGTGAGCACTTGCAGGGAGTCAGGGTTGATGTTGTCCAGGAAACTCGCGCCGTCCTCGGCCTTCTCCGGGTTCGACGAACGGAACAGGCGATCGTACAGGCGCACTTCGCACTCGACGCTGGCGGCCGCCGGCACCCAGTGGATCACGCCCTTGACCTTGCGGCCCTCCGGGTTCTTGCCCAGGGTGTCCGGATCGTAGGAGCAGCGCAGTTCGACGATGTTGCCATCGGCATCCTTGATCGCCTCGTCGGCGCGGATCACGTAGCTGCCGCGCAGGCGCACTTCACCGGCCGGCTCCAGGCGCTTGTAGCCTTTTGGTGGCTCTTCCATGAAGTCGTCACGATCGATGTAGATTTCACGGGCGAATGGCAGCACGCGCACGCCCATGTCTTCTTTCGGATGACGCGGCAGCTCGAGGTTCTCGACCTGGCCTTCCGGGTAGTTGGTGATCACCACCTTCAATGGGCGCAGCACGCACATGGCACGCGGGGCGCTCTGGTCGAGGTCGTCACGGATGCTGAATTCGAGCATGCCGAAATCCACCACGCCGTCGGAACGGTTGGTGCCGATCATCTCGCAGAAGTTGCGGATCGACTTGGGGGTGTAGCCGCGACGGCGGAAGCCCGACAGGGTCGACATGCGCGGGTCGTCCCAGCCGTTGACGTGGCCTTCGTCCACAAGCTGCTTGAGCTTGCGCTTGCTGGTGATGGTGTAGTTCAGGTTCAGCCGGCTGAACTCGTACTGGCGTGGCTTGCACGGCACCGACAGGTTGTCCAGGAACCACTCGTACAGCGGACGATGGCTCTCGAACTCCAGGGTGCAGATCGAATGGGTGATGCCTTCGATGGCGTCCGACTGGCCGTGGGTGAAGTCGTAGATCGGGTAGATGCACCACTTGTCGCCGGTCTGGTGGTGATGGGCGTGGCGGATGCGGTAGAGGATCGGGTCGCGCAGGTTCATGTTCGGCGAGGCCATGTCGATCTTGGCCCGCAGTACGCGCTCGCCGTCCTTGAACTCGCCGGCCTTCATGCGGGCGAACCAGTCCAGGTTCTCTTCCACCGAGCGCTCGCGGAACGGGCTGTTCTTGCCCGGCTCGGTGAGGGTGCCACGGTATTCCTTGGCCTGCTCGGGAGTCAGGTCGTCGACATAGGCCTTGCCTGCCTTGATCAGCTCCACTGCCCAATCGTGCAACTGGTCGAAATATTGCGAGGCATAGCGCACTTCACCGGCCCATTCGAAGCCCAGCCACTTGACGTCGCGCTCGATGGCGTCGATGTACTCCTGGTCTTCCTTGGCCGGGTTGGTGTCGTCGAAACGCAGGTGGGTGACACCACCGAATTCCTGGGCCAGGCCGAAGTTCACGCAGATCGACTTGGCGTGACCGATGTGCAGGTAGCCGTTGGGCTCCGGCGGGAAGCGGGTCACGATCTGCGTGTGTTTACCCGAGTCCAGGTCCGCCTGGATGATCGGGCGCAGGAAGTTGACCGGTACGGCCGGTCCAGTCTTGGAATTGGAGGTAGGGTCGACAGTGGGCTTGCTCATAGGATCCTTGAACGTACAAGTGCGCGGCCGGATGCGGCCTGATAAATCAAAACGGATATCATAGCCGATGCTGTCAAGTGCCTGACAGAGCGCAGCTTTAAAACTGCGGCTATTAATAGCAGGCAAGTTAAAAAACCACCTCGAAATTCATGGCTCTCAGGCTAAACTGCGCTCCTTGGCCGCAGGATGCGCCAGATCGGTCCGGACCGCTTGCCTGTCCCGGCCGCGAAGATTTTCTTGAAAACGCTTTCCTTATAAAGAGTACCGACCATGACCCAAGTCAAACTGACCACCAACCACGGCGAGATCGTGCTGGAACTGAACGCCGAGAAAGCCCCGTTGACCGTGGCCAACTTCGTCGAATACGTGAAAGCCGGTCATTACGAAAACACCATTTTCCACCGCGTCATCGGTAACTTCATGATCCAGGGCGGCGGCTTCGAACCTGGCATGAAAGAGAAGAAAGACAAGCGCCCAAGCATCCAGAACGAAGCGGACAACGGCCTCTCCAACGACAAGTACACCATCGCCATGGCCCGTACCATGGAGCCGCACTCGGCCTCCGCGCAGTTCTTCATCAACGTCACCGACAACAGCTTCCTCAACCACAGCGGCAAGACCGTGCAGGGCTGGGGCTACGCAGTATTCGGCAAGGTGATCGCCGGTAGCGAAGTGGTCGACAAGATCAAGGGCGTGGCCACCACCATGAAGGCCGGCCACCAGGACGTACCGGCAGAAGACGTGATCATCGAGAAAGCCGAGATCATTGAGTGATACTGCTGATTTCAGACCTGCATCTGGAAGAGCAACGCCCGGACATCACCCGGGCGTTTCTGGATTTACTCGGTGGCCGCGCCCGCGACGCCGAGGCGCTGTACATCCTCGGCGATTTCTTCGAGGTATGGATCGGCGACGATGCCATGACCTCCTACCAGCTTTCCATCTGCCAGGCGCTGCGGGAGCTGAGCGATAGCGGTACCCAGGTATTCCTGATGCACGGCAATCGCGACTTCCTGCTCGGCCAGGCCTTCTGCAAGGCCGCCGGCGCCACCCTGCTCAAGGACCCCAGCGTCGTCGACTTCTACGGCGAGCCGGTGCTGCTGATGCATGGCGACAGCCTGTGCACCCGCGACGAAGCCTACCAGCGCATGCGCCGTTACCTGCGCAACCCGCTGAGCCTGTGGATCCTGCGCCACCTGCCATTGCGTACCCGCCACAAGCTGGCACGCAAGCTGCGCAGCGAAAGCCGGGCGCAGACCCGCATGAAGGCCAACGACATCGTCGACGTCACCCCGGAGCAGGTGCCGCTGGTGATGCAGCGACAGGGGGTCCGCACATTGGTGCATGGCCACACCCATCGTCCGGCGATCCACAAGTTGCAGATCGGCGACCAGGCGGCCCGGCGCATCGTGCTGGGCGACTGGGACCGCCAGGGCTGGGCGCTGCAGGTGGACGAACAAGGCATGCAACTGGCGGCCTTCGACTTCATGCCCACCCAATTGGCGCTACCGGACTCTCCCTGAAGCAACGCTTGCCTGAAACGAAAACCGGCGTGCCGGCGAAGAGGTTCTCGAACTTGCCATAGGTTCGAGGAGCGCTTCGCCGGCACGCCGGTGTTCTTTATCGCTGCTATGCCGTCAGTGTCCGCCCGAGGCCGGGCCGGCCTTGGCGGCGAATGGCGGCTTGGCCATCCAGACCAGCAGGATCAGGCCCATGAAACTCCATCCCAGCAAGGTGAAGTAGTCCACGGTGGAGAGCATGTACGCCTGGCTGGTGAGGATCTGGTCCATCTGCGCGTAGGCCTTGGTGCTCGCGCCGCCCAGGCTGTTCAGGGTTTCCCGGGTGGCCGGGTCGAAGACACTCATGTGCTCGCTCATGTAGGCGTGGTGCTGGTCCGCCCGGCGAATCCAGATCCAGGTGGTCAGCGAAGCCGCGAAGCTGCCGCCCAGGGTCCGCAGGAAGGTCGCCAGGCCGGCGCCATCGGCGATCTCGTGGGGTGGCAGGTCCGACATCAGGATGCTCAGGGTCGGCATGAAGAACAGCGCCACGCCGATGCCCATGAACAACTGCACCAGGGCCACATGCTGGAAGTCCACTTCGTTGGTGAAGCCGGCACGCATGAAGCAGCTCAGGCCCATGGCCAGGAACGCCAGGCCCGCCAGCAGGCGCAGGTCGATCTTGTGCGCATACTTGCCGACAAAGGGCGACATCAGCACCGGCAGGATGCCGATCGGCGCCACGGCCAGGCCGGCCCAGGTGGCGGTGTAGCCCATCTGCGTCTGCAACCATTGCGGCAGGATCAGGTTGATCCCGAAGAACCCCGCGTAACCGGCCACCAGCACGATGGTGCCGATGCGGAAGTTGCGATGGGCGAACAGCCGCAGGTTGACCACCGGATGGCGGTCGGTCATTTCCCAGATCACGAACGCCGTCAGGGCGATCACCGAGATCACGCTGCCGATGATGATGAAGTTGGATTCGAACCAGTCCAGGTCGTTGCCCTTGTCGAGGACGATCTGCAAGGCGCCGACACCGATGATCAGCGCCAGCAGGCCGATGTAGTCCATCGGTTGGCGGCTGGTGACCACCGGCCGCGCCTTGAGCTGCTGCATCACCACCCAGGCGGCGAACAGTCCGATGGGGATATTGATGAAGAAAATCCAGGGCCAGCTGTAGCTGTCGGTGATCCAGCCACCGAGGATCGGCCCGGCGATGGGCGCCACCACCGTGACCATCGCCAGCAACGCCAGGGCCATGCCTCGCTTCGCCGGCGGATAGACGGCGATCAGCAGGGTCTGGGTCATCGGGTACAGCGGCCCGGCCACCACCCCTTGCAGCACCCGGAAGCCCACCAGCTCGGGCATCGAGGTGGAAATACCGCACAGGAACGAGGCCAGCACGAACAGCAGCGTGGCCCAGATGAACAGCTTCACTTCGCCGAAGCGCCGGCTCAGCCAGCCGGTCAGCGGCAAGGCGATGGCGTTGCTCACGGCAAACGAGGTGATGACCCAGGTGCCCTGCTCCGAACTCACCCCCAGGTTGCCGGAGATGGTCGGCAGCGCCACGTTGGCGATGGTGGTGTCGAGCACCTGCATGAAGGTCGCCAGCGACAGGCCGATGGTGCTCAGCAGCAAGCTGGGCGGGGTGAAAGAGGCGTTATTGCTCATCGCGAATCCTTTGGAACGGGACAGGCCTCCCGGCTCCTAGGCGGAGCCGGGACGGACGGATTGGCGAATCAGCGCTTGGCCGTCTTGCCGATGGCCGCGCTGTTGTCGTGGATCAGCCGGGTGATCAGGGCATCGGCTTCAACCAGCTGGCGGTCGTAGACAGCGGTGCTGAACGAGGCCTTTTGCGGTGGCTGCTGGGCCAGCACCGGGCCGCTCTGGTCCCGCAGGTTGACGTTGACCACCGTCGACAGGCCGACCCGCAGCGGATGCTTGGCCAGTTCCTCGGCATTGATGTGGATCCGCACCGGCACCCGCTGGACGATCTTGATCCAGTTACCGGTGGCGTTCTGCGCCGGCAGCAGGGCGAAGGCGCTGCCGGTACCGGCGCCGAGGCTGTCCACTGTGCCGCTGTACTTCACATCGCTGCCATAGATGTCGGCCTCGATGTCCACCGGCTGGCCGATACGCATGTCGCGCAGCTGGGTTTCCTTGAAGTTGGCATCGATCCACAGCTGGTCCAGGGGAATCACCGCCATCAGCGCAGTACCCGGCTGCACACGCTGGCCCAGTTGCACGGTGCGCTTGGCCACATAGCCGGTGACCGGGGCGATCAAGGTGCTGCGTGCGTTGTTCAGGTAGGCCTGGCGCAGTTGCGCGGCCGCCGACTGCACGTCCGGATGGTTGGAAACCACGGTGTCGTCCACCAGGGCGTTGGTGGTGTTGAGCTGCTGCTGGGCGTTGGCCAGGGCATTCTGCGCGCTGGTCAGGTCATCCCGGGCGTGGGACAGCTCTTCCTGGGAAATCGCCCCGCTGGCCGCGAGGTTCTTGCGGCGGTTGTAGTTGTCCTGGGCTTTCTGCACCTCGGCCTTCTGCGCGGCCACCTGGGCCCGCATGCCGTCCACATTGCTGTACAGGCCGCGCACCTGGCGCACGGTCCGCGCCAGGTTGGCCTCGGCGCTCTGCAGGCCGACCTGGGCATCGTTGGGGTCGAAGTTGATCAGCACCTGGCCTTCATGCACCAGGTCGCCATCGTCGGCGCCGATACTGACCACCGTGCCGGTGACCAGCGGGGTGATCTCCACCACGTTGCCGTTGACGTAGGCGTCGTCGGTATTTTCATTCCAGCGGCCATAGAGCTCATGCCAGGCGTAGACGCCCAGGCCGCCCAGTACGACGATGGCCGCCAGCCCCAGCAGCATGATCTTGCGCTTGCGTGGGTTGGCGTTGTCCGGAGTGCTTGGAGTGTTTTGAGTGTCGGCGGTAGCCATGACAAATACCTCGAATTATTTGGTCTGCGGGGCGGGGCTGGGATTGGCCGAAGCCAGGTTCTGGGTGTCGAAACCGCCCTCCAGGGCCTGCATCAGTTGGATCGACAGGTCGATCTGTTGCGCATTGAGCGTGGCCAGTTGGCGCTGGGTCTGCAGCAATTGCTGCTCGATGCTCAGCACGTCCAGGTAGTTGCCGATACCCGAGCCATAGCGCTGGACCACCGTGTCATAGGACTCCTGGGCGATGTCGGTGGCATGTTGCTGGGCAGCGATCTGCCGGCCGATATCGCGCAACTGGGCGACGCTGTCGCTGACGTCACCGAGGGCCGTCACCAGGGTCTTGTTGTACTGGGCCACCGCCAGGTCGTAGTCGGCGTCCCGGGCGTCGAGGCTGGCCCGCAGCCGCCCACCGTCGAAGATCGGCAGCGAGACGGTCGGGGCTATGTTGAAGAAACGACTGGCGGAGCCGAACATCGCGTCCCCCAGCACCGACTCGGCACCGGCGCTGGCGCTCAGGTTGAGGTTGGGATAGAAGCGGGTCTTGCTGGCGTCGATGTTCTTGCTCGCCGCCTCCACCCGCCAGCGGGCCGCCACCAGGTCGGGGCGACGCCCCAGCAATTCCGCTGGCAACACCGACGGCAGCGCCACGGCACTGGCCTGCAGGACCTTGGGCCGACGGATTTCGTCGGAGCGCTCCGGTCCCTTGCCCAGCAACACCGCAAGGGCGATCTTGGCGCTCTGCAATTGCTTCTCGGCATCGATCTGGCTGGCCTGGGAGCTGGCCTCCAGGCTCTCGGTCTGCTGGTACTGGTACTGGCTGTCGATCCCGGCGCTCAAGCGCCGCTGGCTCAGGTCGAGCATCTGCCGGGTCCGCTTGAGGTCCTCGGTGGCCAGGTCATGGACGATATGGGCACGCCCCAGGTCGCTGTAGGCCCGGGCGACGTCGGCGGCCAGGCTCAAGCTGGCGGCCTGGCGATCGACCTCGGCGGCCCGGGCCTGGCCCAGGGCCGCTTCCCAGGCCGCGCGCTGACCGCCCCAGAGATCGAAGTTGTAGTTGAAGCTGGCGCCCAGGTTGCGCACCGTGGAATAGGCTCCGCCCTGCCCTCGGGGATCCTGGTCGCGGGCCAGGCGCGAACGGCTGACACCGGCGCTGGCGTCCAGGGTCGGCATCCGCTCGGCATCGGCGGCATAGGCCGCGGCACTGGCCTGATGCGCGCGAGCGCTGGCGATCTGCATGTCCGGGCTGTCGCGCAGGGCCTCCTGGATCAGGCCGTCGAGCTGGCTGTCGCCCAGGCTCTTCCACCAGTCGGCACGGGGCCAGGCTGCCGGCGACAGGCTGACGCCATTGAGCGCCTGGCCGGTGGCCAGGCTCTGGGCCGAGAGGCTCACGCCCTCAGTGTCCAGGCCACTGTAATTGGCGCAACCGGCCAGGCTCATGGCCATCAGCACCAGGCTGGCGCGAGTACGCAAGGTTCTACTGCTCATTTGGCACCTACTCGCTGGATGGTGATCGGGTCACCGGCTGCCAGCAGCATTTTCTTGAGGATCTGTTCCAGGGTGGCCAACTCCTCGGGAGTGATGGCGCCGGTCAATTCGTTCATCGCCTCGGCACCGATGAAGGGCAAGCGGTCGGTGAGCTTGCGGCCTTCCTCGGTGAGCACCAGCTGCACCTGGCGACGATCGCCTTCGGAACGCCTGCGCACCAGGAAATCCTTCTGTTCCAGACGATCGAGCATGCGGGTCATGGAACCGCTATCCAGGGACAAGTGGCGGCACAGTTCGGCCGGGGTATCGACACCGAACTGGGCCATGATGATCAGCACCTTGAACTGCGCGGCGGTGATGCCGTGGGGCTCCATGTGGGTGTCGATGATCCGGTCCTTGAGCAAGGCGGCGCGCCCCAGCAGCAGGCCAAGATGGCAATTGTGAAAATCGTCCGGTTGGAAATGCTTCATCTGCTCACCAATTAGCTGCCTAGGCAGGGAGTGTGTGACGAGATGTTACTGCCTAGGCAGCGAATGTCAATGTAATAATTAGCATGCTCTGTACCTGGCTTATAAGCAGGACAGGTGATGGCGCGCGAAGGCCGCGGGAGGCAATGAACGAAGGAAAGACCTGCCCCGGCCACCGACGCTCCAAGCGCCAGTGGCCGAGGCCGGCAAGCGCTAGAAGTCGCGCTTGTAGAAGATGTCCAGGGAGCTGGCGAAGCCGCTGGCGGCCTCCAGGTAGACCTTCTTGCTCAGCTTGTAGCGCAAGGCGATGGTGCTGGCCGGCTCGAAGACCCCTACCCCGTAGCGCAGGCTGAGTCGTTCGGAAATGTTGCCGCTGGCCACTACGCTGGTGGCATTGCCGCTGCCCTGGGTATCGAGCTGGAAATCCTGGATCCCCAGGTTCTTGGCGATACCTCCGGTGAGCTCCGAACTGCCCATCAAGCCCAGGCCGAGGGCGGCCTGGGCAAGCATGTTGTTGTCTTCGCCGCCGGAGCTCAGCGGCCGTCCCAGCACCAGGTAGGACAGGGCCTGCTCCTGGCTCATGGCTGGCTCGGAGAAGATCTTGGTCGTCGGCTGTTCGGCGCTGCCGCTCAAACGAATGCCGGCGATCACGTTGTCGGTCTGGCGCACCGCTTCGATATCCAGGTAGGGCTGGTCGATGGGGCCGGCGAACAGCAACCGCGCCCGGCGTACCGTCAGGCGCTGGCCATAGGCACGGTAGCGACCATCGTTGAGCCACAGCTCGCCACGGGTGTCCATGTTGTCGCCGATGTGCACATGGCCCTGCAGGTTGGCCGTCAGCCCGAAGCCGCTGAAGGCCAGCTTGTCCTGGCCCACTTCCACGTCGATGTTCATCGCCATGGCCATGGGCGCCTTGCCCTCGACGGTCTGCTGGCCAACGATCACCGTGTCGTCGGAAACCTTGACCGTCGATGGCGGCAGCTCGCGCACGGTGATCTGGCCCTTGGGAATCGCCACCTTGCCGCTGATCGCCAGCCGGTTGTCCTGCAGGGCGATCTTCAGGTCAGGCGCCACCTCAAGCGCCGCATAGGGCTCGACCGTCACCGGCAGTTGCGAACCCTTGAGGTTGAGGTCCACCAGCAGTTCCCGGCCCCAGGCGAGGTTGCCGTCGAGGCTGCCCTGGCCGCTCTTGCCGCCCTTCCAGGTGCCGTCGAGGCGCACGTTCTCACCCATGATCTGCGCGCTCAGCTGCAGGTCCTCGATGCTGGTGGGCAGTTCGGAACCGGATACCTGGCCACCGCTGAGTTGCAAGCTGCCGTTGACCTGGGGCGCCAGCAGGCCGCCGGACAGCCGGCCGCTGCCGTTCAAGTTGCCATTGAGCTTTTCCACCATGGGCACGAACGGCCGCGCCACGGAGAGGTCCAGGCCACTGAGGCGGAACTCCCCGGACAGCGGCTTGTTCTTGGGCAGCGGGTTGATCTGCGCCTGGACCATCAACTGCCCGAGCTTGCCGCCATCGAACTGCAATTGGCTGTCGATGCGCCGTGGTCCCAGGCGCGAGTCGAGCTTCAGGGCCTGGTAGGGAAAGTCCAGCCACTGCTCCTTGTCCTTGACCCGCAGGGTGCCGCCACTGGCATCCACGACGATCTGGCCCTTGGGGCCGCTGGCCGGCAGGTCCAGTTGGACATCGGCATTGAGCATGCCCTTCCAGGCGAAATCCTTGGGCAACCACTGGGCCAGGCTGTCGATGGGGAAGCGCTTGAGGTGGTAGCGCAGCTTCGGTTCGGGCATCAGCCGCTGGTCTTCGCCACACAGGCTGGCGTCGCCGCTGACCCAGCAATGGGCGGCGAAGTTGACCGTGCCATTGGCCAGGCGCTCGAGCCGCGCCGGGTTCTGCAGCTTCCAGTCCTGGCCACCGCTCTGGACCTCACCGCTGGCCAGCCGTCCGCGCCAGGCGCCCTGGTCCAGGGTGCCATCCAGGCCCAGGGCCAGCTTCAACAGCGGGCCTTGCAGGTCCAGTTGCAGCTGCTGCTTGCGGATGTCGCCCTGGCCAGCCAGGGTCAGGCTACCGAGCTGGGTATCGCCGGCCTGGATGCCGCTGCCCTTGAGTTCGATGCGAGCCTTCTGCGCCCCATCGAGGCTGGCATCGAGCTTGAGGCTTTGCAGGCGGTTGTCGGCAAAGGCCAACTGCTGCCCGTTCAGCTCCGCCTTGCCCTGGGGCGCCGCGAGCGTCCCGGCCAGGTCCACCCGGCCACTGAGCTGGCCGCGCAACTGCGGCCAGAGCTGGCCCAGGCGCGGCAGGCGGATGTCCAACTGGCCGCTGGCCTTCTGTTGCAGGCTGCCTGCACCATTGATCCGGTTATCCCCCAGGCGAATGTCCAGGGTATTGAGGCGCCACTGCTCGCCGGCGCCGTCGGCCTTGGCCTGCAGCAGCGCGGGCTGGCCGCGCAGGCGGCCCTTGAGATCCAGGTCGGCGGCGAGCTTGAGCTGCTGGTTCTTCAGCTCCCCCTGGCTACGCAAGGGGCCGGCCAGGGCTCCGGGCAATTCGGCCAGCCAGTAGGCCGGGTTGATGGCCGACAGGTCCAGGGCGGTATCCCAGGCCAGGCCATCGGCGAACTGCAGGTTCAAGTGCCCCTGGGCCTTGCCCTGGCCGGCGGTCAGTTGCAATTGCGGCAGGTGCACCTGGCCCAGGTCGCCACTGAACGGACTGCCGAGGCTGAAGGCCCCTGCCGGACCATCCAGGTCCCCCTGGAAGTTGCCCAGGTAGTTGCCATCGCGGTACGCCACTTCGGCGTTGAACTTGCGCAGGGCCACGGCCGGCTCGTCGATTTGTGGGTAGAGGCGATGCCAGGGAAAGTCCAGCCAGGCGAGCCGGGCCTCGGCGACAAAGCCCTGGCTCCAGTCCAGCTGGCCCTCGAGCTTGAGGCTCTGGTGGTCGCTGGCCTGCAGTTCCAGGGTGGTGATCTGGGCGCCCTTGGCATCGACCTTACCCTGCAACGACAAGGCAACCGGCCCTTGCTCGGCCGGCAGGCTGGCCTGGCCGACGAGCTGGTAGCCGCGTTTCAGGTCGCCCTTGCCGGTGAGCTGCAGCTGGTCCAATTGCAGGGTATCCGGCAGGTCGGCACTGGCCTTGAAGCCATCCGCGGTGATCCGTACCTGGGCCGGCAGGTCCTGGGCCAGCGGTTGCAGTTCACCGCTCAGGCGCCCTTGCAGGTAACCACTGCTGTCGGCCTGCAACTTGAGGGTCTTGAGCAGGTCGCCCTCGACCTGCAGCGCCAGTTTCCAGGGGCCGTCGCCGGGAGCCGGCAGGCCAAGGCTGCCCTGGGCAGTCAGGGGCCAGTCGCCCGTGGGTTGCAGCAGGCCGGTCAACTCCAGGGCCAGGTCGTCGCGTTGCAGTTGCAACGCATCGATGCGTAGCCCCTGGGTAGTCCAGTGGGCCGCCAGTTGCAGGCTCTTGAGTTGCTCGCTGCCGTCGAGCAGCAGGCTGCCGAGCCGTACCCGCCCCAGCTCGATGGCCAGCGGCAGGTGCAACTCCGGCAAGCTGATGGGCCCCGGGCTCTCCTGGCCACCGGCCGGAAACTGCAGGCTGACCTGATCGGCCTCCAGTTGCTCGATGCACAGCGTCATGCGCAGCAGGCAAGCAGGCGACCAGGAAAACTGCACGCCGCGCAGTTCGATCCGCGTGCCGTCCTGCTGCCAAAGCAGCTGCCCGGCGCTCCACTGCCCCCCGAGGCGACCGTCGAATTGCTCCAGGCTCAAGCCCGGCACCTGGCGCAAGGCCCAGCGGCTGCCGGCCTGGGTCCCGAGGACCGCGGCCAGCGCGAGGATGACCAGGACCACCAGCGCCAGGATCGCCAGCAGCGTTATCTTCAAACCACGCTTCACAGCTCTGGCCCCATGGAAAAGTGCAAACGTATACCGCCGTCATCATTCATGGCGTGGGCCAGGTCGACCCGGATCGGGCCCACCGGCGAGACCCAGCGCACCCCGAGCCCGACCCCGGTCTTGAGGTTCGGCAGTTCCAGCTTATTGAAGGAGTTGCCCTGGTCGATAAAAGTCGCGATCCGCCATTTTTCGGCGATCGAGTATTGATATTCGACGCTGCCGGCGACCATGTAGCGCCCACCGATGCGATCGCCCTTGGAGTTCTTCGGCGACAGGCTCTGGTAGTCGTAGCCACGCACGCTCTGGTCGCCACCGGCGAAGAAACGCAGGGACGGCGGCACCGATTTGTAGCCGTTGGTGGCGCTCCCGCCGAACTGTACCCGGCCCAGCAGGCGATGGTTGTCCCAGACCGTGGTCAGGCCCTTGAGCAACACCGTGCCGTACAACAGGTTGTTGTCCGAGCCCAGGCCTTCCTTGGCCACCTTGGTATCGAACTGGATGCGATAACCGTTGTGCGGATCGATACGGTTGTCACTGCGCAGATAGGAATACGTCAGGCCAGGCATCAGCAGGTTGCTCAGGCCCGAATCATCGCCGAGCCGATACTCTTCGCGCTGGTACTTGAGCGAGACCACCCGCTGCCAGCCACTGGGCAGCTTGCTGTGCCATTCGGGGCCCAGGGTCAACAGCTTGCTCAGGGTATCGGTGCCGGAGATTTCTTCGTTCTGGTAGCCGCCGGCGAACCGCAGCTTGTCGGTCAGGGGCGGGTCCAGGGGAATGTCGTACCACAGCCCGACGTTCTGCCGTGGCGCCGAGACTTCAGCCTCCCAGCCATAGCTGTGGCCCTGGGGGTTGACCCAATGTCGGGTCCAGTTGGCCTTGACCCGTGGACCGACGTCGGTGGAGTAGCCCAGGCCCAGGCCCATGGTGCGGGGCTTGCGGGTGTCGAGCTGGACCGCCACCGGAATCACTTCATGCTCGGCAGCGGTAGGCGTGGCATCCACCCGCACGGATTCGAAATAGCCACTGGACTGCAGGGCCTGGTTGAGTTCGGCGATCAATTCGGAGTCGTAGGCGGTACCGGCCTTGAACGGCACCATGCGCCGCAGCAGGTCTTCATCGAACAGCGAGTCCCCGCTGAAGCTGACCTTGCCCAGGGCATAGCGCGGGCCGCTGTCGTAGACCAGCTCGATGTCCGCCACGCCGGCCAGCGGGTCCACCCGCAGTTGCTGCCGGGTAAAGCGCCCGCTGAAGAAGCCATAGCGCGAGGCCTGGTTCTGGATCAGGCGCTTGGCGTCTTCGTAACGCCCATGGTTGAGCACCGCGCCAGGCTTGAGCTGGTCGCTGTCAGGGGTACGAAAGGACTTGAGGGAGGCGGCCGGGCCTTCGACCCGGATGGTCACTTCGCGCAGGTGCACCGGCTCGCCGGGATCGATGCGCAACAGCAGGCGCGGCTTGTCGCCGCCCCGTACTTCGCTGGAGATCAATGGCTGGTAGTAGCCCAGGGCCTGGGCAGCTTTCTTGGCCTGCTCCTCGGCGCCCCTGCTGAACCTCAGCAGGGCTTCTTCATCTCGATCGCCAAGATCGCCGATATAACCTTCGATGTTGGCCTTCAACTCGTCGTTGGCAGGTTTGATCCTGACAGCCAATTCGCTTTGCGCCAGCGCCGCACAGCTGGTGAACAGCAGCAAGAAACCGCTGGTGAATCTTCCGGAAAACTTCATAGGCGCGGATGCTATCACGAGCTTGGGAGGGCGATAGAGCGCTCGAGGGCGGGGAAAGTTCGATTCAGCCTGTTGCGCTTTGTAAGCGCTGCGGATTGGGATGGAAGAACACATGCTCGCGGACCGGCCCTACCGCCACCTCGCCGATCTCTGCATAACCCTGGCGCTGGTAGAACGCGAGATAACGCGGGTTGCCGGTATCGAGCACCACGCCCTGGGAGTTGGCGTCCACCGCGCACCAGTTGTGCACCGCCTCCAGCAACTGTTCGCCAAAATGCTGCCCCTGGAACTGCGGATGCACGCCCAGCAGTGGCAATACATGCAGCGCATCGTTGGGCAGGCAGGCTTGCACCGCGTCATGGTATTCCAGGTAGCGCCGGGTACAGCGAAAGCCCGTGCTCAACACCATGCGCAGTCGCCAGGCCCAACTCTCGGTGATGCCCAGCCGGCGCCGGGGCGGCGCGATCAGGGCGATACCGATCAGCCGGTCATTGACCAGCAAGCCGATGGCTGGCAGTTCCTGCAAGAAGTGTTGCCTGACCAGCTCGCGCACCGTGGCCCGCACCCGTTGCTCGTAGCCGGGGCGCTCGGACTCGAAGATGAAACCGAAGGTCGGTTCGTGACGATAGGCCTGGTACAACAGCGACCGCGCTTCGCGGGAATACCCGCTGTCGAGCATGTGGATATCGGCGATGGCATTGCTGGCCTCGGGCATGACGGTCACTCCTCCCTGGCGCGGCTCGAAAGGTCGCGCTCTTGTATTACGAGCCTTGCGCGCCGCTGAACGTTCCCGCGCCCAAGGACATTAGCAGCGCATCGGCGGCGCTGCCACGCTGGTCGACCCGGGCGTTGTCAGCTAGCATCGCTGTTTTGCCAGGACCGCCGACCATGAAGATCGTCTCGTTCAACATCAACGGGCTGCGCGCCCGCCCCCATCAGCTGGCGGCGCTGATCGACAAGCACCAGCCGGACGTGATCGGCCTGCAGGAAACCAAGGTCGCCGACGAGCAGTTCCCCCTCGCCGAGGTCCAGGCCCTGGGGTATCACGTGCATTACCACGGCCAGAAGGGCCACTACGGCGTCGCCCTGCTCTCACGCCAGGCGCCACTGGCCCTGCACAAGGGCTTCGACGGCGATGACGAAGGCGCCCAGCGCCGCTTCATCTGGGGCACTTTCGCCGACGCCGCTGGCACGCCGGTGACCATCATGAACGGCTATTTCCCCCAGGGCGAAAGCCGCGACCACCCCACCAAGTTCCCGGCCAAGGAGCGCTTCTACAGCGACCTGCAACAGTTGCTGGAAAGCCGCTTCAGCAACGACCAGCCCCTGGTGGTCATGGGTGATGTGAACATTTCCCCGGAAGACTGCGACATCGGCATCGGCGCCGACAACGCCAAGCGCTGGCTCAAGACCGGCAAGTGCAGCTTCCTCCCGGAAGAGCGCGAGTGGATGGCACGCCTGAAGAACTGGGGCCTGGTGGACAGCTTCCGCCACCTCAACCCCGAGGTGAACGACCGCTTCAGCTGGTTCGACTATCGCAGCCGTGGCTTCGAAGACGAACCCAAGCGTGGCCTGCGCATCGATCTTATCCTGGCGTCCCGTGGCCTGCTGCCGCGGGTCAAGGCTGCCGGGGTCGACTATGAACTGCGGGGCATGGAGAAACCTTCGGACCATGCGCCGATCTGGCTCGAATTGAGCTGATCGCCAGGCACAAAAAAGCCCATCTGTTGATGGGCTTTTTTTTGCCGGTTAGAGCTGGACCCGCTGGACGCGGTCCGTGGTGCCGGCGCTGGCAATCTCGCCGATGGCTCTCTCCAGGGCCTCTTGCGAATCGTACAAGTGGCTGACGAGGATCACCTCATTGCCAGACTTGAGCTTGAAATAGGGCTTGCCACCCGACGAAATTTTCTTGACGTAGCGCTCGGGAGAGGCGCAGTGTGCGCGGAACAGGCCGAGGGCTGCCTCGGCACTGTCCCGGCAAGGGTAGCGGTCGCTTTGAAGCATGGTCTGCGCCTCCTCTGTCTTGAGCAAGAATCTGCACGCACCACTGCCATACTGCTTCAGTTCAAACCAGGCACTCATTTGCAACTCCTTTGAAAGTCACGAGAACTGGCAGCTCCACGCTGCCGGGGCATCTGCGGGGATGACGCGTTGGCAGTCGCCCCAATCCCCTACAGACAAAGTTGTCCACTCTACGTAGGCCCCAAAGGCTGGTCTTTAGGAAAAATCTCAAAAAATCTAGAGAAAACAGCTATTTATGGCGTAGGACTTTCGCCATTTATCGATCACACCCGTCCTTCGTCATACGTCTGTCACCTCCCTGACTTAATCTCGCCGGCACTTACCTCTTCCTCTATATAGAAGGCCAGTGCCCCATGCCCCGCGTTTTCTCCGCCAGTGAACGAGACATCTGGTGCCGGACCATCAGCCTGTTCCTGATCGGTTTCATTTGTTATTCCCTGCCCTGGTCGGCATTCGCCGCCCTGCCCCTGGCGGCGGACGACACGGCGGTGCTGCGTATCCAGGGTTCCAACACCATCGGCGCCCGGTTGGGCCCGGCGCTGGTCAAGGGGCTCATGGAACAACAGGGCCTGCATGGCATAAGGATCGAGGCCAACGGCAAGGACAACGAGCAACGGGTCATCGGCCAGACCGCCCAGGGCGGCCAGGTCCGGGCGCAGGTGGCGGCCCATGGCTCGAGCACCGGCTTTGCCGCGCTGAACAGTGCCCGAGCCGACCTCGCCGCCGCCTCACGGCCGATCAAGGACGGTGAACTGGTGGAGCTGGAGAACCTCGGTGACCTGAAAAGCCCCGACGCCGAGCAAGTCATCGCCATCGACGGCCTGGCGATCATCCTCCACCCACGCAACCCGCTGACCCGCTTGAGCACCGAGCAACTGGCGCGACTGTTCAGCGGCGAGACCAGGACCTGGGAAGACCTGGGCGGGATCGGCGGCCCGGTGCACCTGTATGCCCGGGATGACCAGTCGGGTACCTACGACACCTTCAGGGAGTTGGTCCTTGGCCGGCGCGGCAAGGCCCTGAGTCCCGGCGCCAAGCGTTTCGAATCCAGCGAGCAGCTGTCCGACGCGGTCAGCCAGGATCCCCAGGGCATAGGCTTCATCGGCCTGCCCTATGTGCGCCAGGCCAAGGCGGTGGCCATCGTCGACGGCGATTCGCAACCGATGCTGCCACTCAACAGCCTGATCGCCACCGAGGACTATCCGCTGTCGCGCCGCTTGTACCTGTACCTGCCGCCCGACAGCCAGAACCCCTGGGCCAAGGCCTTGGTGAGCTTCGCCCAGAGCGCCAAAGGCCAGGCCATCGTCGCCGCCAACGGCTTCGTCGCCCAGACCGTGCAAGCCATGAGCGTGACGCCCAACCCGCAGATGCCCGAGGCCTACCAGGCCCTGGCCCGGGAAGCCCAGCGCCTGAGCGTGAACTTTCGCTTCGAGGAAGGCAGCGCCAACCTGGACAACAAGGCCCGCCAGGACCTGAGCCGGGTTCTGGACTACCTGCGCCAGCACGGCAAGATGACTCGCCAGGTAACCCTGGCCGGCTTCGGCGATGCCAAGAACGACCCCGGCCGCGCCGCCCTGCTGTCCAAACTGCGGGCCATGGCGGTACGTAGGGAACTGGTTAAGAGTGGCGTGGTGTTGCGCGAGATCCGCGGTTTCGGCGCACAGTTGCCGGTGGCCGCCAACGATCTCGACGAGGGCCGGATCAAGAACCGGCGCGTGGAGGTCTGGGTCTACTGAACCCATGCGCAGCCTGCCGATGCCGCCACCGGCAGGCTCTGGGAGCAGCTATCAGTGCCCGCCGCTGCGCATCAGTTCCCGGGGCACGTATTTGCCGATCTCGTACTTGCCGATTGCCGCCCGGTGCACTTCATCCGGGCCGTCGGCCAGGCGCAGGGTGCGCTGCATCGCATACATGTAGGCCAGCGGGAAGTCATTGGAAACACCGGCCCCGCCATGGATCTGGATCGCCCGGTCGATCACGCGCAAGGCGACATTCGGCGCCACCACCTTGATCTGGGCGATCTCGCTCTTGGCCACCTTGTTACCGGCGGTATCCATCATGTAGGCGGCCTTGAGGGTCAGCAGGCGCGCCATGTCGATCTCCATCCGCGAGTCGGCGATCTTGTCGATGTTGCCCCCCAGCCGCGCCAGTGGCTTGCCGAACGCGGTACGGTTCACCGAACGCTTGCACATCAATTCCAGGGCGCGCTCGGCCATGCCGATCGAGCGCATGCAGTGGTGGATGCGGCCCGGGCCCAGGCGCCCCTGGGCGATTTCGAAGCCCCGGCCCTCGCCCAGCAGCACGTTTTCATAGGGCACGCGGACGTTGTCGAACACCACCTCGGCGTGACCGTGGGGAGCGTCGTCGTAACCGAACACCGGCAGCGGGCGGATGATCTTCACCCCGGGGGTGTCCACCGGCACCAGGATCATCGAGTGCTGCTGGTGGCGCGGCGCATCCGGGTTGCTCAGGCCCATGAAGATCAGGATCTTGCAGCGCGGATCGCATGCACCCGAGGTCCACCATTTCTTGCCGTTGATCACCCACTCGTCGCCATCGCGCACCGCCCGGGCCGCCATGTTGGTGGCGTCGGACGATGCCACGTCCGGCTCGGTCATGGCGAAGGCCGAACGGATCTCGCCACGCAACAACGGCTGCAACCAGCGCTGCTTCTGCTCCTGGTTGGCATACCGCACCAGCACTTCCATGTTGCCGGTGTCGGGAGCCGAGCAGTTGAACGGTTCCGGACCGAGCATCGAGCGCCCCATGATTTCCGCCAGCGGCGCGTATTCCAGGTTGGTCAGCCCGGCCCCCAGCTCGGACTCGGGCAGGAACAGGTTCCACAACCCTTCGGCCTGGGCCTTGAGCTTGAGCTCTTCCATGATGGCGGTCGGCTGCCAGCGGTCGCCTTCGGCAACCTGGCGCTCGAAGACCGCTTCAGCCGGATAAACATAGGCATCCATGAACGCGGTGACGCGCTCACGCAGTTCCTGGACCTTGGGGGAATAGGCGAATTCCATGGGCAGCTCTACCTCTGTGAAAACGGGTGTGGAGGGACTGAAATCGATGCTAGTTCAGCTACGAAAATTTACCTAGCCTATTCTCAGCATGTATTAACATTCATCACCGATATATGATCGGCTGATTCTGCAGGCTTCCAAGCCGCCCCCTCACGTGCCCCAATGGCCCCTTTGCGAGGCCAACAATAAGAGTGCAGCGCCATGAATCTGAGCAAGGTCGACCTCAACCTCTTCATCGTTTTCGACGCGATCTACACCGAAGCCAACCTGACCCGCGCCGGCCAGATCGTCGGCATCACCCAGCCGGCGGTGTCCAACGCCCTGGCCCGCCTGCGCGAAACCTTCAATGACCCGCTGTTCGTCCGGACCGCCCAGGGCATGGTGCCGACTCCCATGGCGCAGAACATCATCGGGCCGGTGCGCAACGCCCTGTCGCTGCTGCGGGTCTCGGTCCAGGAGAGCCGGATCTTCAACCCCCTGCAGGCGGTGAAGACCTACCGCATCAGCATGACCGACCTGACCGAGGCGGTGATCCTGCCGCCGCTGTTCCAGCGCTTGCGGCGCCTGGCACCAACGGTGGCGATCGAGAGCTTCCTCTCCAAGCGCCGGGAAACCACCAAGGAACTGGCGGCCGGACGCCTGGATTTCGCCGTGGATGCGCCGCTCAACACCGACCCCCAGGTGCGTCACGTCAAGCTCATGGAAGACCGTTATGTCTGCGCCATGCGCAAGGGCCATCCGCTGGCGGGCAAGGAAAAGTTCACCCTGGACGACTACCTGTCCCTGACCCATATCCATATTTCCAGCCGTCGCAGCGGCCTCGGCCATGTGGACCTGGCCTTGGGCAAGATGGGCATCCAGCGCAAGATCGCCCTGCGCTCCCAGCATTACTTGATGGCCTCCCTGGTCTTGCAGCAGACCGACATGGTCATGACCGTGCCGGCGCGTTTTGCAAGACGCCACGACTTGCAGGCCTTCAACCTGCCGGTCAACGACGTGCCGCCAGTGGAAACCCATCTCTACTGGCACGAAAGCACCGACCAGGACCCGGCCAACCGCTGGATGCGCGAGCAGATGATCGAGCTGTGCCAGCAGGTCGCCGCCCACGAGAAAAAACTCGACCAGCAAGCAGTCTGAGCGCGAACCGCCGGCGGATCCGCTTCCGGGCCGGGCCGCCAGGAGCGTACCTTCGATGCAAGGGCACTGCTTGACGTATACGTCAACCTGCCTTTAGCTTAGCGCCAAGTCCTACTTGAGCGCCTCCATGAGCAGCCAGACCTACAGCATCTCCGACCTCGCCCGCGAGCTCGACATCACCACCCGGGCCATTCGCTTCTATGAGGAGCAAGGCCTGCTGGCCCCCGAGCGCCGGGGCCAGGAGCGCATCTATTCGCCACGGGACAAGGTCAGCCTGAAACTGATCCTGCGGGGCAAGCGCATCGGTTTCTCCCTGGCCGAATGTCGCGAACTGATCGAGCTCTACGACCCTTCCAGCGGCAATCTCAAGCAACTGCACAGCATGCTGGCCAAGATCGCCGAGCGCCGCGAACAGCTCGAACAGCAACTGCTGGACATCGAACAGATGAAACTGGAACTGGATACCGCCGAGGAGCGCTGCACCCAGGCGCTGCAACAGACCCTCCAGAGTCAGAACAACACCGCCCAATGACGCCAGCGGCCACCCGGTGCGCAGCGCTCCCCGTCATCACTTGAGAGAAGGTGAACCCCATGTCCCTCCCCAGCCACGTACGCCTGGTCGAAGTCGGCCCCCGCGACGGCCTGCAGAACGAAGCCCAGCCCATCAGCGTCGACGACAAGGTGCGCCTGGTGGACGCCCTGACCGAGGCCGGCCTGGGCTATATAGAAGTCGGCAGTTTCGTCTCGCCCAAGTGGGTACCGCAGATGGCCGGCTCGGCCGAAGTGTTCGCCCGCATCCAGCGCAAGCCGGGCGTGGTCTACGGCGCCCTGGCACCGAACCTGCGCGGTTTCGAGGATGCCCTGGCGGCCGGGGTCAAGGAAGTAGCGGTATTCGCCGCCGCCTCGGAAGCCTTCTCCCAGCGCAACATCAATTGCTCCATCAGCGAGAGCCTGGAACGCTTCGCGCCGATCATGGAGGCCGCCCGGCAGCACGGCATCAGCGTGCGCGGCTATGTGTCCTGCGTGCTGGGCTGTCCGTATGAAGGATCGATCGCCCCCGAACAAGTGGCCCTGGTGGCCCGCGAGCTGTACACCATGGGCTGCTACGAAGTGTCCCTGGGCGACACCATAGGTACCGGCACCGCCGGCGCTACCCGGCGGATGTTCGAAGCAGTGTCCGCGAATGTCCCACGGGACAAGCTGGCCGGGCACTTCCACGACACCTATGGCCAGGCCCTGGCCAATATCTACGCCAGCCTGCAAGAAGGCATCGCGGTGTTCGACAGCTCCGTGGCCGGGCTGGGCGGCTGTCCCTATGCCAAGGGCGCCAGCGGTAACGTCGCCACCGAGGACGTGCTGTACCTGCTCGACGGCCTGGGGATCCACACCGGTATCGACATGGACCGCCTGATCGCCGCCGGTAACCGCATCAGCGAAGTGCTCGGCCGGGCCACCGGCTCGCGGGTGGCCAAGGCGCGCAGTGCCAGCTGAGCAGAGTGTGCGGCCGGTGTGTTACCGGCCGCTCTGGAATGGGGCGGGAACGAGTAACACGGAAACAGTTTGTTGATTTTTTTGCGGAACAGATTGTCTTACAAAATTATTAAACCATTGATTTTAAAGAAATTTAAAAAGTTGGCACGGCTTCTGCTATCTCTATGGCATAACAAGAATAAAAAGCTGCAAACCTAATAAAAATAAGACGAAACGACTCTGACATAACAAAAACAACACGGCAGAGACGCAGCTAACAGATTTTTTTGGAGAAGGTGCACTGTGCGGGACGGCTTGCAAGAGCCATCCGCAATCGGTCAGAGAACAATAAAACTACCCTCGAGGTAGCTCCCGAACCGGTTGGATCGCCTTGGCGACACATTGGATCAGCGCTCAAAAAAATACGTTTGCTCTTGATCCCGGATGGGGATCGCCCAAAACAGCGGTAAAGGGCCACGGTCGACAAAAACAACAACAGGCCGCCCCTCAATAATAAAAAAAGAGCACGCAACGACAAATTAAAGGGGAGCCTCGGCTCCCCTTTGTGCTTCCTGCCTTTCGTGTTTTGCACCCTGCCCGCCCCAGCTGCGTGCACCGGGACCGATGCACGCACCCAAGACGATCAGCCCCTGCCCAGGTGCTCGCGCAGTTCCTCGGCGCTGATTTCCCGCATGCGGAATTTCTGGATCTTGCCGGTGACGGTCATCGGGAACTCCTCGACGAACTTGAAGTAACGCGGCGTCTTGAAGTGCGCGATGCGCTCCTTGCACCAGGCCTGCAACTCCAGTTCGTTGGCCGCGTGTCCGGGATGGAACTTGATCCAGGCCACGATCTCCTCGCCGTAACGGGCGCATGGCACCCCCACCACCTGTACATCGGCCACCGCCGGATGGGTGAAGAAGAACTCCTCCAGCTCCCGCGGATAGATGTTCTCGCCACCGCGGATGATCATGTCCTTGTTACGCCCAGCAATGCACACGTAACCCTGCGGGTTCATGGTGGCCAGGTCGCCGGTGTGCATCCAGCCGGCCGGGTCGATGGACTCCCGAGTGCCTTCGGGATTGCTCCAGTAGCCGAGCATCACGCTGTAGCCCCGGGTACAGAGCTCGCCGATGGTGCCTCGCGGCACCACGTTGCCGGCCTCGTCGATGATCTTGCTTTCCAGGTGCGGCTGGGTCCGGCCCACGGTGGTCACCCGCAGTTCCAGCTCGTCGGCAGGTCCGGTCTGTAGCGACACCGGGCTGGTCTCGGTCATGCCGTAGGCGATCTGCACCTGGCTCATGTGCATCTCGCTGATCACCCGGCGCATCACTTCGATCGGACAGGTGGCGCCAGCCATGATCCCGGTGCGCAGGCTCGCCAGGTCGAACTCGTGGCGCCGGGGCTGGTCGAGCATGGCGATGAACATGGTAGGCACGCCATACAGCGCGGTGGCCCGCTCCTCGGCCACGGCCCCCAGGGTCAGCAGCGGGTCGAAGGCATCGTTGGGATAGATCATGGTGCTGCCATGGGTGATGCAACCCAGGTTGCCCATGACCATGCCGAAGCAGTGATACAACGGCACCGGGATCACCAGCCGATCGGCGGCGGTAAGGCCCAGGCTCTCACCGACCATGTAGCCGTTGTTGAGGATGTTGTAGTGGCTCAGGGTCGCGCCCTTGGGGAAGCCGGTGGTGCCGGAGGTGTACTGGATATTCACTGGCTGGTCGAAATCCAGGCTGTCCTGGCGGGCCTGCAACTGCTCGGCGCTGGCGCCGGCGGCCAGGTCGCTGAGCTGCGACCACGGCAGGAAGCCCGACGGTGGCCGGGCGTCCAGGCTGATCACCCCGCGCAACTCTGGCAGCAGCTGGCTGTGCAACTGGCCAATGGACTGTTCGGCCAGTTCCGGCAGCAACCCCTGGAGCATGCCGTGGTAATCGGAAGTCTTGAAGGCCCCGGCGCAGATCAGCCATTGGCAGCCGGACTGCTTGAGCACGTACTCCAGTTCGGCGGCGCGGTAGGCCGGGTTGATGTTCACCAGGATGACGCCGATCTTGGCGCTGGCGAACTGGGCAATGCACCACTGGGCACAATTGGGGGCCCAGATCCCCAGGCGATCGCCGGTCTTGAGCCCCAGGGCCAGCATGGCCCGGGCATGCAGGTCGACCATCTCGCGCAGTTGCTGCCAGGTGTAGCGCAACTGCTGGTGGCGGACCACCAGCGCCTCGCCCTGGGGATGGGCGGCAACGGTGTTGTCGAAGGCCTGGCCAATGGTCTGCGCCAGCAAGGCGCGGTCTTGCGTACCACGGGTATAGCTGCGATCCGGCTGGGAACCCGAGTGTTCCATGACGCCCCCTATTGTCTTTATTAGTGGGTGTTCAGGAGCCAGGCCGATGGCGCGAACAAGCCGGGCTCCAAGCGAAAGCCCGGTTACTCTGGCGCAAGTTGACGTTTACGTAAAGGGTGATTGACAGCCATCCGAGGCAGGTTTACGTTAACGTAAAGGTGAGAGCCTGGCAGCGCTGCTCTCCGCGTCTCGTTCCCTCGACAAAAACAAATTTTGAAGGTGCCCCGCCATGAGTTACCCGACCCTGAACTTCGCCCTCGGTGAAACCATCGACATGCTGCGTCAACAAGTCCAGGCCTTCGTCAAGGCGGAACTGGCGCCCCGGGCGGCACAGATCGACGCCGACAACCTGTTCCCCGCCGACATGTGGCGCAAGTTCGGCGACATGGGCCTGCTGGGCATCACCGTGCCGGAAGAATACGGCGGTGCCGGCCTGGGTTACCTGGCCCATGTGGTGGCCATGGAGGAAATCAGCCGCGGCTCGGCCTCGGTGGCCCTGTCCTACGGCGCCCACTCCAACCTGTGCGTCAACCAGATCAACCGCAACGGCAACCACGAGCAAAAGAGCAAGTACCTGCCCAAGCTGATCAGCGGCGAGCACATCGGCGCCCTGGCCATGAGCGAACCCAACGCCGGCTCCGACGTGGTGTCGATGAAGCTGCGCGCCGACAAGCGCGGCGACCGCTTCGTACTCAACGGCAGCAAGACCTGGATCACCAACGGCCCCGACGCCAACACCTATGTGATCTACGCCAAGACCGACCTGGAAAAGGGTCCCCACGGCATCACCGCGTTCATCGTCGAGCGTGACTGGAAAGGCTTCAGCCGCAGCAACAAGTTCGACAAGCTGGGCATGCGCGGTTCCAACACCTGCGAGCTGTTCTTCGATGACGTCGAAGTGCCGGAAGAGAACGTGCTGGGCGCAGTCAACGGCGGCGTGCGGGTCCTGATGAGCGGCCTGGACTACGAGCGCGTGGTGCTCTCCGGCGGCCCGACCGGGATCATGCAGGCCTGCATGGACCTGGTGGTGCCCTACATCCACGACCGCAAGCAATTCGGCCAGAGCATCGGCGAGTTCCAGCTGATCCAGGGCAAGATCGCCGACATGTACACCCAGCTCAACGCCAGCCGCGCCTACCTGTACGCCGTGGCCCAGGCTTGCGAGCGTGGCGAGACCACCCGCAAGGATGCCGCCGGGGTGATCCTCTACTCCGCAGAACGTGCGACCCAGATGGCCCTGGATGCGATCCAGATCCTGGGTGGCAACGGCTACATCAACGAATTCCCGGCCGGCCGCCTGCTACGCGACGCCAAGCTCTACGAGATCGGTGCCGGCACCAGCGAAATCCGCCGCATGCTGATCGGCCGCGAACTGTTCAACGAAACCCGCTGAAGCAGCTTCAAGCAGAAAGCTACAAGCAGCAAGACAAACAGCGATGCGCGCTTGCAGCCACAACACTGAACATTCTTGCAGCTTGAAGCTTGAGGCTTGATTCTGCGCGAGGAGTCATGATGATCCTGAAGTCACAGTTGAACACTAAATCACCAGAGTTCGCGCAGAACTGGAGCGCCATGGCGGCCCAGGTCGACGCCCTGCATACCCTGCTGGCCCAGGTCCAGCAAGGCGGCGGCGCCAAGGCCCAGGAACGCCATACCTCACGCGGCAAGCTGCTGCCCCGCGAGCGGATCAACCGCCTGCTCGACCCCGGTTCGCCGTTCCTGGAGGTCAGCCCGCTGGCGGCCTACGAGGTCTACGGCGAGGACGTGCCCGCTGCCGGGGTGATCGCCGGTATCGGCCGGGTAGAAGGCGTGGAGTGCATGATCGTGGCCAACGACGCCACGGTCAAAGGCGGCTCCTACTACCCGCTGACCGTGAAAAAACACCTGCGCGCGCAGACCATCGCCCTGCAGAACCGCCTGCCATGCATCTACCTGGTGGACTCCGGCGGCGCCAACCTGCCCCGCCAGGACGAAGTGTTCCCGGATCGCGAGCACTTCGGGCGGATCTTCTTCAACCAGGCCAACATGAGCGCCCAGGGCATCCCGCAGATCGCCGTGGTCATGGGCTCCTGCACCGCCGGCGGCGCCTACGTACCGGCCATGGCCGACGAAGCGATCATGGTCCGCGAGCAAGCCACTATCTTCCTCGCCGGCCCGCCGCTGGTGAAGGCCGCCACCGGCGAGGTGGTGAGCGCCGAAGACCTGGGCGGTGCCGACGTGCACTGCAAGGTTTCCGGCGTGGCCGACCACTATGCCGAGAGCGATGAGCACGCCCTGGCCCTGGCGCGCCGTAGCGTGGCCAACCTCAACTGGCACAAGCAGGGCCAGTTGCAGCAACGCACGCCGATCGCCCCGCTGTATGCTCGGGATGAGCTGTATGGCGTGGTGCCGGCCGATCCCAAGCAGCCGTTCGACGTGCGCGAAGTCATCGCGCGCCTGGTGGACGGTTCGTTGTTCGATGAATTCAAGGCGCTGTTCGGCACCACCCTGGTGTGCGGCTTCGCCCACCTGCACGGCTACCCGGTGGCGATCCTGGCCAACAACGGCATCCTGTTCGCCGAGGCCGCGCAAAAAGGCGCGCACTTCATCGAACTGGCGTGCCAGCGCGGCATCCCGCTGTTGTTCCTGCAGAACATCACCGGCTTCATGGTGGGGCAGAAATACGAGGCCGGCGGCATCGCCAAGCATGGCGCCAAGCTGGTGACGGCGGTGGCCTGCGCCCAGGTGCCGAAATTCACCGTGATCATCGGTGGCAGCTTCGGTGCCGGTAACTACGGCATGTGCGGCCGCGCCTACGATCCACGCTTCTTGTGGATGTGGCCCAACGCGCGGATCGGCGTAATGGGTGCCGAGCAGGCCGCCGGCGTGCTGGTACAGGTCAAGCGCGAGCAGGCGGAACGTAGCGGACAGGGGTTCGACGCGACCCAGGAAGCCCAGATCAAGCAACCGATCCTCGACCAGTACGAGCACCAGGGGCACCCCTACTACTCCAGCGCCCGGCTGTGGGACGACGGCGTCATCGACCCGGCGCAGACCCGCGAGGTGCTGGCCCTGGCGTTGTCCGCGTCCCTCAACGCCCCTATCGAACAGAGCCGTTTCGGCGTGTTCCGCATGTAATCCTGCGCGAGAAGATCATGAGCGATTTCAATACCCTGGAACTGCTGCGCGACCCTCGTGGCTTCGCCACCTTGTGGCTCAGCCGTGAAGAAAAGAACAACGCCTTCAACGCCGAGATGATCCGCGAGCTGATCCTGGCCCTGGACCAGGTGCAAGGCGATCCCAGCCTGCGCTTCCTGCTGCTGCGCGGCCGTGGCCGGCATTTCAGCGCCGGCGCCGACCTGGCCTGGATGCAGCAGTCGGCCGAGCTGGACTACAACACCAACCTCGACGACGCCCGGGAACTGGCGGAGTTGATGTACAACCTGGCCAAGCTGAAGATCCCGACCCTGGCCGTGGTGCAAGGTGCGGCCTTCGGCGGCGCCCTGGGCCTGATCAGCTGCTGCGACATGGCCATCGCCAGCGACGACGCACAATTTTGTTTGTCGGAAGTGCGCATCGGCCTGGCCCCGGCGGTGATCAGCCCGTTCGTGGTCCAGGCCATCGGCGAACGCGCTGCCCGGCGCTATGCCTTGACCGCCGAGCGCTTCGACGGCCCGCGTGCGCGGGACATCGGCCTGCTGGCCGAGAGCTACCCGGCGGCAGATCTGGAACAGCACGTCACCCGCTGGATCGACAACCTGCTGCTCAACAGCCCCCAGGCCATGCGTGCCAGCAAGGACCTGTTGCGCGAAGTGGGCAACGGCGCCCTGACCACCGCCCTGCGACGCTATTGCGAGAACGCCATCGCGCGGATCCGCGTCAGCCCCGAAGGACAGGAAGGCCTGCGGGCGTTCCTGGAGAAACGCCCGCCAAGCTGGCAGACCGAGACCACGACCAAGGAGTCCCGCTGATGAGCGCGCCGATCCTAGATACCCTGCTGGTGGCCAACCGCGGCGAGATCGCCTGCCGCGTGATGCGCACCGCCAAGGCCCTGGGCCTGACCACCGTGGCCGTGCACAGCGCCACCGACCGCGATGCCCGCCACAGCCGTGAAGCGGATATCCGCGTGGACCTGGGCGGCAGCAAGGCCAGCGAAAGCTACCTGCAGATCGACAAGCTGATCGCCGCCGCCAAGGCCAGCGGCGCCCAGGCCATCCACCCCGGTTATGGCTTTCTTTCCGAGAACGCCGGTTTCGCCCGGGCCATCGAGGCCGCCGGGCTGATCTTCCTTGGCCCACCGGCATCGGCCATCGACGCCATGGGCAGCAAGTCGGCGGCCAAGGCCCTGATGGAAACCGCCGGTGTGCCGCTGGTGCCGGGCTACCACGGCGAGGCCCAGGACCTGGAAACCTTCCGCAGCGCCGCCGAGCGCATCGGCTATCCGGTGCTGCTCAAGGCCACCGCCGGTGGCGGCGGCAAGGGCATGAAGGTGGTGGAAGACGTCAGCCAGCTGGCCGAAGCCCTGGCCTCGGCCCAGCGTGAAGCACAGTCGTCGTTCGGCGATTCGCGGATGCTGGTGGAAAAATACCTGCTAAAGCCCCGGCACCTGGAGATCCAGGTCTTTGCCGACCAGCACGGCAACTGCCTGTACCTCAACGAGCGCGACTGCTCGATCCAGCGTCGCCACCAGAAAGTGGTGGAAGAAGCCCCGGCCCCCGGCTTGAGCGCCGAGCTGCGCAAGGCCATGGGCGAGGCTGCGGTACGGGCGGCCCAGGCTATCGGCTACGTCGGCGCCGGCACCGTGGAATTCCTGCTCGACGCCCGCGGCGAATTCTTCTTCATGGAGATGAACACCCGCCTGCAGGTGGAACACCCGGTCACCGAGGCCATCACCGGCCTGGACCTGGTGGCCTGGCAGATCCGCGTGGCCCGTGGCGAAACCCTGCCCATGACCCAGGACCAGGTACCACTGCTGGGCCATGCCATCGAAGTGCGCCTGTACGCCGAGGACCCGGGCAACGACTTCCTGCCGGCCACCGGCCGCCTGGAGCTGTATCGTGAATCCTCCAATGGCCCTGGCCGGCGCGTGGACAGCGGCGTCGAGGAAGGCGACAGCGTATCGCCGTTCTACGACCCGATGCTGGGCAAGCTGATCGCCTGGGGCGAGGACCGCGAACAGGCTCGCCTGCGCCTGCTGAGCATGCTCGACGAGTTCGCCATCGGCGGCCTGAAGACCAACCTGGCGTTCCTGCGCCGGATCATCGCCCACCCGGCCTTCGCCGAGGCCCAACTGGATACCGGCTTCATTGCGCGTTACCAGGAGCAACTGCTGCCGGCGGCCCGCGAGCTGGACGAGGACTTCTGGCAGGCGGCGGCCCAGGCCTACAGCCAGAGCCTGGTGCGGCGCGAGCGCCAGGACGATCCGCATTCGCCCTGGGCGGCGGTCGATGGCTGGCGCAGCGGCTTGCCGGCGCAGGTCGCCCTGCACCTGAGCGCCGACGGCCAGGACCGGGCCATCAACCTGCAGACCCTTGGCGCCGACCACCGCCTGCAGGGTGAACGCCTGCTGGTGGAGCACCAGGGCGTGCGCCGCGAGCACCGGGCCATCCGTCGCGGCGACACCCTCTACCTGCACTGGCAGGGCGAGATGCGCAGCATCACGACCTACGACCCGATCGTCGCGGCCGACGCCAGCCACAGCCAGCACGGCGGCCTCACCGCCCCCATGAACGGCAGTATTGTCCGGGTCCTGGTGGAAGCCGGGCAAAGCGTCGAAGCCGGCGCGCAACTGGTGGTGCTCGAGGCCATGAAGATGGAACACAGCATCCGCGCGCCCCACGCCGGTATCGTCAAGGCGCTGTATTGCCAGGAAGGCGAGATGGTCAGCGAAGGCAGTGCACTGGTGGAACTGGAACAGCCAGCCTGATGGGCAAGGCCCGCCGCCAGGCGGGCTGCGCGAACGCTGCGACCACCACCGCACCATGGGCTAGCCCCGGATGCAAAAAGCCCCTTCCTGAAACCAGGAAGGGGCTTTGTCGACTGAGGGCGCCTGCGTCTTCAGAACTTCGCGGTCGCTTGCACCACCACGCCGATGATCCGGCACTCATCGCTGTAGAGCATCTTCGGGTACGTCGGGTTGAGCGGCGCCAGGTACCGCTGGCCGCCCTCCTGCACCAACTTGCGAAAGAGCGCCTCGGCGCTGCCGGGACACTGCACGACCACCAGCTTGCCAGGCTCGGCCGCGATGGCCGGGTCCACCAGGATCAGCATGCCCTGGCTGATGCTCATGCCGCTGGGCGCGATCATCGCGTCCCCCACCACCATCAGCCAGAACGCCGCGCCCTGGGCCTGGTAGTCGGACAATTCGTAGCGCTCCGGCACATAGCTCGGCTGGCCATCCTCACGGACTTCGCCGGCGCTGCGCCAATCACTGACCGGATAACGGAAGTACGGGTTGTACCTATCCACCAGCGAAGGTTCCTGCTCCAGGGGCTCGCCATCGTCATTGACCAAGGGTTTTTCGCGGACCACCAGCACCACTTCGAGAAAGCCCATGCCGATCTCTTCCAGCACCCGGTTCATGTCTTCGATCTTGGGCTGGCGCCGCTTGCTCAACCAATGGCCAATGCCGCCCTGGGACATGCCCAGGCGCTCGGCAAGCTTCTCCTGCGTGACCTTGCGGCCTTTCATGTTGGCCTTGACCAACTCGATCCATTTATCCATGGGCGGAACAATACGTTGTGTATTTTCCGCCTCAACACACAAGTTGTAGTATTTGAAATGGCGTCACAATTACAATAAGTATTAATCTGTGCCTGCCCCCCTCTTTTCATTTTCTCAAGACAAGGCAGAACCCATGAACACAAGCAGCAAGGACGTGCCGGAACTCGATACAGAGGCCACATTCAGCTCACTTGCGGGCAAGCATGCAATGCGACGAGCAATGGACCACCCTATGGAGCCGCCCCACGGCAGCATCAACAAGGAGGAGAAATTCTTCGAGATAAGAAGCAGCCTCAGCAGCGAGGAAGCCATGATCCATGCCTCCGACCTGCTGCGCTGCGCGGCCGCCACAGCCTACGACGCGGCCGACAACCTGCATGGGCCCAATCGGGACCTGGCGTTCTCGGTGGTGCATATGATCGATCTGGCCAAGGCCCTGGTGGACAAGTCCCTGGAAGGCCAGCGGCATGAAATCGCTTGAAATGCAGACACCCCGCCAGCCCGAAACGGGTGCAGGGCAATCCAGGATGAAAAAAATTCGAGCAGGCAGGGAAAAACGTTTGACTTGCAAATGATAATGATTATTATTGAAAGCAACTGATCGCGAGATCGGTCGATGATCCAAAGGACCTTAGGTCGGACCTCTGGATTATCTCCTCATCAGGCTAATCACGGTTTTTGACCCGGCTTTTTCGCCGGGTCTTTTTTTGCCAGTCATGCTGGCTTGGCTTCAGGCTAATGAAGACGTGGTGACGCAAAAATAATGGCGGCGATGATAGCAAAAGAATGCCCTTTTGCAAGCAAAGGGCCGTGCTGGAAGCCGCACAATTCCTAAAGTAGCGCTTGAGAATCAATCGCATACACACTAAGCTTCATCGGCGTCAAGGACGACGCCCCCCTTCTTTTACCCCCTCCGATGTGTAGAGTAGCGGTCACAACAATCCTGTTCAGGAACCGACCATGACCGTGGGCAATCACTCTTCTTTTCACATCAGCGCCGACTTCGACAGCGGCAACATCAACGTGCTGGACACCAGCAACCCGCTCCAGGTAGAGCTGGCCATTCGCCCTGATACCCAGAGCCCGCACTTCCAGTGGTTTCACTTCAAGGTCAGCGGCCTGCATGTCGGCCAGGAACACTGGTTCCGCCTGACCAATGCCAGCCAGTCTTCCTACAACAAGGCCTGGACCGGCTACCACGCCGTGGCCTCCTACGACCACGTGAACTGGTTTCGCGTCCCGACGATCTTCGAAGGCGACGCCCTGCGCTTCAATCTCGAAGCCACCCAGACCCACGCCTGGTTCGCCTACTTCGAACCCTACAGCCGTGGCCGTCACGACTGGCTGATCGACCAGGCCCTGACCAAGGCCGGCACCGAGTTGCTGGCCGTGGGCAAGAGCGTCGAAGGCCGTGACATCCAGTTGCTGCGCAAGGGCAGCGGCGCCCCCGGCCAGCGCAAGCTGTGGATCATCGCCCAGCAGCACCCCGGCGAGCACATGGCCGAGTGGTTCATGGAGGGCGTGATCGAACGCTTGCAACGCCACGACGATGCCGAGCTCAACGCCCTGCTGGCCAAGGCCGACCTGTACCTGGTGCCGAACATGAACCCGGACGGCGCCTTCCACGGCCACTTGCGCACCAACGCCAAGGGCCAGGACCTGAACCGCGCCTGGCAGAACGCCAGCCAGGAGCTCAGCCCGGAAGTGCTGTTCGTCCAGCAGCAGATGGAACAGTACGGGGTCGACCTGTTCCTCGACGTCCATGGCGACGAGGAGATTCCCCATGTATTCACCGCCGGATGTGAAGGCAACCCGGGCTACACCCCGCGCCTGGCCAAGCTCGAAGAACATTTTCGCAGCCACCTGAAGCACAAGACCCGGGACTTCCAGACCACCCACGGCTATACCCGCGACAATCCCGGCCAGGCCAACATGACCCTGGCCTGCAATGCCGTCGGGGAAAAATACGATTGCCTGGCGCTGACCCTGGAAATGCCGTTCAAGGACCACGACGACGCGCCCAACCCGCTCACCGGCTGGTCCGGCAAGCGCTCCATGCAGCTGGGCAAGGATGTGCTGAGCACCCTGGCCGACCTGGTGGACAGCCTGCGCTGAGCGCAACCCACGACTGCGCGAGCCACTCGCGCAGTCGTCGCGGTCTCAAGCCACCGGTATCCGCAGGCAGTCCTCCGGCCCCAGCAGCCGACCGTCGGCAGAACGCAGTTCCAGCGCCCGCAGCGGTTGCCGGGTCTGGCGATCCACCAGTTGCGAATGCGCCTCCCCTTCCTCGTAGAAAAACGCCTCGCCCCATTGGCGCAAGCCGATGATCAGCGGAAACAGGCCCTTGCCCTTATCCGTCAGCACGTACTCCTGGTAGGCGCTGCCGTCGGAAGCCGGCACCACATCCAACACCCCGTGCTCCACCAAGGTTCGCAGGCGCGCGGCGAGGATGTTCTTGGCCATGCCGAGGTTGCGCTGGAACTCGCCGAAACGGCGGATACCGTCGAAGGCATCGCGCACGATCAGCAACGACCACCAATCGCCGATGGCGTCGAGTGAGCGCGCCACCGGGCATTCAGCGTCTTGCAGGCGGGTGCGTTTGACCATGGTTGGGAAACTCCGATAAGCCCGGGAAACTGGTTGCAATATAAAACCAAGATTATTACCGTACAACTGGTTTCATAAAGCAACCAAAACGGAGCCTGCCATGCCTGCCGATTCGCCCACCATCGCCGCCTCAACGCTCTCATCTAAAGTGGTGCTGCTATTCGCCACCGCCTGCGGCCTGGCGGTCGGCAACGTCTACTACGCCCAGCCGCTACTGGACGCCATGGCCCAAAGCTTCGGCCTGGCCCCGGCCACCGTGGGCATCGTCATCACGCTGACCCAGGTGGGCTACGGCCTGGGCCTGCTGTTGCTGGTCCCCCTGGGCGACCTGCTCGACCGCCGCCGGCTCATCGTCACCTAGACCCTGCTCTCGGTGCTGGCGCTGCTGGTCGTGGCCCTGGCGCCGAACGGTACCTGGCTGCTGCTGGGCATGGCGGGCGTCGGCTTGCTGGCGGTGGTGACCCAGGTCCTGGTGGCCTACGCCGCCAACCTGGCGCAACCGGAACAACGCGGGCGGGTAGTCGGCGTGGTCACCAGTGGCGTGGTACTGGGTATCCTGCTGGCGCGTACCGTGGCCGGGGGCATGGCCGACCTGGCGGGCTGGCGTTCGGTGTACCTGCTGTCCGCCGGACTGACCCTGATGGTGGCCCTGGCCCTGTGGCGGGTCTTGCCGGCCGTGCAGCGACCAGCGGCAGCCCAGGGCTACCTGCAACTGCTGGGTTCGCTGCTGTGCTTGTTCAAGGAGGAGAAGATCCTGCGTGACCGGGCCGTGCTGGCCATGCTGATCTTCGCCGCGGCCACCACCCTATGGACGCCGCTGGTGCTGCCCCTGAGCGCCCCGCCGCTGTCGCTCAGTCACACCCAGATCGGCCTGTTCGGCCTGGCCGGGGCCGCCGGCGCCCTGGGTGCGGCACGGGCCGGACAGCTGGCCGACCGGGGCCTGGCGCAATGGACCAGCGGCCTGGCCCTGGGCCTGATGCTGCTCTGCTGGATCCCCATCGGCCTGACCCAATGGTCGCTGTGGGCCCTGCTGGCTGGGGTAATCGGCCTCGACCTGGGCCTGCAGGCCGTGCATGTCACCAGCCAGAGCCTGATCTACAGTGTGCGACCCGAGGCCCAGAGTCGCCTGGCGGCCGGCTACATGCTGTTCTACTCCATCGGCAGCGCCGCGGGCTCCATCGCCGCCACCAGTACCTACGCCTGGGCCGGCTGGACCGGCGTCTGCCTGCTGGGCGCGGGCATCAACGCGATAGCGCTGGGCTACTGGCTGTGGAGCCTGGCCCCGCAGCGCCCGCGCGCCAGCCAGCCCTGCCCGCTGGAAAGCGCCTGACGCTCAGAAACCCACGTCCAGCACCACGTTATCCAGGTAGGTACCGGCCGGCGGCGTGCTCTGGTCGGTATAGATCCTGGCGTTGTAGTTGAACACCTGGCTGCCGGTGCCCAGGCCGTTGCCGGGGTTGACCTCGGCATCGGTACTGGAACGCCGGGCGCTGCCGACGCTGCCCCAGCGGGTGGTTCCGGCGCTCTTGAAGATGTCGTAGGCCAGGAAGTTGCCGCCGGAGACCATGCGCCGCCGACCGCCAACGCTGATCGGGTTCTGGCCGTCGCTCAAGCCCACGGTGTAGGCGCTGCCCTTGGTACAGGCCAGGTTGATGGTCTGCCCGCTGACCGTGGCAAAGGCGCTGATCACCGGTGCGCTGCCGAAGCTGATGTTGGGTGCGGTGATCACGCAGTCGTTGGACACCGTCATGTTCACCGTGAGGCTCTGGGTGCCGCTGCCCACATCCCGCCCCAGGCAGATACCCAGGGCACCGATCCCCGAGCAATAGTTCCAGCTCCAGAAGATGCTCAGGTTCTCGGTATAGACCCCCGCCGCGACATTGCCGCCGGTGACGGTGCCCAGGTAGATCGGTACCGTCTTGGCCACCGTGGGGCTGCCCAGCAGGCCCAGCAGGTCGATGATCGAATTGCGCGCGAAGTCGAAGGCCACGCCCCGGGTGATGGGATAGCTGGTGCTGTTGTTGGCATACAGGGTGTAGTTGATGACATCGCCGGTGGGCCCGACCATGCCACTGGTACTGGAGGTGATGGTGGCGTAGAAGTGGTCGGTGGTGACCAGCAGCGACAACAGCGAGCCGGTGCACCGCAGCCCGGCATTGGTGGTGGAGGCCGGTTGCGAGGTGGTGCGCACCAGGATCGAGCTGACGGTGCCGAACGCCGCCGGGGTGGTGCTGACCGTGGAACAGAGCGCCAGGGCCGGCAGGGCCAGCAGCCAGGCCAGCAAGCCCAGGCCCCATCGTCCCCATGCCCGGCCCCGGCCGGCCTTGAATCCATTCATCTGTCGTCCTCCTGTGGTGGCTACGCGGCTACTGGCAAGCCAGTGGGCCGATCAGCGGGATCTGCTGTTGCTCCAGGTCGATGTCGAACTGCGCCTGGCAATGGCTGCCATCGGCCAGGCCGACCTCCAGGGTGTTATGCGCCGAGAGGTTCTCCAGGTACACCAGGCCATCCCAGCCGACCACCGCCCGCGCCCCGCTCTGCTGGTGGATGACGCTACTGCCCAGGGGCAGTTCCTGCTGGCGAGCGTCCACCAGGACGATGCTCGCGGCGATCACCCGGGTCAGCGGGAACTCCAGCAGGTAGCCGCTGCCACGGCGCACCGCGACCCTTTGCTCGACGTTCGGGCTCTGCACGTTGGCCGGCAGGTTCAATGGATCGATCTCGTACTTGCCCCGGTAGTAGGCGCTGCTCCAGGGCACCAGCAGGTGGCCATTCTGGTCGGTCTGGCCCACCAGCTGGTTCTCGTAGCGCACCGGGATGTCCTTGTAGCCACCGGTGCTGACCACCACGAAGGCATCGTCGATACGGTTGGCGGCGAACACCTCGCGGTCCATCCAGACCAGCGAACCGCTGGCATCGGCCCAGCGCGTCTCGGCCTCGCGAGTGCCATAGACCCCGGCTTGCAGGCGCACCGACTGCAAGCGCCAGGTCAGGTCGGCCTGGCGGTAGTCCGGGCCATCGCCGGTGGCGTAGCCGAGGTTGTAGCCCAGCCCGCCCTCCAGCGGCACCGAGCGGCTGAAGTTGACCCGCTGGCGGTTTTCCCCGGCCTTGCTGCGCTCGTTGCTCAAGCTCAGGCTGCCATACATGTCGAAGGGCACCACCAACTGGGCCTGCATCGCCCACTGGCGTTCGCCGATCTCGCGGTTGGCCGACAGGTAGAAACTGCTGTTGCGCCACAGCGGTTTGCTCCAGGTCAGGTTCAGCAGCCGGGTGCGGGTCGAATCGGCGGCGCGCACGTCGAAGTAACCGGCGCCGAGGCTGCCGAAACGCTCCAGGTTCAGGCTCAGGGTCAATTGCTCGCTGCGCTGGCTGAGGCTGGTGTAGGGGCTATCCACCACCGTCAGGTCGGCGTACCGGTCGCGGCGCTGCACGCGCTGGTAGGACAGGCTGTAGCGCTGGCTGCTGTACTGGTAGCCGAAGCTCAGTTGCTGGCCGCCATTGCCGTCGAAGCGGCTCTGGCTGAAGGCGGTGTTGAGGATCCCGAACTGGCCCAGCCGCAGGTTGCCGCCGAGCCCGCCCAGGGCCAGGGACTGCGAGGCCTCGGCATGGCTTTCCAGGGTCAGGCTGTCGCTCAGGCCGTGGCGCAGGCTGGCGGAGGTCACGCCGGGGCCGTAGCCGAAGTCCCGCAGGGTGTAGTCGCGACGCAAGGTACCGGCGGCCACCGAGAAGTCCGTCAGGCCCTTCTGCAACAGGTTGCTGGTGACATAGAACGGCACGGTGGTGGACACCTGGCGTCCCAGGGCATCGGTGGTGACCACCACCGCCTCCCCCGCACCGTTGATGAAGGGAATGTTGGTCAGGGTGTAGGGCCCAGGTTGCAGTTCGGCGCTGCTGGCCTTGTAGCCATTGATGAACAGGTCCACCGAGCTGGGCACTGCCGCTTCCCCGGCGAACTGCGGCAAGGGATAGGTCACCAGGTCCGGGCGCACGGCGAAGTCCCTGGACAACTGGACCCCGCCCAGGCGCACCGAGCTGCTCCAGGGCAAGGCGCCGCTGACCAGGTCGCCAGCCTCGTAGGTCAGCATGCGTTCGTCATCGGAGAAGCGCCAAGTGGTGTCGTAGCGCCGATAGCCGTTGTTCAGCGAAGCGCTGCGGGCCCCGGACAGGGTCCGCCGGTATTGCCCGCTGTTGGAGAGCGTGCCCCAGCTATCGAACAGCCGCAGCTCGTTCCCCGCGGCCAGGTAGCTGCCGCCGTCGTCGGTGTCGTTGAAATAAAGGTCATAGTTGAGCAACGCGCCGAAGCTGCTCAGGGCCGGGGTCCGCGGATAGGCCTGGCGGCTGCCGATCAACTGCTCCGGCAACCAGTCCGGCGGTACGTTCAGCAACAGGCGCTGGCCCTGGCTGTCGTAATCGCTATGCAGCCCCGGCAAGGCTTCGAGATCGACTTCGCTCTCCAGTTGCTGCGCCAGCTTGATGCCCGTCTCGCGCAAGGCGCTGGCCGATATGAACAACCGCCCTGCACGTTGCTCCACCGCCACCACCTTGCCCGTATCCATCTGGTTGATCACCAACTCCAGGAACAGTTGCGCATCGGCCATCGACTCCAGGCTGCTGGGCGGTGGAGGCAGCTCGCCAGCCTGGATCGGGGCCGCCAGCAGCAAGCCCCACAAGCCAGCCAGCAGCCTTTTCCAGTACCAAGAGCGACGAGCCGGATCCTGGCTCATGAGCGGTTCAAGTCCATCCATGGACCTCTCCATCCCTGGGCGCATGGGCTAACGCCCGCGCCTCCGTCCTTGCCTCCTCCTTGCCGCCGACATCCGGGCGGCGATCTTCGCGCCGTTCAGCGTGAAGGTGGCAGGTCCTGGAACTGCGGCGCGCCATTGACCCGCAGTTGCAGGTTCGAATCGCCGGCCAGGGTTTCCGAGAGCGGCCAGCGCATCACCGCTCCAGGCAACACATAGCCCAACAGGCCCGGCGCCAGGGGGCGGTTCTGCCCGCCCTGCTTGAAGGCGACATCCGTCAGGCGGGCATGCACCGCGCCCTGGTTGCGCATTTCGAGGAAGGTCTTGCCATCGGCGTTCACCTTGCGCCAGCTGAGGTTGGGCACGCCGATGCTCTTGGGGTCCCTGGCCCGGGTGGTGTCTTCCTTGCTCCACAAGCCCGCACCATAGGCGAACAGCGGCACGGAATAACGCATCTGGAAACGAATCGCGGCCACACTCTTGGCATCGCTCTGGGGGCCTGGAGGGGTAGCGGAAGGGATTTCATCGATGATGATCCGATAGGCCAGCTCCTGGCCCGGCGGGATGTCCCGGGTACGGGTCAGGCGCACCAGCTGCTTTTGCCCGGGCTCGATCTTCGCCACCGGTGGGCTGCCGATCACATCCCGCTGGTTCTGGTACTGGTCGGCAAAATCGCTCTGGCTCCAGGCGAAGACCCGGATCTGCAGGTTGGCGGTCTCGCTGCCACGGTTCTCCAGCCACAACGCGCTGGCCTGCTGGTCGGCCTCCAGCACCGGGTCGATGGGCCAGATCAACACCGAACTGGCAGCCCAGGCTCCCGGGGCGCTGGACAACAGCCCGGCCAGTACCAGGTAACCGCAGGCCCGCAGGCCCCGTACAGATAAACGCATACTGCTACTCCTTGTCCGCCTGCCGGCTGGTCCTTGAATCGCCCCATCACCACGACAGCTGCACCTGCAGCACATCGCTGTATGTCCCCCCAGGCTGATTGCCCGGCAATTGCACCTGTCCATAGATCGGCAGGCTGATGTTATTGGCATCGCTGTAGGCCACCGCCACGCTCTGGCCGATCCCCAGGCTCTGGCTGTAGGCCGCATCCCGGAACAACTTGTAGGCCACCCGGGCGGTACCACTGGCAATCTGCATGTTCCGCCCGCCGTTGTTGTATTGGCCGCCGTCCACCGTCATGTTCAAGGTCACCCCCGGGGTGCACTGCAACTGCACGCCACCGGTCAGGGCCACGTTCACCGTGGCGGTGGACAACGCCGACTGCGTACCGAACGCCAGGCTGCCGTAGTTGCTCGCGCCCCCCACCACCAGGCACCCGGCAACGACGGTAGCACTGACCTGGAAACTCTGGCTGGTGGCCGCGGCGATCCAGCCGGGCCAGACAGCGGCACAGATCAGCGCCAGCAGCGCATGACCATGGCGAGCCATGGCATCAGAAGGTCAATTGCACGGACACCGTGTCGGTATAGGTGCCCGCTGGGAGCCCGGCCTTGCCCACTGCCTGGCCATAGATGTTGACCGTCTGGGCCACGCCGGTGCTCGGCGCCAGGGCGATCACCCCATTGATCGCCAGGATCTGCGAATGCCCGGCATCGGTATACAGGTCATAGGGCACGTAGTTGCCCACCCCGTCGTACAAGGCCCGGGTGCCGCCGGTGGACTTGCCGTCGTTGCTGCCGCCCTGCACGGTGATGCTCGGTGTGGTGCCGGCCGAACAGAGGATCGACAAGGCACCGCCACCGCCACCCAGCACCTGGCCGCTGGCGGTGGTGAACAGGCTGTTGGTGGTGCCGAAGTTCAGGGCCCCGAAGTTCAAGCCGGTGGTGCCGCCCACCCCGTTGACCTGGCAACTGCTGGTGAGGATCAGGGTCGAGGTGATCTGGCCGGTGACCGTGGTCGCCCCATGGGCCGTGGAGGCCATGAGCAGGCCCAGCAATGGCCAGCCGATTCGGGATACAAGCGCGTGCATGATGTACGTCCTCTCGTGGTTTACCAATCCAGCGTGATGGTCAGGGTGTCGGTGTAGACCCCTGCCGGAACCGCGCGGGTATTCGCGACCACCGAGCCGAACACCGGAATGGGGATCCGGCTGCCGCTGCTCACTGCGAAATTGCGCTGCTGGCCGATGCTGTAGCTATCGCTACCCGAGGCATCGACGAACAATCGATAAGGGATGGTCTGGCGGCCGTTGCTCAGGCGCCGGGTCGTGCCGTCGCCGTTGAGGCCGCCGTTGATGCTCACCGTGAAACCGGTGACCGAGGGATTGCAGGCCACCTGCAACTGGCCGTCGGCATCGTTGGTGAGGCTGGCCTTGATGGGGTTGACCCAGGTCGGCCCTTGCTGGCCGAAGTCGAGCATGCCCGGATCCGTGACGGGGTGGGTGGCGGAACCACCGCTGCTGACCTGGCAACTGGCGGTGATCACCAGGCGCGCCTGGATCTGCCCGCTGATGGCCGCTTGCGCATCCTCGACCACCAGGCACAGCGAACCCAGGGCGATGATCGTCCAGGCCTTGCCTTTCATTGCACCCATCCCGGTTCCATCAGGACTCCCACTTGAGCCGTGCACTTGCAGCGGCTGTTCCTGTTCTGCGCGAGATCCCCCGCGACAGCGTCGATGCCCCTGGCTACCAGGTCAGGGTCACCTTCAACACATCGGAATAACCCCCGGCCCGCGGAATCTCGGCCAAGGGCTCGATACGCCCGTACAAGGGCAGGTCCACCGTGCCGGAATCCGGCACCCGGCCACTGACCGGGACATTGACCGGCAACGGGATACGCCGCGCCGGGTCCTGGTAGAGGCGGTAAGGGATCGGCTTGCCGGCAGAATCAGCACCAGCCAGGTAGCGCACTTCGCCGACGCCGCCGTGCAGGCCGCCATCGATGCGCAACTGGTAGGGGGTATCGGGATTGCACTCCAGGCGTGGCTGGCGGCTGCCACCCAGCGCCGCACCCAACGGGCCGCGGGCGTCATCCAGGCGCGCGGTGGTGCCGAAGTCCAGGGTGCCGAGCTGGGCCACCCCCGCCTCGCGCTGCTGCCCTACCAACTGGCAACCACGCGCCACATCGACCCGGACCTGCACCTGCAAGTCAGCGGCTCCTGCCGTTACGCCGAGCAATGCGCTCATGACTGCCAAACCCTTACATCCATTCAAGGCCTCGATTCCCTGATGAGAAGCATTAGCTGCCATGAGGTTAGCAACCCGGGCCAAAACCGCCAGTTTGCGTATTAATTTGCCCCAGGGCCCGCCCCAGGCACTTGCGCAACCACAGCCATGCCTTTTCGAGATCGCCGGACGACTGGATTTCCATTGGTCAATTGGCTGCGGTGCTTTTAAGGTGGGCGCCCCGGAACCATCAGAGTCATCACCGTTGGCCGCTTTACCGCCAACACCTGCATCGATCCCATGGCGCTGGCGTTCTGCCAGGCCCGATCGGCAAACGGCAGCGCGCGCCGGGTCGACCCGGGATCACTTTCACCACAAGGCCCGGAACCTGGACTACACCCTGGGCCCTGGCCAGTTGCAGGAAGTCGGCCCCAAACATCCACTCGACCGAGTAGCCCCATGAGATCCATCACCGTTACCGAACTGGTCTGCCTGCACCTGCAGGATGCAACGCTCAAGCATTCATCGCTGTTTGGCCTGGAGCGTTTCTCTGCCGCTGAACTTGCGGCAAAAGGCTATGAACGAGTGGGCGATCCCCGGGACTTCCACCTGTATGAAAAAAACTGCGCGACACGCCATCACCAGCGAACACTGGAGGTGGGGTTCAAGTGCTACTTCCGTGATCGTCAGCTGGTCGGCAGTGGCTTCAACCTGTCTCCCGGGGCCCGCCTGACGTCCATGCTCAAGTACAGGAAACGCCTCGCGGCACGGGACAACATTCCCCCTTCGCAACTGGCGTTTTATTTCTCGGGCGACAAGAAAGAAGGCGCCGTGATTCTCGATGACCGGCACGTAATGCGTTTCAACCAGTGGAGCCACCAGGGCGCCTACCTGATAGCGACACTGGAGAGCGACCTCGACCTGAGCAACCCGCTGGGCAGGACCTCCACCAAGGCGGTGAAAATGACCCTTGAACATCACAGCCTGGAATCGATGCGGGATGGCGCCAGGAATCCCAGGCATCCCGCGGCATTTCGCCAACTGGCTAAAGCACTGCACGATGCAAGCATTTGACGGGGAACAGATCGTCCCTCTGGCAGAAGCGCGTTAGTGCGCCATTCAAGATGGCCAGCCGCAGGTGCTATCGGCGTTTGACGTGAGCCTGGCCATTCATGCGCACAGTCTCGCAGAGCTGGACAGCGCTGGAGCAAAGGCCGGGGACCCGCCCCTTGCGCCCGATGACAGGGCCTTCCAGGCGGACCGCAGCGGCCGCAGGATCGACCTCACCCTGACTGCCGATTGCGCCAGCCAACAGGGAGTGAGCCGCTCTGAACTTAAGGCTCCTGAAAACCCAGTGCCCCCTGGCCCGTCGGCGCAAAGCCGCCCAGGCAGCAAAAACCGCCGATCTCCTTTATCCTGCCCGCCCTTCTGCTGCTTTCGAGTGTTGACGCTGTTCATGGATACCCTTGCCCAACTGCGGGCCGGCCAGCTGGCCGGCATCAAGCGCCTGGACCTGTCCTGTGGCCTGACTGAGTTCCCCCGGGAGATCTTCGATCTCGCCGACTCCCTGGAGATCCTCAATCTCAGCGGCAACGCCCTGCGCAGCCTGCCCGACGACCTGCACCGGCTGCCCCACCTGCGCATCCTGTTCTGCTCGGACAACCTGTTCAGCGAACTGCCGGAATGCCTGGGCCGTTGTGCACACCTGAGCATGATCGGCTTCAAGGCCAACCGCATCGAACGGGTTCCGGCCGCCGCCCTGCCGCCCCAGCTGCGCTGGCTGATCCTCACCGACAACCGCATCACTGAACTGCCGGACGAACTGGGTCGGCGCCCGCTGCTGCAAAAACTCATGCTGTCCGGCAACCGCCTGAGCGCGCTGCCGCAAAGCCTGGAGCAGTGCCAGCGCCTGGAGCTGCTGCGGATCGCCGCCAACCGCCTGACCGAACTGCCGCCGTTCCTGCTGGCCTTGCCGAGCCTGACCTGGCTGGCCTATGCCGGCAACCCACTGGAATCCCAGGTCGATGCCGCAGCCCTGGCATCCACACCCAGTATTCCCTGGGAGCAACTGGTGCTGGCACAGCGCCTGGGCGAAGGCGCCTCCGGGGTGATCCACCAAGCGCAGTGGCAGGCTCCCGGGCAGCCAGCGCGGGCTGTGGCGGTCAAGCTGTACAAGGGCCAGATGACCAGCGACGGCTCACCGCTACATGAAATGCACGCCTGCATCAGCGCCGGCCTGCACCCGAACCTGATCCGGGTCGAGGGCCGCATCGTCGACCATCCCCAGGGCCAGGACGGCCTGGTGATGCAGTTGATCGACCCCAGCTATGCCAACCTCGCCGCGCTGCCGAGCCTGGACTCCTGCTCCCGGGACGTCTATGCGGAGGACGCGAGATTCAGCGCCGCGGTCATCCTGCGCATGGTTCGGGGCATCGCCTCGGTGGCCGGCCACCTGCACGCCCAGGGCATTACCCACGGTGACCTGTATGGCCACAACACCTTGTTCGATGCCCAGGGCGATTGCCTGTTGGGGGACTTTGGCGCAGCGTCGTTCCACGCCCAGGACGACACACCTCAGAGCCAGGCCCTGCAACGCCTGGAAGTACGGGCCTTCGGCATCTTGCTGGAGGAATTGCTCGATCGCCAGGATGGCTCGCTGGCCCCGGCGCAGCATCAGGGCCTGCGGGAACTGGTGCAACGTTGCCAGCAACCGCACGTCCTGGCGCGCCCGGCTTTCGAGCAGGTGATCCGCGAGTTGGACAACCTCTAGAAACGACTTCGCCGGCCAGCAGGCCCCCTTGCGGGAGCCCACTGGCCGGCGAACGAACCGTGCGGCGCGGCTTAGCCGGCCAGGCCGACGAACATGTCCTGGACGTCGTCGTGGTTATCCAGGCCTTCGAGGAACGCCTCGACTTCGGCCATCTGCTCATCGCTCAGGCCACTGACCGGGTTCTTCGGCTGGTAGCCCAGCTTGGCCGAGAGCACGGTGAAGCCTTGCTCCGGCAGGGCCTTCTGTACCGCGTCCAGGTCCGCAGGCTCGGTCAGGAACAGGGTGGCGCCCTCTTCGCCCGGCTCGAAATCCTGGGCCCCGGCCTCGATGGCCGCCAGTTCCGGATCGGCATCCGGAGTGTCCGGCGAGGCCTCGATCATGCCCACGTGGTTGAAATCCCAGGACACCGAACCCGAAGCGCCCAGCTGGCCCTTGCGGAAGGCCACGCGGATTTCCGCTACGGTGCGGTTGACGTTATCGGTCACGCACTCGACGATCAGCGGCACCTGGTGCGGGGCGAAACCTTCGTAGGTCACGCGGTGGTACTGCACGGTCTCGCCCAGCTGGCCCGAGCCCTTCTTGATCGCGCGCTCCAGGGTTTCGCGAGGCATCGAGGCCTTTTTCGCTTGCTCGACCACCAGCCGCAGGTGGGCGTTGGTGGCTACATCAGCGCCGTTGCGTGCAGCGATGGTGATCTCCTTCACCAGCTTGCCGAAGATCTTGCCCTTGGCATTGGCTGCTGCTTCTTTGTGTTTAACCTTCCACTGTGCGCCCATTACTCACTCTCTTTGATCTATGGCGTCGAGTTGGAATTGGCCGACGCGAGGCGCAAGTTTATACGTCCTCTGGGCCCTGATCGACCAAAAAGTCAGTGACCGGCCGAGCTCCGGCCCTTGTCGGACTTGCCGGGAGCGCAGCAGCGGCTCCCGGCGCGAGGACCTCAGGAGCGCACCGGCCTGGCCAGCAGGGGTTCGTTGGAGGCCTGCGCAGGCACCGGCTCGCCCCCCCTGGGCCGGCTGTTCCAGAACGGCACCAGCAACAATGCCGCCACCAGGGCGCAGCCGGCGAACAGCAGGAACACCGTCACCGTATCGAAGTAACCCGGCAACAGGCCGCCGAGGATCGCCCCCACCGAACCGCAACCGTTGACGAACCCGGCCGCCGTGGCCCCGGCCCCGGCCGCGCCGAAATCGATGGCCGCCGCGCCGCTGATCATCGAGTCCGGTCCGTACAGGGTCAGGCCCATGACGAACAGCAGCGCCACCACCAGCGCTACGCTGCCGCTATGCAGCGCGCCCATGAACAGTCCCAGGCTCAGGGTCAGGGCCAGCAAACTGAGGACGCAGGCCGGCATGCGCCGGGCGCCGAACAGCTTGTCCGAGGCCAGCCCGATCATGATCGGCCCCAGCAACCCGGCCAGCTCGAAGGCCGTGGGCACGATCGCCGCGCCGACCTTGCCCACCGAGGGCATCTGCTCGTAGACGATCACCGGCCCCCACAACAGGATCGCGTAGCGCGCCGGCTTGAGCAGGAAGTACGCCAGCCCCAGCACCAGCACCGTGCGATTACGCAGGATCGCCTGCAGTGGCGCCCAGACCCCAAGGCGACAACCCTGGGCAGGCTCCTGGGCCGTCGTCACCTCCTCCACCGCCGGCAGGCCCACGTCCTGCGGGGTATTGCGCTGGAAGATGAAGAACAACAACGCGGTCAGGCCCACCACCACCGCACTGGAGATGAACGCTGCATGCCAGGTTCCCACCAGGGTGTAGGCCCACCAGCCGGCGAAGGGCGAGGCCACCAGGCCGCCAAAGGCGTAGCACGAACTCCACAGGCCCAGGACCCGCCCCCGTTGCTCGGCGGGAAAGAAGCTGCCGATGTTCTTGCACAGCCCCGACCAGCCGGTGGATTGCGCCAGCCCCTGGACCAGCATGCAGGTGGCGAATATCGGCAAGGTGGCGAAGCTGCCCATCACCAGCGCCGCGGCAGCGGAAATCAACAGGCCGCCCAGCACCACCACCCGCGGGCCGAAGCGGTCGGCGAACATGCCCCAGGTGAACTGCCCCACGGCGTAGGCCGCCAGGTAGATGGCATCGAGGTTGGCCATGGCCATCTTGTCGAGGGTGAAGTCGGGATCGTCGGCGATCCCCAGCTTGGCGACGGAAAAGGCCTTGCGAGTGAAATAGAACGCCGCGTAGGCGATCCAGGTGATGGCGAAAATCTGCACGCGCCAACGTTTGATGGTGCCGATCTGCTTGTTCATCGTGATTCTGACCTCAGGGTGAGTGTGCCGGCTGGATGCGAAGCAAACGCCTGTGTTTTTTGTTGTTGAGCACGGCGGCAGGGCCCTTGTGGCGGGCGCTGCCGGTCAGACGGGGCCTGTTGCGCTCCCGGGCGGGAGGCTGCGATCGCACGCACAGGCCCCAGGACCCGGGGGCGATCGACCGACCGGTCACCGGGCCTTGAAAGATGGAAGCAATTAGCAATTAATAAATGAAATCGATTTATCGTATTTCAAATATAAGCCCAGCTTGTAAGAGGTCGTCGTCATGTCGGTTTCCCATGCGCAGTTGAAAGCCTTCCATGCCGTGGCCGTGCACGGCAGCTTCACCCGGGCCGCCGAGCGCCTGTACCTGACCCAACCGGCCGTCTCGGACCAGGTGCGCAAGCTGGAGGAGCGTTTTGGCGTCCTGCTGTTCCATCGCAACAAGCGCTCGGTGCAGCTCACCGACCTGGGGCAGCGGTTACTGGCCATCACCCAGCGCCTGTTCGTCGCGGAAGCGGAAGCCAAGGAACTGTTGCAGGACTCCCAGGCCCTGCAGACCGGCAGCCTGGTGCTGGCGGTGGATGCGCCAGTGCACGTGCTGGCGCAGGTCGCCCGCTTCTGCCAGTTGTACCCGGGGATCAACGTGCGCATCGAGACCGGCAACACCGACGAATCCCTGCTGCGCCTGTTCAGCTACCAGGCCGACCTGGCCCTGCTGGGACGCGAGGTGGACGACGAGCGCCTGTGGTCGCTGACCCTGTGCAATGACCCGATGGTGGCGTTCGTCTCGCGCAATCATCCCTGGGCCGAGCGCCAGTCCATCTGCCTGGCCGACCTCGACGATACGCCCATGGTGCTGCGGGAAACCGGCTCGGTGACGCGCCAGATCGTGGAGGCGGAAATGCACCGTGCCGGGCTGCGGATCCGCCCGGCGATCCAGGTCGAAGGCCGGGAAGCGGCGCGCGAGGCGGTGGTGGCGGGTATCGGCGTGGGTGTGGTGTCGGCGGCGGAATTCGGTGCCGACTCGCGGATCTGTGCCCTGCCTATCGTCGACTGCCAGCAGCGCATGACCGAGACCCTGGTGTGCCTGCGCGAACAGCGTTCGCGGCGGATCGTCGCCACCTTCCTCGACCTGGTGCTCGACAACCAACAGTCCCACCCGTAGCCGCTGCCGAGCCACGGCGAGGCTGCGCGAAGGTCCGCAAGGCCTTGCCCTGGAACCCTCCAGCGCCGCGTCTGCTACACAGCCGTACACAGCCTGCGCCAGCGGCTACCGGGCTTGCGGGGCCAGACCGATGAAGGCCTGGATCAGCCGCAGCTCCCGGCGCCGCTCCAGGCAGCCGATCATGTGCTGGTTGACCAGGCCCGCGCCACGAATCGGTACCACCCGCACCCGTGGGTCGTGGCCCACTTCCAGCGAACTGACGATCCCGACCCCCAGGTGCGCGGCCACCGCCTCGGTCACCGCCTCACGACTGTCCAGCTCCAGCAGCACCCGGGGCTGCACCTTGGCCAGGGTGCACGCCTCGTCGAAGGTGCGGCGGGTGATGGAGCTGGGCTCGCGCAGCACCATGATCACCTGGTCCAGCTGCTCGATGGCGATGCCTTCGGCCAGCTCCAGCCACTCATGGCCCTGGGGCACCAGGGCGCACATCCGCGACTGCCCGAGGCTTTGCAGGTGCAGGCCCTTGCGCTCCTCGACCTCGGTCAGCACCGCCACGTCGGCATGCTCCGAGAGCAACGCGGCCAGGGTCTCCTGAGCGTTACCCAGGCGCAGGTTGACGGTCACCCCCGGATAACGCTCGCGCAGGCGGGCCAGCATCGGCATGACCACGTGCGGGCCGTCCGCCGCCACTTCCAGGCGCCCGGTCAGCAACTGGCGATTGGCCTCGAGCATGGCCTGGGCTTCTTCGGCGAGGCCGAACATGGCGCGGGTGATGGCCGCCAGCTTGGTGCCCTCCTCGGTCAGCTCCACCCGTCGGGCAGTACGCCGCAGCAGGGTGATCTGGTAGTGCTCCTCCAGGGCCTTGATGTGCCCGGTGACCGCCGGTTGGCTGATGAACAGGCGTCCGGCAGCCCGAGTGAAGCTGCCTTCACGGGCCACGGCATCGAACGCACGCAGTTGGAACAAATTCATATCTATCGGCCTCACTTATGGCAGGCATAACAACAAACAATTTGATTGATGGTAAGGCAAATTGCAATTTAGTCGCCGTAGCTAGGGTCTGTTGCCATTTCGCCGCGACCGCGCCGGAGCCAGTTTTAGCGCGGGGCTAGGCAAGAGACGCGAGGTTTGGCCGTCCAAATGAGCCGTCGAGTAACGACGCGCCGCGCTAAAACCGGCCCGTCCCTTCGGGTTGCGCGGCAACGTGGTTTGCGTCGAAACGGCAACAGACCCTAACTCCCATCATCTTCGAGGACACAGCATGAGCATCGCCGAGCCAATCCTGCTTACCCCTGGCCCACTGACCACTTCCGCCCGTACTCGCCGGGCGATGCTGGTGGACTGGGGCTCCTGGGATGAACGGTTCAACCAGCTGACCGCCAGCCTGTGCACGCAATTGCTGGCCATCGTCAACGGCGCCGACAGCCATCATTGCGTACCCCTGCAGGGCAGCGGCACCTTCGCCGTGGAAGCCGCCATCGGCACCCTGGTGCCGCGGGACGGCAAGGTCCTGGTGCTGATCAATGGCGCCTACGGCAAGCGCCTGGCGAAGATCTGCGAAGTGCTCGGCCGTGACTTCAGTACCTTCGAAACCGCCGAGGACGAGCCCACTACCGCCGCCGATGTCGAGCGCCTGCTGCTGGCCGACCCGTCCATCAGCCACGTGGCGCTGATCCACTGCGAGACCAGCACCGGCATCCTCAATCCGCTGCCGGAGATCGCCCAGGTGGTCGCCCGCCACGGCAAGCGCCTGATCATCGACGCCATGAGTTCCTTCGGCGCCTTGCCCATCGATGCCCGCGAGATCGCCTTCGATGCGCTGATCGCCGCGTCCGGCAAGTGCCTGGAAGGCGTGCCTGGCATGGGCTTCGTCTTCGCTCGCAAGGAGTCCCTGGCCCAGGCGGCGGGCAACGCCCATTCCCTGGCCATGGACCTGCACGACCAGCACGCCTACATGGCCAAGACCGGCCAGTGGCGTTTCACCCCGCCGACCCACGTGGTGGCTGCGCTACACGAAGCCTTGCTGCAATACAACGAGGAAGGCGGCCTGCCGGCACGCCTGGCACGCTACAGCGACAACTGCCAGGCCCTGTTGCAAGGCATGGGCGAGTTGGGCCTGCGCAGCTTCCTGCCAGCGGCGATCCAGGCGCCGATCATCGTTACCTTCCACGCCCCACAAGACCCGCGCTACCAGTTCAAGGACTTCTACGAACGGGTCAAGGCCAAGGGTTTCATCCTCTACCCGGGCAAGCTGACCCAGGTCGAGACCTTCCGCGTCGGCTGCATCGGCCACGTCGACCGAGCCGGCATGCAGGCCGCGGTCGCTGCCGTGGCCCAGGTGCTGCGGGAAATGGAAGTACTGGATATCTGATCGCCCCATCACCGTGCCCGCCGGGCACGGCCGTCCTCGCCTCTTGTACAGGTCCTTGAACGATGAACTACACCAACCCCAACCAGCTGCAAGCCGCGATCCTCGATTGGGCCGGCACCGTGGTCGATTTCGGCTCCTTCGCCCCGACCCAGATCTTCGTCGAGGCCTTCGCCGAGTTCGATGTAGAGGTCTCCATCGAAGAAGCCCGCGGCCCGATGGGCATGGGCAAGTGGGACCATATCCGCACCCTGTGCGACCTGCCGCAAGTGGCCGAGCGCTACCGCAAGGCTTTCGGCCGCACCCCGACCGATGCCGACGTCACCGCCATCTACGAGCGCTTCATGCCGCTGCAGATCGAGAAGATCGCCGAGCACTCGGCCCTGATCCCCGGGGCTTTGGAGGTGATTGCCAAGCTGCGTGAGCAAGGCATCAAGATCGGCTCCTGCTCCGGTTATCCGAAGCTGGTGATGGACCGGGTGGTGGCCCTGGCCGCGACCAACGGCTATGTCGCCGACCACGTGGTAGCCACCGACGAAGTGCCCAACGGCCGCCCCTGGCCGGCCCAGGCCCTGGCCAACGTGATCGCCCTGGGCATCGACGATGTCGCCGCCTGCGTGAAGATCGACGACACCGTGCCGGGGATTCTCGAAGGCCGCCGCGCCGGGATGTGGACCGTGGCCCTGACCTGCTCGGGCAACGCCCTGGGCCTGAGCTACGAGGGCTACCGCGCCTTGGCCAGCGATACCCTGGCCAGCGAGCGCCAGCGTATCCACAAGCTGTTCGAGCCATCGCGCCCGCACTACATGATCGACACTATCGCCGACCTGCCCCAGGTGATCGCCGATATCAACCAGCGCCTGGCCCGGGGAGAAATGCCCCAGGGACAATAAGCCCTTCGATCAAGAACGACAGGACGGCGACTTTCACCAGTCGCCGTTTTTTTTCATCGACGTGAGACCAGAACCACCCACAAGCGACGAAAGCCCCCGGTGCGCCAGGCAAACCTAAAAAAAGCGGCTTACAGTTAAAGCACTCCGTCGCTCAAGAACGGAGGCTTCAGACCTGATGACCGAGGAAGCCCCCATGCCGTGGAAAAACACCGAGGCGCGCTATAGCACCATGACGATCGCCCTGCACTGGCTGATGCTGGTGCTGCTGGCCGTGGTCTACGCCTGTATCGAATTTCGCGGCATCTTCCCCAAGGGCAGCGGTGGCCGCACCCTGATCACCGAAGCCCACTTCATGCTCGGCCTGACGGTGTTCGTACTGGTCTGGCTGCGGTTGTTCGCCCGGGCCCAGGGCGTGGCGCCAAGGATCCAGCCCACGCCACCGCAGTGGCAGAGGCTGCTGGCGACGCTGATGCACTGGGCGCTGTACCTGTTCATGATCGCCATGCCGCTGCTGGGCTGGCTGACCACCAGTGCCAAGGGGCACCAGGTGATGTTCTACGGCCTGGACCTGCCGTTGCTGCTGCACGAGGACAAAGCCCTGGCCAAACAGCTCCAGGGCTGGCACGAGTTGCTGGGCACCCTGGGCTACTGGCTGATCGGCCTGCATGCCCTGGCCGGGCTCTATCACCACTATGTGATGCGCGACAACACCCTGCAGCGGATGTGGCGCCAGCGCGGTCAGGCCTGACCGGCGAAGCCGCGGCGCCCCTGCAACCCTCCGCTGTGGACGAAGATCAATCGACAACCCGGGGCGAAGCGCCCGGCCCGGACCTGCTCGTACAGGGCCAGCAGGGCCTTGCCGGTGTACAGCGGCTCCAGCGGCAGGCCGCTGGCCTTTTCGGTCTGCTCGATGAATGCCTCCAGCTCCCGGTCCACCTTGGCGAAGCCGCCACGGCTGGCGTCCAGCAAGGCATAACCTTCGAGCGCCCTGCCGGCTTCCCCCAGGATACCGGCGACTTGCTGCGGCACTCCGTGGTCCATCGGCACCGCCAGGGCACCATGCACCGGGTGCGTCCCGGCCTCGGCCAGCACCAGTCCGGCCAGCGTGGTACCCGTACCGGCGGCCAGCCACCAACCGTGGTAATCGCTCCAGCCCAGGGCCGGCAGTTGCGAGCGCACCTGCTCCAGCAGCGGCACGCAGCCCAATGCACCGGCCAGGCCGCCACCGCCCTCGGGTACCGGGTACAGGTCGGGGTACTGGGCCTGCCAGGGTGTCCAGAAGCCCGGTTGGTGGCGCGCCCGGTAGCCGCCGTAGCCAAGCCAGTGCAGTTGCATGCCGAAGCGCTCCAGGTCGAGCACGGTGGGTGTGTCCTGGCGCTGCCCGCGCAGCAGCCCGACCGTGGCGAAGGCGAAACGCTGGCCAGCGGCGGCCAGGGCATGCAGGTGATTGGAATGGGCGCCGCCGAGGCTGATGATGCCCTGCGCGCCCTGGCGGCGCGCCGCCTGCAGGTGGTGGTTGAGCTTGAACCACTTGTTGCCGCTGATCAGCGGGTCGATCAGGTCCAGGCGCAGTACTGCCACCTCGACCCCGGCCTGGTGCAGCCACTCCAGCTCCAGCCGCTGTAGCGGCGCCTGGGGCAAATGAGCGAAGGACTCGGCAAGGGACATCGCTGGCAACTCGGCAGACAGGGGGCGCGCATTCTAGCAACCCTGGACAAGATCGCCGTGCCCCAGCGACACAAGCTTCGTGTAGCCGCTGCCGAGGCCGGAGGGATCAGAGTTCGGCAGCCAGGCGCGAACCCTGGTTGATGGCGCGCTTGGCATCCAGCTCGGCCGCCACGTCGGCGCCACCGATCAGGTGCACGTTCTGCCCGGCGGCCACCAGGCCATCGTGCAGTTCGCGCAGCGGGTCCTGGCCGGCGCAAATCACCACGTTGTCCACCGGCAGCACCTGGGGCTCGCCCGCTTCGCCGATGCGGATATGCAGGCCGGCGTCATCGATCTTCAGGTACTCGACGCTGTTGAGCATCTGCACCTGCTTGTTCTTCAAGCCAGTGCGATGGATCCAGCCGGTGGTCTTGCCCAGGCCGTCGCCGACCTTGCTCTTCTTGCGCTGCAGCAGGAACACCTGGCGCGCCGGCGCATGGGGTTCGGCCTTGATCCCGACGATGCCACCGCGAGCCTGCAAGTGGGTGTCGATGCCCCACTCCTTCCAGAACGCCTCGCGATCCTGGCTGGTAGCCACGCCCTGGTGCACGAGGAACTCGGAGACGTCGAAGCCGATGCCGCCAGCACCGATCACCGCCACCTTCTGCCCCACCGGCTTGCGCTCGAGCAGCACGTCCAGGTAGCTCAGGACCTTGGCGTGTTCCACCCCGGGAATCGCCGGCACCCGTGGCGCGATACCGGTGGCGAGGATGATTTCATCGAACCCGCCGGCGACCAGTTGCTCGACATCCACCCTTGTATCCAGGCACAGCTCGACGTGGCTGGTCTGCAGCTTGCGCTTGAAGTAGCGCAGGGTCTCGTAGAACTCTTCCTTGCCCGGCACGCGCTTGGCGATATTGAACTGGCCACCGATCTCGCTGGCCGAATCGAACAGGGTCACCTGGTGCCCACGCTCGGCGGCCACGGTGGCGGCGGACAGACCGGCCGGGCCGGCACCGACCACGGCGATCTTCTTGATCTGCTGGACCGGCAGGTAGTTCAGCTCGGTTTCGTGGCAGGCACGGGGGTTGACCAGGCAGCTGGTCAGCTTGCCGCCGAAGGTGTGGTCCAGGCACGCCTGGTTGCAGCCAATGCAGGTGTTGATCTCGTCGGCGCGGCCGGCGGCGGCCTTGTTGACGAAGTCCGGATCGGCCAGGAACGGCCGGGCCATGGACACCATGTCGGCATCGCCCTCGGCCAGGATCTGCTCGGCCACTTCCGGGGTATTGATGCGGTTGGTGGTGATCAGCGGGATCCCCACCGAACCCCGCAGCTTGGCCGTGACCTTGCTGAACGCGGCGCGCGGCACCTTGGTGGCGATGGTCGGGATGCGCGCTTCGTGCCAGCCGATGCCGGTGTTGATGATGGTGGCGCCGGCCTTTTCGATGGCCTGGGCCAGTTGCACGATCTCTTCCCAGGTGCTGCCGCCTTCCACCAGGTCGAGCATCGACAAGCGGAAGATGATGATGAAGTTCGGGCCTACCGCCTCACGCACCCGACGCACGATCTCCAGCGGCAGGCGCATGCGGTTCTCGTAGCTGCCGCCCCAGCGGTCGGTACGGTGGTTGGTATGGGCGGCGAGGAACTGGTTGATGAAGTAACCCTCGGACCCCATGATCTCGACGCCGTCGTATTCGGCCTTCTGGGCCAGGGTCGAGCAGGTGACGAAGTCGCGGATCTGCTTCTCGATTCCCTCCTCGTCCAGCTCCTTGGGCTTGAACGGGTTGATCGGCGCCTGGATGGCGCTCGGCGCGACCTGCTTGGGGCTGTAGGCGTAACGCCCGGCGTGCAGAATCTGCATGCAGATCTTGCCACCGGCCTCGTGCACCGCGCGGGTGACGATCAGGTGCTTCTGCGCCTCTTCTTCGGTAGTCAGCTTGGCCGCTCCGGAATACACCCCACCTTCATCGTTGGGGCCGATGCCGCCGGTGACCATCAGGCCCACGCCGCCACGGGCGCGCTCGGCAAAATACGCCGCCATGCGCTCGAAGCCGCCAGGCTTTTCTTCCAGGCCGGTGTGCATGGAGCCCATCAGGGTCCGGTTGCGCAGGGTGGTGAACCCCAGGTCGAGGGGGGCCAGCAAATGCGGGTACGGGGCAGCAGCCATGGCGTCACTCCAGATCGGGCTATCACGGTAGGTGCGGAAGCTCTGCGGCTTCCGTCGGTAGTGCGGCACAGACTAAAAGCACACCCGCTGTAGGCTCAATGACCGTAACTGACAAGTTATTGATCCAAACGTACAGCGGCCCTTGGCAAGCGCCGGTCGCCGCCCTACCCTAGGCGACGAATCCTGCACACGGTTGTCGACTGTTTTCCCATGCGCAAACTTCTGTACATCATCCTCGCCCTGGCCCTGGTCGCCGCCATCAGCAGCTATGGAGCCTGGACCTGCGACCGCCCGGGGGCGCACTACCTGTCGGACCTGCGCATCACGCTGGCGGTGGACCATGGCGTGCCCGCCGACCACGGCAACCTGCTGGCGATCCAGCCGGAGCTGTTTCCCACTGACTACCAGAGCAGCGCGCGCCTGCACCGTAAGCTCGCGGCTTACCTGCAGCAGGCTCGTGAGCGCGGCCTGGTGAATGCCAAGACCATCGTCGTGCTGCCGGAACATATCGGTACCTGGCTGATGGTCAGTGGCGAGAAGAACGAGTTGTACCAGGCCACCACCTTGAAGGAAGCCATGAACTGGCTGGCGGTGAGCAACCCGCTGCTGTTCGTCAAGGCCCTGGCTGCCGCCAAGGGCACCAGCCGGCTGGACGACGCCCACCTGCGGATGAAAGCCCAGCAGATGGCCAGGGATTACCAGGAGCTCTTTGGCGGCCTGGCCCGGGAATTCCAGGTGACCCTGGTGGCCGGCTCCATCGTGCTTCCCGACCCCAGCGTCAACCAGGGCAGCCTGCAGGTGGGTACTGGCGCCCTGTACAACAGCGCCCTGGTGTTCGGCAGCGATGGCCAGCCCATTGGCCAGCCGCAGCGCCAGATCTATCCCAGCCTCTCCGAGAGCGGCTATATCCAGGGCGATGCCGAGGCAGCGCCGCAGGTCTTCGAAACCCCGGCCGGACGTCTCGGGGTACTGATCGGCAGCGATAGCTGGTATCCGCAGAACTACCGCAAGCTCGACGCACAGCAGGCACAGCTGGTGGCTGTACCGGCCTTCATCATGGGCAAGGGCCACTGGGAGCAGCCTTGGCGCGGCGACCACAGCGCAGCCCTCGAAGCCCTCGCGCCGAATACCAGCGAGGGCACTGCCTGGCAGCACCTGACCCTCACCAGCCGTACCTCCCGGAGCCTGGCCAGCGGCGGTGCCAGCGTATTCCTGCGTGGCCAGTTCTGGGACCTGGGCACCAGTGGCCAGAGCTTCCTGAGCAGCGCTGGCCAGACCTTCGCCGACGATGGCAGCCGTGGCGCCCGTCTGCTGAATCTCTGGCTGTAGATCCTTGAGAAGCGCACCGATGCGCCTGGGCGACCTGTCGGTGGGTTTCGTCCATAGCCTGGCGGATGCGGTCCGCAGCCATGGCCAGGACCCTGTTCCCCTGCTGGAGCAGTACGGATTGGACAGCGCGCGCCTGGCCGAAGCCGGGGCGCGCCTGTCGATCCCGCGCTACATGCGCCTGGGCCACGGGGCGATCCAGCTCACCGGCGATCCGGCCCTGGGGCTGCGCATGGGCCGCCTCAGCCGCCTGAGCCAGGCGGGCCTGGCCGGTGTCACCGCCGCCCAGGCGCCCACCGTGCGTGAAGCGGCACGCTGCCTGACGCGCTTCGAAGCCCTGTACGGCTCCAACTATCGCGGTCAATCGAGCTTCTGCGAGGACGCCGACGGCGCCTGGCTGCGCTTCTACTCCATCAGCCCATACAACGCCTACAACCGTTTCGTGGTGGACTCGATCATCTCCGGCTGGTTGCAGCAGTTGTCCAACCTGGCCGGGCAAGCGCTGCATGCGCAACGGATCGACATCGAGTTCCAACAGCCCGACTACCACGAAGCCTATGCCCTGCTCGGCCCTGCTACGGTGCACTTCGGCGCCGAGCACAACCAACTGCGCCTGGACCAGGCCAGCCTGGCCCTGCGCAACCCCGAGCACTGCCCGAGTACCTGGCGCCACCTGCTGCTGTTGTGCGAAAGGGAACTGGAGCAACTGACCCGCACCCGCAGCCTGCGCGAACGCATCATTCAGTTGCTCGGACCTTTGCTCAACGGTGGCCGGGAGCCGGACCTGGAGGAAGTGGCGGCGCGCCTGAAGCTGCCGACCTGGACCTTGCGCCGCAAGCTGGCCGAGGAAGGTACGCAGTTCCGGGCGATTCTCAACGACACCCGGCGCGACCTGGCCATGACTTACATCCGCGACACCGAACTGGCGTTCGGCGAGATTGCCTATCTGTTGGGGTTCGCCTCAGCCGAGGCATTTCAGCGGGCCTTCAAGCGCTGGAACGGCCAGACTCCGGGGGAGTTTCGTCGCAGCCACCGCCAGTTCGGCTAAAAAAAAGCCACCGGCTTTACAGCTCGGTGGCATCGTCTGCTGGCTCTAGAGGATCCAGCTCAAAAGCCTGGTACTCCAGCAGTTCCTCTTGATACTCGTCCATGCGGACTCCTTTGCACGTGGGTTCAATGCCCTGGATCACCGTCGGGACCAGCATAAGTTGCCGGTATGACAGAAAAAATACTACCCCCTCGGTCAACTTTTCTGCCATTGAAACGTAACGGCAGGTAAGAAATTTACCGAAAATCCGTACAAGGGTTTCAGGACGAGTGACGGCGTACGCAGTAACGCGCGACAAGACAGGGAAGCAATAACTCGGAAGGAGTTGCCCAGGTGCGGCCCAGACGACGCCGGGCAACACCTTTGCACTATGGCCTCAGCGGCTGCTGCCAGGCAGGGCCTGGATCGGCTCGCTCGGTGGCGGCAGGGTACTGGCTGGTGGCGGGGTGATGGTTTCACCCGCCGGAGCTGGCTCACTGACGGGTGCCGGTACTATGGGCGCGGCCTCCACCGGTGGCGCCAGCGGCTGGGAAGCCGCCGGCTCGACAGCCGGGGCTGCCGGTGGTGCCGGTGCCGCCGCGGCAGGCTGCGGAGCGGTTTGCGGCTTGGGTTCTGGCTGGGAATCGGCTGGGTTGTCCGGCTTGCTCTCCGGAACCCCCAGGTCGGCCTTGGGTTTTTCCTCGATGTGCGCTGCGGCCTTGGCCTCCTGGGGCAGGAACAGCTCCAGCAAGGCGAAGTAGCGCTCATAGAACTTGGCGGAAGACACGGTCTCGCTGGCCACCTTGACCATCGAGTCGTCGGTGGAGCCGATGGGCATCGACACCGAGCCCAGTACCCCTACCCCGAGGCTCGCCGAGTTGTTCAGCTTCTTCAGGGCGTAGCGGTCCTGCAGGGCATTGGCGAATACCGTCGAGCGATGTCCTGCGGTACCGTCCTTGGCGCAAACCACGTTGAAGCTGATTTCCAGATGGGTCTCGCCGGTCTGCTGGAAACTCTTGTGGCCACTGACCAGCTTCGGATCGTTGCTGGTGATGATGTAGCCCTGGCTGAGCAACGCACGTCGCGCGGCTTCGCAGGAGGCGGCATCGCTGACGGGGTAATTACGCGAAAAGGTGCCGGAATCGTCGAAGCTTTCATGCTCGTAGATGGCGGTCTTGTTCGATGAACAACCGGCGACTGCGGACAACAGCAACACTCCGGCTGCAACGCGCAGGTGAAATGATCTAAACATCGAAAATCCTGAGGAAAACGCTTCGGCGCGTATTGTGCTACAGATCAGCATCGCGCAGTTCGGCTAATTGATGGCGTTGATCTCACGCAAGGTTACTGACCACCGTTTACCGGAAAAAGTCGTTCGCTCAAATGTTCGATCAGTACTCGCAGCTTGGCAGCGGCATGCCGGCTCGACGGCCACAGCAACCAGAAGGTGCCGTTGAATTCCAGGTATTCGTCGAGTACCGCCTGCAGCTCTTGGCGCTCGATGGCGGACCGCACCATGAAGTCCGGCAAGCAGGCAATGCCCAGGCCGCTGCGGGCTGCTTGCTCCAGTGCTTCGGTGGAGCTGCTGGTCAAGCGAGTCGGCAACAGCGGTTCAGGCTGGTGGAGCCGAGGCTTGAATGGCCAGGCCTCAAGCTTGCCGGTGTGATGGAAGATGTGCCGCAGGCAGGCGTGCTCATGCAGCTCCTGGGGCGACTGGGGCAGCCCGCGGGCCTGGAAGTAGCCGGGGCTGCCCACCAACACCATGCGGAAACGCCCCACCTGACGGGCCAACAAGCGTGAATCCTTGGGGTTGCCGGTGCGTACCACCAGATCGAAGCCCTCTTCCACTACGTCCACCATACGGTCGGACAGGTCGACATCCAGCTCGATCTGCGGATAGCGCAACATGAACTCCGCCAGCACCGGCATCAACAGGCTATGGGCCTGGGGCGCGCTGATCCGCAGTTTGCCCACGGGGGCACTGGCCGAATCGCATAACTGGAATTGCGCCAGCTCGACCTCGGCGGCAATCCGGCGGCAACGCTCAAGGAGCCCCGCCCCTTCGGCGGTAAGGCTGATACTGCGGGTGGTGCGATGAAAGAGGCGGGTTTCCAGCCGCTCCTCCAAGCGCGCAATGCTTTTGCCCACGGCCGAGGACGACACCCCCAGGAGGCGCCCGGCCTCGGTGAAGCTGCGAGTCTCCGCCACCTGCATGAACACCGGGATACTGCCCAACCAATCCATTGTCGACTCCGGAATTAAGGACTTGTATGTCCGATAAGTTCGGAACCTTAGCCTATTTTTCCCTGATAGACAGCGCCCTACCCTGTATCTCCCTTTTCACCATGGAGCCTTCCATGAATCACCCAGTCGATGCCTGCGAGCTGCTGCCCCCTGTCACTGAAACGTCTGAACGCCTTCCCGTCGGCGGCCTTCTGGCCCTGGCGAGCGCAGGCTTCATCACCCTGTTGACCGAAGCCATGCCGGCCGGATTACTGCCACAAATGAGCCAGGGCCTTGAGGTTTCGCCGCCTCTGATCGGGCAACTGGTCACCCTGTATGCCTTGGGTTCGCTACTGGCGGCAATTCCCCTGGTGACCCTGACTCAAAGTTGGCGACGGCGCCCCCTGTTGCTGATCGCCATTGGCGGGTTCGCCATCGTCAACAGCATCACCGCTCTTTCCAGCGACTACAGCCTGACCCTGGTCGCCCGATTCTGCGCTGGGGTCTTCGCCGGTTTGCTCTGGGCCCTGCTCGCCGGCTACGCCAGCCGCATGGTGGCGCCTCACTTGCAGGGACGGGCGATCGCCATGGCCATGCTCGGTGCGCCTGTCGCGTTGTCCATCGGTATTCCGGCGGGGACCTTGCTCGGCAACATGGTGGGTTGGCGCATGAGTTTCGCCATCATGACGCTACTGACCCTGGGGTTGGTCGTCTGGGTACTCCGGCAGGTGCCGGACTTCCCGGGGCTACGCCCCCAGAAACGCCTTCCCCTGCGTCGGGTCCTGGCATTACCGGGCGTCAGGCCGGTGTTGTTCGTGACCTTCACCTATGTGTTGGGCCACAACATTCTCTACACCTACATTGCGCCCTTTCTTGAACCCGTCGGCCTTGGCGGACAGATCGAACGTGTGCTGCTGGTATTCGGCCTGGCCGCCCTGCTGAGTATCTGGGCGATCGGGTTGCTGATCGATCGCTGGCTAAGGGCACTGGTGCTGGTCAGTTGCCTGCTGTTCATCGCCTCGACCCTGCTGCTGGGGCTGCTTCCCCAGGGACCGACGACGATCTATGCCGCCACGGTGATCTGGGGGCTTTCGTTCGGAGGTATTCCCACCCTGTTGCAGACCGCACTGGCCAAATCTGCTGGCGAACATGCCGACACCGCGCAATCGATGCTGGTGACCTTGTGGAACCTGGCGATCGCCGGGGGCGGCCTGGGCGGCGCAATGCTGCTCCAGGGGCCGGGGGTGACCAGCTTTCCCTGGGTGATCGGCGGCCTGCTGCTGATGGCCCTGCTGGTAGCGATTGGAGCGAAGCAACAAGGGTTTGCGGTTTACCGCTAACCGCTCACGGATAGGGATCAGCCCCGCAAAAAAAGACCCCGGCTTTTAGGCCGGGGTCTTTTCAACACAGGGAAACAGGCATCAGTAACGCTTGATATCCGCCTGGTTTTCCAACTGCTTGCGATAGGCCGCAAAGTCTTGCTGGCCTACGCGCGAGGCCAGGAAGCGGCGGTACTGGGCCTTCTCTTCCTCGGTCGGCGCCGCGGCTTCATTGACCGCGTTGAGCTGCAGCACCAGCAGGTTGCCGTTAGGCAGGGTCACGCTGGTGAAGCTCGGCTTGTCCTTGGACTCAGGCTTGCTCATGCGGAACAGTGCCTGCAGCACGGTCGGATCGATACCTTCCTGGCCACGGGTAACGGCTTTCGCCACTTTCCAGTCCTGGCCGTCCACCGGCTTGCTCAGCGCAACCTTGCCATCACGCAGGCTGGCGATCAGTTCTTCAGCCTTGGTCTTGGCCGCAGCACTGGCGTGCTCCTTGGCCAATTGCGTGCGAATGGAACTGGCTACGCTGTCCAGGGGCAGTTGCTCGGGCTTGCGGTGCTCCTTGGCACGCAGTACCACGACGGTTTCCGGATCCAATTCGATGGCACCGCTGTTGGCACCCTCGTCGAGGACTTCGGTACTGAAAGCCGCCTGGATCACCGCGCGGTTGGCCGCAATACCGTCGCCACCCTCACGGCCGAACGGCGCGGAGGTATGCACGGTGAGCTTCAAGTCCTGGGCCGGCTGGGCCAGGTCGGAGGCTTCGAACGACGAGTCTTCCAGCTGCTTGGTGGCATCCACGAAACGCTGTTCGACCTGTTGCGCCTTCAGCTCGCGGGTCAACTTGTCCTTGAGGCTGGCGAAGCTTGGCACTTCAGGCGCTTCGACACCGAGCAGCTTGATCAGGTGGAAACCGAAATCACTGCGTACCGGGGCGGAGACCTGGTCCTTGTTCAGCGCATACAGCGCTTTCTCGAAGGCTGGATCGTAGACACCGGGGCCTGCGTAACCCAAGTCACCGCCGTTGTTGGCCGAACCTGGATCCTGGGAGAACTCCTTGGCCAGCGCCTCGAACTTCTCGCCCTTGGCCAGGCGAGCCTGGATGTCTTCGATCTTGGCCTTGGCCTGGGCTTCATCGACCTTGTCGTTGACTTCGATCAGGATGTGCGCGGCACGGCGCTGCTCGGCCAGGTTTCCGATCTCTTTCTGATAGAGCGCTTGCAGGTCTTCGTCCTTGACGCTGACCTGGTCGAAGAACGCGGCTTTCTTCAGCTCGATGTAGTCGATCACCACTTGGTCAGGAGTCATGAACTCCTTGGCGTGCTGGTCGTAATAGGCCTTGACCTCGTCATCGGTCAGCTTGATGGCTGCCGGATCGGCCTTGACGGTGAGGGAAGCGAAGTCGCGGGTCTGCTTTTCCAGACGGGCGAAAGCCAGCACCTGGGCGTCGGTGACGAAACCGCTGCCAGCCAGGCCGGCGCGGATCTGGCCAATGAGCATTTCCTGGCTGAGCATCTGCCGGAACTGCATGCGGCTGTAGCCCAACTGGCGAATGACCTGGTCGAAACGCTCGGGGCTGAACTTGCCTTCAACCTGGAATTCCGGCGTTTGCAGGATCACCTGGTCCAGGGCACCTTCGGAGAAGGCGAACTTGGAGTCCTGGGCACCTTGCAGCAGCAACTTGCGGTCGATCAACCCTTTCAGGGCCGCTTCACGCAGCATCTTCTCGTCGAGCAGGGAGGCATCGAAGTCCTTGCCCAATTGCTGCATCAGCTGGCGGCGTTGCATGTCGACGGCCTGGCTCAACTCGTTCTGAGTGATCTCCTCGCCGTTGACCTTGGCCGCATCCTGTTTATGGCTAGTCGCGTTGAAAATGGCATCGAAACCGGTCAACGCCATCAACGCGACGATGACCCCGATGATGGTTTTGGCAATCCAGCCTTGTGAATTGTCCCTGATATTCTGCAGCATGCGTCCCCCAGAAACGGCTGTACTTCTGTTCAAGCAACCGTGGAGCGTGGGTAGAGTCCGGATAGAAGAAAGGCGCATCCGAGGATGCGCCTTCTCGTAACTGGCGGAGCGGACAAGAGCTGAACCTGCGACTCTCGACGTGAACCGGTAGCACCGGTCGACTGGCGCCCCGCTGCCAGATCAGGCATGACCCCGACCCGGATGGGCAAAGGCCCTGAAGAAACTTAGTTGACCGCTTCTTTCAGAGCTTTACCGGCTTTGAAACCTGGCTTTTTAGCAGCAGCGATTTCCAGAGTCTTGCCGGTCTGTGGGTTACGACCAACACGAGCTGGACGATCAGTTACCGAGAAAGTACCGAAACCAACCAGCACAACAGAGTCACCGGCCTTCAGAGCGCCAGTAACGGATTCGATCACTGCATCCAGCGCACGGCCAGCAGCAGCTTTCGGGAGATCAGCAGATGCAGCGATAGCATCAATCAGTTCCGACTTGTTCACTCTAAGTCCCCTTATATATCTATGAGTATGATTCTAAGTTTTTTGGTGAAAGCAAAAACGAGTGCTGAATGGCCTACAGGCATTTAAGAGCCGCTTTATAACAAGGGCTCTAAAAAGCTGTCAAGGAAGCCCCCCAGGCTAATGCGTACTAATGCGTGCTAATTCTTTCCTTAGAGTCAGACTCGCGTTTTTCGTCCTTTGCAACTATCTCGGGAGCCACATCCGGCAAGGGCTCCGGCGCGTATTGCAGCGCAATTTGCAGGACTTCGTCAATCCATTTAACTGGTTTGATCTGCAGATCCTGCTTGATATTGTCAGGAATTTCTTTCAAATCGCGAACGTTCTCTTCAGGGATGATCACGGTCTTGATTCCGCCCCGATGAGCCGCCAGTAGTTTCTCTTTCAAACCACCGATAGCCAATACCTGACCACGCAGAGTGATCTCACCGGTCATCGCTACATCGGCTCGTACCGGAATGCCGGTCAGGGCCGAAACCAGTGCCGTGCACATGCCGATGCCCGCGCTTGGACCGTCTTTCGGGGTTGCGCCTTCGGGCATGTGGATATGGGTGTCGCGCTTCTCGTGGAAATCCAGCGGAATGCCCAGGCTCTTGGCGCGGCTGCGCACTACGGTCTGCGCTGCAGTGATCGATTCGACCATGACATCGCCCAGGGAACCGGTCTTGATCAGTTGCCCCTTGCCTGGCACCACGGCCGCCTCGATGGTCAACAGCTCACCACCCACCTGGGTCCACGCCAGGCCGGTCACCTGGCCGATCTGGTCCTGCTGCTCGGCCAGGCCGTAGCGGAATTTGCGCACGCCGAGGAAATGCTCCAGCAGGTCGGAAGCGACCTTCACCGAGAAGCGTTTTTCCATCGCGTGTTCCTTCACCGCCTTGCGGCAGACCTTGGCGATCTGGCGCTCCAGGCCGCGCACACCGGCTTCGCGGGTGTAGTAGCGGATGATGTCGCGGATCGCCGCCGGATCGAATTCCAGCTCGCCCTTCTTCAGGCCGTTGGCCTGGATCTGCTTGGGCGCAAGGTACTTGACCGCGATGTTGATCTTCTCGTCCTCGGTGTAGCCGGGCAGGCGAATCACTTCCATCCGATCCAGCAGGGCCGGTGGAATGTTCATCGAGTTGGAGGTGCAGAGGAACATCACATCGGACAGGTCGTAGTCGACCTCCAGGTAGTGATCGTTGAAATTGTGGTTCTGTTCGGGGTCCAGTACCTCGAGCAGTGCCGACGCAGGATCGCCGCGCATGTCGCTACCCATCTTGTCGATTTCATCGAGCAGGAACAGTGGGTTGCGCACGCCAACCTTGGTCATCTTTTGAATCAATCTTCCCGGCATCGAACCGATGTAGGTCCGACGATGCCCACGAATTTCCGCTTCGTCACGCACACCACCCAGGGCCATGCGCACGAACTTGCGGTTGGTGGCGTTGGCGATCGATTCCGCCAGGGAGGTCTTGCCGACCCCGGGCGGGCCCACCAGGCACAGTACCGGGCCACGAATCTTCTTCACGCGCTTCTGCACGGCGAGGTATTCGAGGATCCGTTCCTTGACCTCTTCCAGGCCGTAGTGGTCGGCATCGAGGATGTCCTCGGCACGCGCCAGGTCCAGGCGCACCTTGCTCTGGGCCTTCCACGGCACCTGCACCAGCCAGTCGATGTAGGAGCGAACCACAGTGGCCTCGGCGGACATCGGCGACATCTGCTTGAGCTTGTTCAGCTCCGCCTGGGCCTTGGCCATGGCGTCCTTCGGCAGTCCGGCGGCATCGATGCGCTTCTTCAGCTCTTCGATTTCGTTGTGGCCTTCGTCACCGTCGCCCAGCTCTTTCTGAATGGCCTTCATCTGCTCATTCAGGTAGTACTCGCGCTGGCTGCGCTCCATCTGCTTCTTGACGCGGCCACGGATGCGCTTTTCCACTTGCAGCAGATCGATCTCGGCATCCAGCAGGGCCAGGACATGCTCGACCCGTGCGGACAGGTCGATGATCTCGAGGATTTCCTGCTTCTGCTCGATCTTCAGCGCCATGTGTGCCGCCATGGTATCCACCAGGCGGCTGGGCTCATCGATACTGTTGAGGGAAGAAAGAACCTCGGCAGGTACCTTCTTGCCCAGCTGTACATATTGCTCGAACTGGGACAGCAAGCTGCGGACGAAAACTTCCGACTCGCGGTCGGGGGCTTCGACCTCATCAATCAGGGCGACTTCGGCACGGCAGTGGCCGTCCACTTCGCTGAAGCGTTCGACAGCGCCGCGCTGCTCACCCTCGACCAGCACCTTGACGGTGCCATCGGGCAATTTGAGCAACTGCAGCACAGTCGCAATGGTACCTACGCGATAGAGCGCATCCTCACCGGGATCGTCATCAGCAGGGTTTCTCTGTGCCAGCAGCAGAATCTGCTTGTCGCCCGTCATCGCTGCCTCGAGGGCTTCGATCGACTTCTCGCGCCCCACGAACAGCGGGATAACCATGTGCGGATAAACCACGACATCACGCAATGGCAGGAGAGGCAATTCGATGGTTGTCTTCATGATTTCGCCTCTACGGCGGCCATACGGCCGTAAACAGGTGGAAGTAAGCGTGAAACCAAGATGGGGGCTGCCTGAAAAAAAAACAAGCTCAAAGACAGCGTTTCAAAGACGCTAAAAACAAAGGGGCCCGAAGGCCCCTTCTTTCACTCAAACAGCCCGAAGCTTACGCGTCGGGAGCTGCCTTGGCAGCCGGCTCACTGTTTTCATAGATGAACAGTGGCTGGGACTTGCCTTCAATAACGCTTTCGTCGATCACTACTTTACTCACCTCGGACTGCGAGGGGATCTCGTACATAGTGTCGAGCAGTACGCCTTCGAGAATCGAGCGCAGACCACGGGCGCCAGTCTTGCGTTCCAGAGCCCGCTTGGCCACGGCCTTCAGTGCGTCGGCACGGAACTCCAGGTCGACACCTTCCATCTCGAACAGCTTGCCGTATTGCTTGGTCAAGGCGTTCTTCGGTTCGGTGAGAATCTGGATCAGCGCAGCTTCATCCAGCTCGTCCAGGGTTGCCAGGACCGGCAGGCGGCCCACGAACTCTGGAATCAGCCCGAACTTGACCAGATCATCAGGCTCGACTTCACGCAGGGACTCGCCAACCTTCTTGCCCTCTTCCTTGCTGCGAACTTCGGCGTTGAAGCCGATGCCGCCGCGAGTGGAGCGGTTCTGGATGACCTTCTCCAAGCCGGAGAACGCACCACCACAGATGAACAGGATGTTGCGGGTGTCGACCTGCAGGAACTCCTGCTGGGGATGCTTGCGGCCACCTTGGGGCGGAACCGAGGCAACCGTGCCTTCGATCAGCTTCAACAACGCCTGCTGCACACCTTCGCCGGAAACATCCCGAGTAATCGAAGGGTTGTCGGACTTGCGGGAAATCTTGTCGATTTCGTCGATGTAGACAATGCCCATCTGGGCTTTCTCCACATCGTAGTCGCACTTCTGCAGCAGCTTCTGAATGATGTTCTCGACGTCCTCACCCACGTAGCCGGCTTCGGTCAGGGTGGTAGCGTCGGCAATGGTGAAAGGCACGTTCAACAGGCGCGCCAGGGTTTCGGCCAACAGTGTTTTACCCGAACCTGTAGGGCCGATCAGCAAGATGTTGCTCTTGCCGAGCTCGACATCGTCACTTTTCTTGTCACGCTGGTTCAGGCGCTTGTAGTGGTTGTACACCGCTACCGCCAGAACCTTCTTCGCACGCTCCTGACCAATCACATACTGATCAAGGATGCCGCTGATTTCTTTAGGCGAAGGCAATTTATGCGCGCTGCTCTCGGCCTGTGCCTCCTGCACCTCCTCACGGATGATGTCATTGCACAGGTCGACGCACTCGTCGCAGATAAAGACCGAGGGGCCGGCAATCAATTTGCGTACTTCATGCTGGCTTTTGCCACAGAAGGAGCAATAAAGCAGTTTGCCGTTGTCCTCGCCGTTGCGGGTGTCAGTCATTCGATCGATCCAAATCCGATAGGCTTGCAACACAAGATGAAGGCAATTGCGGGCTTTTTCAAGTCCGCAGGCGGCCGGTCAAACCAGCCACCTACATTCAAGTTGCTTAGGCGGGCATTTGACGCTTGTTGATCACGGAGTCGATCAGGCCGTACTCCGCCGCGCGCTCGGCGCTCATGAAGTTGTCGCGCTCGGTGTCACGCTCAATGGTTTCCAGGCTCTGACCAGTGTGGTGGGCCAGCAGCGAGTTCAGGCGCGAACGGATGTGCAGGATTTCCTTGGCATGGATGTCGATATCCGACGCCTGACCTTGGAAACCGCCGAGCGGTTGGTGGATCATCATGCGCGAGTTCGGCAGGCAGTGACGCTTGCCAGCCGCTCCACCTGCAAGCAGGAATGCGCCCATGCTGCATGCCTGGCCGATGCAAATGGTGGAAACATCAGGCTTGATGAACTGCATGGTGTCGTAGATCGACATGCCGGCGGTCACCGAACCACCTGGCGAGTTGATGTACAGATGGATGTCCTTGTCCGGGTTTTCGGCTTCAAGGAAAAGCAGCTGTGCCGCAACCAGGTTGGCCATGTAGTCCTCTACCGGGCCAATCAGGAAGATCACTCGCTCCTTGAGGAGGCGCGAGTAGATGTCGTAGGCACGCTCGCCACGGGCGGACTGCTCGATAACCATCGGGACCAGACCACCTGCGGCCTGAATGTCAGAGCTCTGCTGATAATAAGAATTGCGGGACATGTCCTGCAGTCACTCCCAAATAGTCATGTCTTGAATACGCATAAGCCAGCACGAAGGCTGGCTTATGGTGTGTGCTTCGAACGAAAATAGGATCAGTCGGCTTGAGGTGCTTCTACCGGCTTGACCGCTTCTTCGTAAGAGACCGATTTGTCGGTCACGCTAGCTTTCTGCAGAACAGTATCCACAACTTGTTCTTCCAGCACAACCGAACGCACTTCGTTCAGTTGCTGCTCGTTCTTGTAGTACCAGGACACGACTTGCTCTGGCTCCTGGTAGGCCGAAGCCATTTCCTGGATCAGTTCACGAACGCGTGCTTCGTCAGGCTTGAGGTCGAATTGCTTGACCACTTCAGCAACGATCAGGCCCAGCACTACGCGGCGCTTGGCTTGCTCTTCGAACAGCTCGGCTGGCAGCTGGTCCGGCTTGATGTTGCCACCGAACTGCTGAACAGCCTGAACGCGCAGACGGTTGACTTCGTTATCCAGCAGAGCCTTCGGTACTTCGATCGGGTTGGCGGCCAGCAGACCGTCCATGACCTGGTTCTTCACCTTCGACTTGATGGCCTGACGCAGTTCACGCTCCATGTTCTTGCGAACTTCGGCACGGAAACCATCCAGGCCAGCTTCCTTGATACCGAATTGAGCGAAGAACTCTTCGGTCAGTTCAGGCAGCTTGGGCTCGGAAACGCTGTTGACGGTAACGGTGAACTCGGCAGCCTTGTTGGCCAGGTCCAGGTTCTGGTAGTTCTCGGGGAAGGTCAGGTTCAGAACGCGCTCTTCACCAGCCTTGGCGCCAACCAGACCATCTTCGAAGCCCGGGATCATGCGACCGGAACCCAGGACCAGCTGAGTGCCCTTGGCCGAACCGCCAGCGAAGGCTTCGCCGTCAATCTTGCCAACGAAATCAATGTTCAGCTGGTCATCGTTCTGGGCAGCACGGTCGGCCACTTCGAAACGAACGTTCTGCTTGCGCAGGATTTCCAGCATGTTGTCCAGATCGGCATCAGCCACTTCGGCGCTCAGGCGCTCGACAGCGATACCTTCGAAACCAGCAACGGTGAACTCCGGGAACACTTCGAAAGTGGCAACGTATTCCAGGTCCTTGCCTTTCTCCAGCACCTTGGGCTCGACCGAAGGAGCGCCAGCCGGGTTCAGCTTCTGCTCGACAACAGCTTCGTAGAAGGAAGCCTGGATCACATCACCAACTGCTTCTTGACGTGCATCAGCCTCATAACGCTGACGAATCACGCTCATTGGAACCTTGCCAGGACGGAAGCCTGGGATTTTGGCCTTTTGGGCAGTCTGCTGCAGACGCTTGTTGACCTGGCTCTCGATGCGCTCAGCCGGCACGGTGATGCTCATGCGGCGCTCAAGAGCAGAAGTATTTTCAACAGAAACTTGCATGGATATTCCTCGTTGCACAGACGATTAGCCGGCCGTTTTCCGACCCCAGAATCAAGGGCATGCATTCTAGTGGGTCGAACTGAAGAAGTCACCCTACTGAAAACGGGTAAAAAGCGGCCAGCAATGTGAAGACGGGGACAAAGGTTACAGCCCCGCCATGAGAGCAAATACTACGAGCCGAACCAGGACCTCTGCATCAGCCCTTCTATATATAGAAGGAACCTGGCGAGCCCCTCGAACGCACCAGCCAACAGCAGCCATTCGCCGGGAAAACTAGCAAATGCCGCACGGGCATTCACTATCTGGCGCGCCGCGCGCGCGGCGCAACCAAGACCGGAAACGAAAACGGCGCAGACCTTTTCAGGTACTGCGCCGTCATCTGCTATTAACTAGCTACTTTATTGGTGCGGACGAAGAGACTCGAACTCTTACACCTTGCGGCGCTGGAACCTAAATCCAGTGTGTCTACCAATTCCACCACGTCCGCGTAACAAGCTTTTAAAGCAAAGGCGCCAGACTTTTAATCTGGCGCCTTTCGAATATGGGGTGGACGATGGGGATCGAACCCACGACAACAGGAGTCACAATCCTGTGCTCTACCAACTGAGCTACGCCCACCATATTGCGTTACTTGTGCCAAAGCTGCCTAATGGCGCACCCGGCAGGACTCGAACCTGCGACCATCCGCTTAGAAGGCGGATGCTCTATCCAGCTGAGCTACGGGCGCCTTATTAATCTGTATTCTTAGATGACTACAAACTAATTGCTTCAGTCGTTACGAGTTAAACATCAACTCTGCCCGACCTTCTTAACCAGTGCTAGGCTGTGCCCGACAAGTGCGACGAATGTTATAGACGAGCCGTTAGGCCGTCAACTCTTTTTTAAAAAAAATTCATTTAATTAAAGGAGTTAGGGCAATTCACGAACCAAGCGCCTTTGCCCTCTCGTCCCGACATGCGAGAATGCGTTCTCATTTTCTCTCCCTCTCGATGGTTAATCACGCGTCATGACTGCACAACTAATCGACGGCAAAGCGATCGCCGCTAGCCTGCGCCAGCAGATCGCCAAGCGTGTCGCCGAGCGTCGCCAGCAAGGCCTGCGTACTCCTGGTCTTGCGGTGATTCTGGTCGGCAGCGACCCGGCCTCCCAGGTCTATGTCTCGCACAAGCGTAAAGACTGCGAAGAGGTAGGCTTCCTTTCCCAAGCCTACGATCTACCGGCCGATACCACCCAAGAAGCCCTGGCCGGCCTGATCGACCGCCTCAACGATGACCCGAATATCGATGGCGTCCTGCTGCAACTGCCTCTGCCGGAACACCTGGACTCTTCTCTATTGCTGGAGCGCATCCGCCCAGACAAGGACGTGGATGGCTTCCATCCTTATAACGTCGGGCGCCTGGCCCAGCGCATCCCGCTGCTGCGCCCCTGCACCCCCAAGGGCATCATGACCCTGCTGGAGAGCACCGGTGCCGACCTGTACGGCATGGATGCGGTAGTCGTAGGCGCATCCAACATCGTCGGCCGCCCCATGGCCATGGAGTTGTTGCTGGCAGGCTGCACCGTGACCGTGACCCATCGCTTCACCAAGGACCTGGCCGGCCATGTCGGCCGTGCCGACCTGGTGGTCGTGGCCGCCGGCAAGCCGGGCCTGGTCAAGGGCGAATGGATCAAGGAAGGCGCGATCGTCATCGACGTCGGCATCAACCGCCAGGAAGACGGCAAGCTGGTAGGCGACGTGGTGTATGACACCGCCCTGCCCCGCGCCGGCTGGATTACGCCGGTGCCAGGTGGCGTAGGCCCCATGACTCGCGCCTGCCTGCTGGAAAACACCCTGTACGCCGCCGAAACGCTGCACAGCTAAGTTTTCCCGTTCTTGAAAAAGCCCGCCATTGGCGGGCTTTTTCATTCCGTAAATGCACTATTCTCGACGCTCTCATCGCCAGCGGCTCTCAAGGCTCCCGTCCCTGGCGCCAGGGACCGGCCAGACACTACCGTTCAGCAAAAACTTGGGTTTTTTCTTGGTTTTTAAGGGCTTTCGCCTGACTGCTGAAGAGCAATCGACAGTTCTTCAGCCATACTCATAAAATGTAACGTTTTTCCAAGAAAGCCCGTTGCAAGACGGCGTATCCATCCTATCGAGTCCACCAGCGTGAAAATTCGTCTCTCCATCCTCAGCTTGTTGTTTGCTGTGTCCGGTACCCTGGTCGCGCACAGCGTCGGCGCCACCGAAACCACCGCGGCGCCAAGAGACACTTCACAATTGCACATCGCCTCCGGCAGCGCCCTGCTGCTGGACCTGCAGACCAACAAAGTCATCTATTCAAGCAACCCGGACGTCGTGGTGCCCATCGCCTCGGTCACCAAACTCATGACCGCCATGGTGGTGCTGGACGCCAAGCAGCCCATGAACGAATACATTTCCGTCAATATCAGCGATACCCCGGAAATGAAAGGCGTGTTCTCCCGAGTCAAGCTCAATAGCGAACTCAGCCGCCATGAAATGCTCCTGATCACCCTGATGTCCTCGGAAAACCGCGCCGCCGCCAGCCTGGCCCACCATTATCCGGGTGGTTACGCCGCCTTCATCGCCGCGATGAACGCCAAGGCCAAGTCCCTGGGCATGACCCACACCCGCTACGTGGAGCCCACCGGCCTGTCGATCCATAACGTGTCCACCGCCCGCGACCTGAGCAAGCTGCTGCTGGCCGCACGCAAATACCCGCTGCTCAGCGAACTGAGCACCACCAAGGAAAAGACCGTGGCATTCCGCAAGCCCAACTACACCCTGGGCTTTCGCAATACCGACCATCTGGTGAACAAGGAAAAATGGGACATCAAGATCACCAAGACCGGCTTCACCAACCAGGCCGGTCATTGCCTGGTGCTGGTGACCAGCATGGGCAATCGTCCGGTGGCCCTGGTGATTCTCGATGCCTTCGGCAAGTACACCCACTTCGCCGATGCCAGCCGGATCCGCAACTGGGTAGAGACCGGCAAGAGTGGCTCGGTGCCGGATGTGGCCCTGCGCTACAAGGCCGAGAAGAACCTCAAGAGCCGGCAGGTGGGAGCCACCCAGGCCTCCCACTGATCCGCAGCTCTCTCCTGCAATAACGGCGCCCTCGGGCGCCGTTGTCGTTACTGAAGACTCAACGTTTATCGAGGGCCTTGCCGGCCCTGGCGGCTGCCTGCTCCTGGCCGACCTGGGCCAGTTCATTGACCGCCTTCAGCCAACGCTGGCGATCGACCCCCGCCGGCAGTTGCTCGGGAGCCTGGATCAGCACCGCGAAGCTACCGGCATCCTTCCAGGCTGACTCGAACTCGCCGAATTCCATCAACTGCCGACGCAACTTGGCACCGCGCAACAACACCGTCTGCTTGTCCCGGTTGTAACCCGCCAGCACCGCATAACGCGGCTCGGTCCAGAACTTGCCTTCGGTAAAACGTACCAGCACTGGATAACCCGCAGCCACCTGGGTCAGCAGGGCCGCCAGGTTATCGTCCAGGGGGTAGACCACCATGCCGTATTCCCGGGCCAGCTTCTGCATGTTCTGCTGCAACTGGGCCTCGGCTCCCGGCAAATGCAGGGGCTTGTCCAGCAACCCCGGGGTGATCACGATGCCCTGCTGCGACAGCATGCTGGCCAAGGCCCCCGGCCCGCTCTGGTACATCTCGCCACGGAAGAACGGCACGCTGCTCAGTTCCACCCGCTCAGGCAGGCGCTTGAACTGCGGCTGCACGCTGCCGGCACAACCGACCAGGCCCAGGACACAGGCGCCGGCCAGCAGCGCCACTCGAAATCGAGGAAATACCCGCACCATCATCGCTCTCTATATCTGCTGCCGGGCGACCCGCTCCCGGCTGGGGCCCTGATCATAGGGCTCTCGCGAGCAGGGGTATAGCGCCGGAGGGCAGTTAATTTAAAACCATAGAGCGAACTGTTCGAAGACTCTCGACTATTGGTCAATAGCTTGAAACACAGAGGCTACTAGACTGTCGATTAGTAAGAGTGTGTGCCCCACAAGGGCACGAAAGGAGGCACTTATGAGCCTGACGACAACGATCCTGATGCTGGTCCTGGGCTGGCTGGCCGTAGCCGGCGCCATGCTCTGGGGCGTGTTGCGCATCACCCGGCGCCATCACCATCCACGGCAACCCGCCGCCCCCGTGCAAAAGACCGATCGCCGCCCCGCCACCGTCCATTGACTGACCACAAGCCCAGAAACCAAGCGGCCGCCCGACTCCAGGGAGTCAAGGCGGCTGCGGGGCATGCCTGCCGTCCAGGTCAGGCCTGGGCCTGGCGCTTCTGCCGGGCCCGGCGGGCCAGCATGTTCAGGCACTCGATGGCAGCCGAGAACGCCATCGCCGCATAGACATAGCCCTTGGGCACGTGGGCACCGAAACCTTCGGCGATCAGGGTCATGCCGATCATGATCAAGAAGCCCAGCGCCAGCATCACCACGGTCGGGTTGTCGTTGATGAACTTGGCCAGCGGCTCGGCGGCCAGCAGCATCACCAATACCGAGACCACTACGGCGATGATCATGATCGGCAGGTGCTCGGTCATGCCCACGGCGGTAATGATGCTGTCGATGGAGAACACCATGTCCAGCAGCAGGATCTGGCCGATCGCCGCGGCGAAACCGATGGCCACGCTGGGCGTCTCGGGCTTGGCCTCTTCAGGCTTGGAATCCATGCTGTGATGGATTTCCGTCGTGGCTTTCCATACCAGGAACAGGCCGCCGGCGATCAGGATCATGTCCTTCCAGGAGAAGCTCTGCCCCATCACCTCGATCACAGGCTCGGTGAGCTGGACAATGAACGCCACCGTGCTGAGCAAGGCCAGGCGCATGAACAGGGCCATGCCGATACCCAGCCGCCGCGCCTTGGCCCGATGCTGTTCCGGCAACTTGTTGGTGAGGATGGAAATGAAGATCAGGTTATCGATGCCAAGCACGATCTCCATCACCACCAGGGTAGCTAAGGCGACCCAGGCGGTAGGGCTGGCGGCAAGTTGTAAAAGGTAATCCATGGGGCAATCCTGACTCGGTTGAATGAAAGATCAGATTTCCTGGGACGATTCGGCCTGCTTGGCGTCCTTATCCTGGTCTTTTTCCTTGCCGACGACACCGCGGGTGGCATCGCTCAGGGCCTGTTCCGCCGCCTTGTGAGTGTCGTCGATGGCTTGCTTGGCCGCTTGCGCCGTTTTGTCCAGCACTTGCTGGGCACTCTTCTGCGCCTGATCACAGCCCGCCAGGGTCAGCATAGATAGGGCCAGCACCGTGACCGCGCCCAGGTTCTTCAATGACATGCTCTTTCCTCGATAGAACGGCAGGACCAAGGGGTGGCCCGTCGATGGCGTGGCATTCTAAGGAGCGCAATACTTCAGGAAAATTCGTATTTTCAGCAGTTATACTTCGATTTTTACGAATATAGGCCAGCCATGCTCAACTACCGCCAACTGCACTACTTCTGGGTCGTGGCCAAGACCGGCAGCATCGTCCGCGCCTGCGAGCAACTGAACCTGACGCCCCAGACCATCAGCGGGCAGATCACCTTGCTGGAGCAGACCTATGGCGTGGAGCTGTTTCGCCGGGTCGGGCGCCAGCTGGAACTGACCGAGGCCGGGCGCCAGACGCTGCCCTACGCCGAGCAGATGTTCCAGCTCGGCGGCGAACTGGAGGCCATGCTCCGGGCCCGCCCCGATGAACAGCAGATCCAGTTCCGCGTGGGAGTGGCGGATGTGGTGCCCAAGTCCATCGTCTACCGGCTGATCGCCCCGACCATGGAGCTGAGCGAGCCGATCCGCCTCACCTGCCGCGAAGACAAACTGGAACGCCTGCTCGCCGACCTGGCCATCCAGCGCCTGGACCTGGTGATTTCCGATAGCCCCATGCCAAGCCACCTGGATATCAAGGGCTACAGCCAGAAGCTGGGGGAATGCGGGATCAGTTTCTTCGCGACTGAGCAGTTGGCGCGCCTGCATGGCGCCGACTTTCCCCGTGGCCTGCACGGGGCACCACTGCTGATTCCCGGACAGGAAACCGTGGTCCGCAGCCGCTTGCTACGCTGGTTCGCCGAGCAGCAACTGCAGCCGCGGATCATCGGGGAGTTCGACGACAGCGCCCTGATGCAGGCCTTCGGCCAGTCCGGGAGCGGTATTTTCATCGCCCCCAGCGTGATCGCCGATGAGGTGCGCCGACAATATGGCGTGCAGCTGATTGGCCAGACCGACGCCGTGGCCGAGTCGTTCTATGCCATTTCCGTGGAGCGCAAGGTCAAGCACCCCGGCATCGTGGCCATCACCGAAGGGGCGCGACGCGAATTGTTCACGCCCCTGGGCCACTGAACCTCAGGAAGCGCAGGCCTGGGGAGCGGCCTCCACCTTCATCAGCAGCACCGCCAGGAAGATGGACAGCAGGATGAAACCAGCCGCCGTGAACCCCAGGTGGCCCAGGCCAAAGGTATCGATCACCCGGCCGCCGACCATTGCCCCCAGGCCCACGCCGACGTTGGCCCCGGCGATGTTCAGCGAGGCGGCGAACGCCGGTGCCTGCGGGGCGGCTTTCATCATCCGCACATGGCTGACCAGGAACATCGCCGCCTGGGTCATGCCCCAGATTCCCATGGCCGCCGCCAGCCCCAGGGTCGAGTGAATGCTCGGCACCAGGGCCACCATGCCGCCCATCATCAAGGCACAGAACACCATCGAGGCGATCAGCGGATGGCGGTCCACTACCCGGCCTCCCAGGGAGTTGCCGATCAGCCCTACCGCGCCGAAGCCCATCAGGCACCAGCCCACCAGGGTGCCGTTGAAGCCGGCCAGGCGCTCGAGGATATCCGCCAGGTAGGTATAGGCGGTGAACATGCCACTGAACACCAGGATCGACAGCAGCACATGCCCGAGCATCAGCGGATTGCGCAGGATGCGAAACTGCGAGCCCAGGCTGGCCTGTTCGTCATGCACCGCAGTCTTGGGCAAGTAGAGGAACAAGAGCAGTGCCTTGGCAAAGGCCACCAGGGCGAGGATGGCGAACGCGCTGCGCCAGCCGAAGACGTCGGCGATCAGGGTGCCCACCGGAATCCCGAATACCGTGGCGCAGACGATGCCGAAACCGATCTTGGAGATGGCGCGCCCGGCATCGTCCGGTCCGACGATATCCACCGCGGTTTCACTGGCCAGGGCCCAGAACACCGGCAACCCGAGGGCCGGCACCAGCCGGGCGAAGGCCATCACCCAGATGTTCGGCGCCAGGGCCGCCACGGTATTGGACAGGCCGAACAGCACCAGCACGATGATGAACAGCTGCTTGCGCGGGAAACGTGCGAAGTAGGCGGTCAGGAACGGGCCGAACGCGGCGACGGTGAACGCGAACAGGGTCACCAGCAAGCCGGCCTGGGACACGCTGACCTGCAAGTCGCGGGCGATCGCCGGCAACAGGCCGACGATCACGAACTCCGTGGTCAGGATGGTGAAGCCCGCGGCCGATAACAGCAGGATGGGAAACAGCATGAAAACTCCAGCGACGACGAATGACAGCGAGGCCCGAAGGGCGCGCTGAGCGGATAGGAAAAAAGGGATGGCGAATACTAACAGACCGGGTCCGGGTCAAGGCAACCTCAAGCTGTTATCCCGGCTGCCGACAAGTGGCAGATCGTCACATCGGCACGGGAAGCCGGGCCTGCTGTGCTAAAGTCCGCTCCCTGCCCCAAACGGACACCGGGCAAGCGCCTGCCACGTGATCGACCCGAGCGTCCGTTGCTTTCCGACCGCAGCCTTGTGTCGCGGTTCAGTCCCGAGGCAGCGCCCTGCGGGACCGCCAATACGCACTGCACATTAAAAAAACAGAGATACCTTCATGAGCGCTTCACCTCCCTCTTTCCTGCAATCCCTCAAACGCCTGAGCCTGGTGACCCAGATCGTCATCGGCCTGATTGCCGGCATCGCCCTGGCACTGCTGGCGCCCGAGGCGGCCAAGTCCACCGCCTTCATCGGCAAGGTGTTCGTCTCGGCGCTCAAGGCCGTGGCGCCAATCCTGGTATTCGTGCTGGTCATGGCGTCGATCGCCAACCACAAGCATGGCCAGGAAACCCACATCCGGCCGATCCTGGTGCTCTACCTGCTGGGCACCTTCGCCGCCGCGGTGGTGGCCGTGATCGCCAGCAGCCTGTTCCCGTCGTCCCTGGTGCTGGTCACCCATGACGTGGCCGTCAGTGCCCCGGGCGGTATCAGCGAAGTCCTGCAAAGCCTGCTGCTGAGCGTGGTGGACAACCCGGTCAGCGCGCTGATGAACGCCAACTTCATCGGCATCCTGGCCTGGGCCATCGGCATGGGCGTGGCCATCCGCCATGCCGGGGAAGCCACCCGCAACGTGCTCGACGACCTGTCCAGCGGCGTGACCCTGATCGTGCGGGTGGTGATCCGCTTCGCGCCCCTGGGGATCTTCGGCCTGGTGGCCTCGACCCTGGCCACTTCCGGCTTCGATGCCCTGCTCGGCTACCTGCACCTGCTGGCTGTGCTGATCGGCTGCATGCTGTTCGTGGCGCTGGTGATGAACCCACTGATCGTCTACTGGAAGATCCGCCGCAACCCCTTCCCCCTGGTACTGACCTGCCTGCGCGAAAGCGGTATCACGGCCTTCTTCACCCGCAGCTCGGCAGCCAACATCCCGGTCAACCTGGAACTGAGCAAGCGCCTGGGCCTGCATGAAGACACCTACTCGGTGTCCATTCCCCTGGGCGCCACCATCAACATGGCTGGCGCTGCGATCACCATCACCGTGCTGACCCTGGCCGCCGTGCACACCCTGGGCATCGCCGTGGACCTGCCCACCGCCGTGCTGCTGAGCGTGGTCGCGGCCATCTGCGCCTGCGGTGCGTCCGGCGTCGCCGGCGGTTCGCTGCTGCTGATTCCGCTGGCCTGCAGCCTGTTCGGCATCCCCAGCGAAATCGCCATGCAAGTGGTGGCCGTGGGCTTCATCATCGGCGTCCTGCAGGACTCGGCGGAAACCGCGCTGAACTCCTCCACCGACGTGCTCTTCACCGCTGCGGCCTGCATGGCCCAGGAAGACAAGGGCCAGGCATCCGCCTGATTGCGCCCCATTGAAAAAGCCCGGCCAGGTTGACCCTGGCCGGGCTTTTTCATGCCTGCAACACAGTCGGGAGCGGGATCAGAAGGCGCCCATGTAGTCACGCTTGCCCACTTCCACGCCGTTGTGGCGCAGGATGGCGTAGGTGGTGGTGACGTGGAAGAAGAACTGCGGCAGGCCGTAGCTCAGCAGGTAGGACTGGCCGCTGAAGCGCTTCTCTTTCGGAGTACCCGGGCGGGTGACGATCTCGATGCCTTCCTTGCCGTCGACCTGGGCCGGCTGGATGGTGTCGAGGAAGGCCAGGACCTTGGCCAGCAGCGCCTGGAGCTCGGCGAAGGTGGTTTCGCTGTCCTCGTACTTGGGCAGCTCGATCTCGGCCAGGCGCGAGGAGACGCCCTTGGCGAAGTCCACGGCGATCTGTACCTGGCGCACCAGCGGGAACATATCCGGATACAAACGCGCCTGGAGCAAGGCCGCAGGCTCGATGTTCTTCGCCGTGGCATGGGCCTCGGCCTTGTGCAACACATCGCTCAGGGCCGTGAGCATCTGCTTGAAAACAGGAACGGAAGCGGCGTACAGGGAAATGGTCATGACAGTCTCGATCAACGGTGATGGGAATACAGCGCGCGCGGATTATAGCCCCAGGCCGTGACCCGGTGCGTCCTGCGCAATGCTCTGGCGGTAGACGCTGGGGGCCACGCCGAACCAGCGCTTGAAGCTCTGGGAAAAACTCGACAGGTCGCTGAAGCCCAAACGCTCGGCGATCTGGCCCAGGCTCAAGGCGGGATTGGCCAGCAGCTCCAGCGCCCGGGCCCCGCGCTGTTCGGCCAGCAACTGGCGATAGCTGGTGCCCTCCTCCTGCAAACGCCGCTTCAGAGTGCGCACGCTGGTGTGAATCAGGCGGGCCATGCCCGGCAAGTCCGGTACGCTGCCGGGGGGCTGCGCGTCCAGTTGCAGGCGCACCTGCGCGGCGCTGCCCTGGGACGCCTGCCGACGCTCCAGCAACTGCGCGCACATCTGCTCGCACATCGATACCGTGACCGGATTGGCCTGGGGCAAGGGACGCTGGAGCAAGCGCCGGTCGAACACCAGGGCATGATGGGCCGCACGAAATTCCGGGACCAGGCCGAAAATCCGCCGGGCCTCATCCACGCCATGCTGCACCGACGGAGCACCACGGCGGGTCAGCCGCAGCAGGCGAAAATCCTGGCCGACGATTTCCTTCATCAATACCGCCGCCGCGGCCATGTCCCGCTCCAGCAGGAAAGTCCGCACCCGAGCGTCCGCCACCGCCGGCTCGCCAAAGGTCAGCACCCCAAGGCCGGGTTCCTGGTGATAGCCGATAGAGGCGAAGGCATAGGTCAGGGGCAGGAAACGCAGGGCCAGGCGCAGGGCATCGGCCGGGGTCGCGCTGCTGATCAAGCCATAACCGAACAAACCATAGGTGGAAAAGTGATAGCGCAAGCCCACTTCATGGCCCAGCCCCGGCGGATGCCCCAGCAAGGCCAGCAAGTTGCCCACCAGTCGCAACTCCTGGGCCGCCGACAACAGGCTGTTGGGGTCCTGCAATTGCTCCAGGGACAGCCCCGAGCCGGCCAGCAGGCGCGTCTGCGCCAGATCCCGCTCAAGACCGAAGTTCACCAGCAACAGGGCGCTGGAGGGTCCGCGGGTGAATGACTGAATGTTCATGGGTCAGCTCATCGCAGCATGCTTTGGCCCAAATACTAAAGTACTTGTCCCCTTCCAGCATGGGGTCGGCGCTCGATTGCCTGCATGCTTGCTCCACCAGGCTCGTAGTCTCCCCTCGGGAAGTGGCCACATCCCACCACAACAATAACAACGAGGTCGTCATGCCAGCATCCACCACTGCTTCGAACTCCGCACCCGACGCCAGCCAGCCCCTGGAGGCCATCATCATCGGCGCCGGCTTCGGTGGCCTGGGCATGGGCATCGCCCTGCGCAAGGCCGGGGCCAGCCGCTTCGTCATTCTGGAGAAAGGCCAGGACGTCGGCGGAGTCTGGCGCGACAACAGCTATCCCGGGGCCGCCTGCGACGTGCCCTCGCACCTCTACTCGTTTTCCTTCGAGCCCAATCCCCACTGGTCCCGGACCTTCGCCCCCCAGGCGGAAATCCACGCCTACCTGCAGCACTGCGCCAAAAGCCATGGCCTGGAACCGTTCATCCGGTTCGGCGCCGAGGTCCGCCAGGCCAGCTTCGACCAGGAGCTGGGCTGCTGGCAGGTGACCTGCAACGACGGCCAGGTGCTGCTGGCGCGCCTGCTGATCAGCGCCACCGGCCAACTGAGCCGGCCAGTGCTGCCGAAGCTGGCGGGCATGGAGAGCTTCGCCGGCCAGGTATTCCATTCCGCTACCTGGAACCACGACTACTCCCTGGCCGGCAAGCGGGTCGCGGTGATCGGCACCGGAGCCTCGGCGATCCAGTTCGTGCCGCAGGTCGCCGCCCAGGTCGCGGCGCTGAAAGTCTTCCAGCGCTCGCCGGCCTACATCATGGCCAAGGCCGACCGTCCCTACAGTCCCCGGGAAAAACAGCGTTTCGCCCGCTACCCGCTGTGGATGAAGCTGGTGCGCGCCGGCCATTACCTGCACTTCGAGTCCCGCGCCCTGGGTTTCACCCGCTTGCGCGGCCTGATGCGCTGGGCCGTGGGCCGGCCCTTCCAGAAGTTGCTGGAGACTTCGGTGTCCAACCCGCGGCTACGCCGCCAGATGACCCCGGACTATCCCATCGGCTGCAAGCGCATCCTGCTGTCCAACGACTACCTGGCCACCTTCGACCAAGCCCATGTGCAATTGCTGACCCAGGGCATCAAGCGCATCACCGAGCACGGTATCCAGACCCAGGACGGCGAGCAGCACGATGTGGATGCGATCATCTACGGCACCGGCTTCGCAGCCACCGAGTTTCTCTCGCCGATGCGCATCACCGGCCGCAACGGGCTCGATCTGAACCAGGCCTGGCAACAGGGCGCGGCCGCCTACCTGGGACTCAGCGTGCCCGGCTTCCCGAACTTCTTCATGCTCTACGGCCCCAACACCAACCTGGGCCACAACTCCATCATCCATATGCTGGAAAGCCAGATATCCCATGTGCTGAAGGCTCGCCAGGCACTGCTGGCCAGCGGCGCCCGCACCCTGGAAGTGGACGAACGCCCGCACCGGCGCTTCCAGTTGCGGATCCAGCAACGCCTGGCCAATTCGGTATGGAGCGGCTGCAAGAGCTGGTATGTGGATGAGCAAGGTCACAACAGCACCAATTGGCCCGGCTTCACCTTTACCTATCGCTGGCTGGCACGATACGCCGGGCTGGCGGCCTACCAACTGTCCAGCCCGCTGGACCCGGCCTCGCCGGCGAGCGGGCGCAGCATCGCAGCCCCCCGGGACTGGCTGGAGCGGGCCAACGCGGCCTTCCTCAGGCTGTTCCTGCGCTGCACCTTCAGGGCCTTGATCGGCCCGCCACGGGCCCTGGCCAGCCAGCGCAAGCTCGTCGCCGGCATGTCCTGGCTGATGCCGCCAGCCCTGGGAGTCGCTCGGCGGCGCACGCACCTGGGCCAGGTACCGGTGCAGATCATCGAACCCAAGGCCACTGTCGCCAGGGGCACGATCCTCTACCTGCACGGCGGCGCGTTCTGCCTCGGCAGCCCGGACACCCACTACAGCGTCACCAGCCGCCTGGCCAAGGAAAGCGGCTGTGCCATCTGGGTCCCCGACTACCGACTGGCCCCGGAGCACCCTTACCCGGCGGGCCTGGACGACTGCCTGGCCTGCTATGACGCGATCCGCGCCCAGGGTTGTCCGGCCGAACAACTGTTGATCGCCGGCGACTCCGCCGGGGGTGCGCTGGCGTTGGCCCTGGCCCTGGCCTTGAAGAAACGGGGCGACGGCATCGCCGCCGGGCTCATGCTGCTGTCGCCAGTCACCGACCCGACCCTGGCTGGCCCCAGCTTGCAGAGCCGCCAGGGCGTAGATCCGATGATTCGCCGCGACTGGCTGGAACAGGCCCTGCAAGCCTATGGCGCGCCCGATCAAGACCTGTTGCACCGCCCCCTGGAGGCCGAGCTGGACGGCCTGCCACCGATGCTGGTGCAGGTGGGGGACCAGGAGCTGCTGCTGTCCGACTCCTGCCGCCTGGCCGAGCACGCCCGGGCCTGCGGGGTACCTTGCGAGCTGGAAATCCACCACGAGCGCTGGCATGTCTTCCAACTGCAGGCGTTCTACCTGCGCTCGGCCAGGAATGCCCTGCGCAGCCTGGCGCGTTTCGCCCGGGAGCGCCTGGAGCAACCACCAGCAACCGATGCCCGACGGTCACCTGCAACGGCAAAAGCGTCCACGCAAGCACAACCCGGTTGATCGCCAGCGGCCACGCCCTCACGCGGGCGTGGTCCGGCACCCGGTTGCATGCCTGCCACCAAGTTCTGATGGCCAGAAACCGCTTCTGCGGGTAAAACAGAGCCCCTCGAAAGCGGCCGTCATGGCCGTGGATATCCCCAGTGCCCAGCAGGCGTCCTGAGCGGGATATCCACGCGTCTTTCCATCAGTCATCAAGGGAGCAGTACTCATGAGCAGCGAGCACGAAACCTTTCGCGAACCCCTGCGTCTTGGCAGCACGGAAATCCGCATCCTGGGTTCGTTGATCGAAAAACAGGCCACCAATCCGGAAACCTATCCCCTGACCCTCAACGCCCTGGTCATCGCCTGCAACCAGAAGACCAGCCGCGAGCCGGTGATGAACCTGACCCCAGGCCAGGTCGGCCAGAGCCTGCGCACCCTGGAGGCGCAGGGTTTCACTCGCCTGCAGATGGGCAGCCGCGCCGATCGCTGGGAGCAGCGCCTGGAAAAAGCCCTGGAACTGGTACCGGCGCAATTGATCCTCTGTGGCCTGATGTTCCTGCGTGGCCCGCAGACCGTGAACGAACTGCTGACCCGCAGCGGGCGCATGCACGACTTCGAAGACAGCGAGCAGGTCCTGCACCAGCTCGAGCGCCTGGTGGCCCGCGGCCTGGCCTTGCACCTGCCGCGCCAGGCCGGCCAGCGCGAAGACCGCTACACCCACGCCCTGGGTGACCCGGCGGACATCGAGGCGATCCTCGCCGCCCGCGGCAATCCGGTGGAACGCAGCAGCGGCGGCAATGTGTCACTGGAGCGCATCGAAGAACTGGAAGCGCGGATCGCCGCCCTCGAAGAACGCCTGGCCCGCCTGGAAGGCTAGGCCCTGGCCACTGCCGAAGGTTGCGACAATCGCGCGCCTTCGGCTCATCGGCCCCTTCAGCCCCGGGCGAAGGCCACGGCCTGCTGGAACTGCTCTTCGCTCGGGCGTACGCCGGTGTACAGCACGAACTGCTCCAGGGCCTGGATGGCAATCACTTCAAGCCCGGTGATGACCCGCTTGCCCGCAGCCCGCGCCTGTACGATCAATGGCGTCTCGGCCGGTACCGCCACCACATCGAACACAATATCCGCCGCGGCGATGGCTTGGGCCTCGAAGGCCAGTTGCTGCGCCTCGGGCCCGCCGCTCATGCCGATCGGCGTGACGTTGACCAGCATCCGCGGACGCAGGCTGCCCAGCTCCGCCTGCCACTGGTAGCCCAGGGAGCTGGCCAGGGCGCGGCCGGCCACTTCATTGCGGGCCACGATCACGCCATGGGCATAACCGCCGTCGCGCAAGGCACTGGCCACCGCCTTGGCCATGCCACCGCTGCCGCGCAGGACGAAGGTGCAATCCTTGGGCACGGCATGGGCCGCCAGCAACTGCGCCACGGCAATGTAGTCGGTGTTGTAGGCCTTCAAATGACCGTTGGTGTTGACGATGGTGTTGATCGAGGCAATGGCCCGGGCCGAGTCGTCCAGCTCGTCCACCAGGGCGATGCAGTCTTCCTTGAACGGCATGGAGACGCCGCAGCCACGGATACCCAGGGCCCGGATCCCACCGACCGCACCCGGCAGGTCCTGGCTGCTGAAGGCCTTGTAGTAGAAGTTCAGCCCCAGTTGCTCATACAGGTGATTGTGAAAGCGCAGGCCGAAGTTCCCCGGACGCCCGGACAACGACATGCACAACTGGGTGTCTTTATTGGGGTTCATTTGCATCTTCATCTCCTCGCTTGGCACTTTCGGATAGACGGGATTGGTCGGCCAGCCGCTTGTGCCCGATCATATCGGCGCTTGTTCAAAGGGCTCCAGCCGTCCAGGGATAACGGTAAAGAGACCGGTACAGACCTTACACAACATTTACTCAGCGACTGTGCAGATTTTGCGATAACCGCTGTCCTAGAAGTATCCCCGCGTCAGTTCTTGAGTCTGGTGCAGACCATAAACGCAGGGGTTGAACCGAGGAAAAACCATGATCTCCAAAATCCCCAAGATAGCCCTGCTCATTGGTGCACTCGCTGTCGCCGGCCAGGCATCCGCCCATGGCGGTGGCTGGGCCGGGCCCGCCGCGCTGGGTGCGGTCGTCGGCGCCGCCGTCGTGGGTTCGGTGATCGCCAACCAGGATCGCCCGGTCTACGTGCAACAGGCCCCGGTGTATGTGCAACCAGCCCCGGTGTACGCCGCCCCACCGCCCCCTCCGGTCTACTACCAGCCGGCACCGGTCTATGTGCAACAGCCGATCTACTATCGCCCGGCACCGGTCTACTACGGGCCACCCCGTGGCTACTACGGCCATCCTCATTACTACTACGGCCCTGGCCGCTGGTAAGCCAACCCAGGTTCCCGAAACAGGCCCCGCCCTCCAAGGCGGGGCCTGTTGCATTCCGGCTCCAGCCGAATGTCTGAATAATTCTGCAGAATGTCGTGACTGGAACAGTACTTGCGTTTAAATCCGGCAATAGTGTGCCGATCCCAAGGAAGCCCCGGGCGAAATGGGATGGTCATGTTTGTGTCATCCAAGGGCTGCAAGATCGATTCAGTCCGATCGCCCCCAGGCCCATAACAACAAGGACGCTCCCCATGCCTACGCAAAATCCGCACCGCGTTGCCGGCCTCTGCACCTCCAGCCGGGTGTATGACGCCCTGACCGAGCTCAAGCACCTGGAGGGCCATCGCAACGCCAAGTTCCTGTCCCTGCTGACCCAGAACCTGGTGCGCAAGGGCCTGCTCAACGAGCATGAGGTGCTGCAGATGCTCGACCAGGTCGTGGACTGATCCCGCGCGCACCGTGGGTGAATATCCTGCCCAGCCATCGATGTCCATTATCGATCCGGGTGATTTTTCGTAGCACTGGACACTTTGTAAGGTAACCGCTCCCATAGAGGAGCTTTCCATGCCCAAGGTCCAGATCATGTCCGTCATCGGCAGCGCCGTCCCCGCCCCACTGCGGGAATCGGGCTTGCTCGCCTGCTGGTACCTGGTCCGCGATGGCGAGACCGTCAGCGGCCCCCTGGCTTCATTAACCGCTGCCCAGGCCCTTTCCCGGCAACTGGATCGCCAGCCGGTGCACGCCTAGCTGCCTGAACGTTGACCGCAAGCGCGATGTCCCGAAGCTCCGGCACCAGGCCGTTCAGGGCAAGGGCAAGCGCGCCCGCGGCCGGGTCTCGACGAACAGCCCCCAGCTGGACAGGAACAACGCGGCGATCAACGGGCCGATGACGAAGCCATTGAGGCCGAAGATCGCCAGGCCGCCAAGGGTCGAGACCAGGATCAGGTAATCCGGCATCCGGGTGTCCTTGCCCACCAGGATCGGTCGCAGCAGGTTGTCCACCAGGCCGATCACCAGTACCCCGAACAAGCCCAGCACCACGCCCTGCCAGATTGCCCCGCTGAGCAGGAAGTACACCGCCACCGGCCCCCAGACCAGTCCCGCACCCACTGCCGGCAACAGCGACAGAAAGGCCATCAGCACCGCCCACAGCAATACGCTGGGAATATCGAGGAACCAGAAGATCAACCCGCCCAGGGCGCCCTGGGTCACCGCCACCAGCACATTGCCCTTGACCGTGGCCCGCACCACCCGGGTGAACTTCAATTGCAGGCGCCGCTTCTGGTATTCCGCCAGCGGTACCGCGGCGCGGATCTTGCGCACCAGCTCCGGGCCATCGCGCAGGAAGAAGAACAGCAGGTAGAGCATGACGGAGAAACCCACCAGGAACTCGAAGGTGCCCTGGCCGAAACTGAACGCCTGGGTCGCCAGGTAATGGCTGCCCTGCATCGCCCCCTTGGCCACCTTTTCCTGCAGGCCCTGGAGCTCCCCCAGGCCGAAGCGGTCCAGCAAGCCCTGGACAGGCGGCGGCAAGCGATGCTTGAACAGCTCCAGGTAGCCGGCGATGTCCAGTTGCCCGCTCTCGATCTTGCGATACAACTCGGCGCCTTCCTGGACCAACAGCACGCTGATGGCGATCACCGGCAGGATGGCGATCACCAGGCAAATGCCCAGGGTGCACAGCGAGCACAGGTTGCGCCTGCCCCCGAGGCGCAGCAGCAGGCGGCGCTGCAACGGTGCGAAGAGAATGCCGAGGATCACCGCCCAGAACAGCGCGCCGTAGAACGGCAGCAAGATCCAGATGAAGGCCACACTGACCAATGCCAGCAACAGCAGCAGGCTCTTGTTTTGCAGGTTGTTCTGATTCATGTCCGGTCCAGGTCGGTCAACGCCGGTTGGCGTCCTGGGATTTAGTCCACCGTCGCGTCGCCAAGTGCCGTTTTTTCTCTAGCGGATATAGATCCAGGTCAATGAATGCCCGCGGGCGCTGCCTTACCCTCGCGACCTTTTGCGACCGACAGCCCCATGACGCTCCTCGCCAAACCCGAACTCCTGGCCCCAGCCGGCACCCTGAAGAACATGCGCTACGCCTTCGCCTATGGCGCCGACGCGGTGTATGCCGGACAACCGCGCTATAGCCTGCGGGTGCGCAACAACGAATTCGACCACGCCAACCTGGCCCTCGGCATCCGCGAGGCCCAGGCCCAGGGCAAGCGCTTCTACGTGGTGGTCAACATCGCCCCGCACAACGCCAAGCTCAAGACCTTCCTCAAGGACCTGGCACCGGTGATCGAAATGGCCCCCGACGCGCTGATCATGTCCGACCCGGGGCTGATCATGCTGGTACGCCGGCACTTCCCGGCCATGCCGATCCACTTGTCGGTGCAGGCCAATACGGTGAACTGGGCCAGCGTCGAGTTCTGGCAGCAGCAGGGCCTGAGCCGGATCATCCTGTCCCGGGAGCTGTCGCTGGAGGAAATCGAGGAAATCCGCCAGCAGGTGCCGGCCATGGAGCTGGAGGTCTTCGTCCACGGCGCCCTGTGCATGGCCTATTCCGGGCGCTGCCTGCTCTCGGGCTACATGAACAAGCGCGACGCCAACCAGGGCACCTGCACCAACGCCTGCCGCTGGAAATACAAGGCCGAGCAAGCCACCGAAAACGACCTCGGGGAGATCGTCCAGACCTTCGAACCCGAGCCGACCCTGGGCCTGGGCGCCCCCACCGACCAGGTGTTCCTGCTCCAGGAAGCCAATCGTCCGGACGAGCAGATGCCGGCCTTCGAGGACGAGCACGGCACCTACATCATGAACGCCAAGGATCTGCGGGCGGTGCAGCACGTGGAGCGCCTGACACGCATGGGCGTGCACTCGCTGAAGATCGAGGGCCGGACCAAGTCCCACTTCTACTGCGCCCGTACCACCCAGGTCTATCGCCGGGCCATCGACGACGCCGCAGCCGGGCGCGAGTTCGACCGCAGCCTGATGAACGACCTGGAATCCCTGGCCCAGCGCGGCTACACCGAGGGCTTCCTGCGCCGCCACGTGCATGACGAATACCAGAACTACCAGAACGGCAGCTCGGTGTCGGAGCGCCAGCAGTTCGTCGGCGAGCTCACCGGGCTGCGCCGCGACCGCCTGGCCGAGGTCAAGGTGAAGAACCGCTTCGCCCTGGGCGACCACATGGAGCTGATGACGCCCAAGGGCAACTTCCACTTCGACCTGCATGAGCTGCACAACGCCCAGGGCCAGGCCATCGAAGTGGCCCCGGGCGACGGCCATACCGTGTACCTGCCGATTCCCGACCAGGTGGACCTGCGCTTCGGCCTGCTGATGCGCGATATCGGCGCCTGAGGCACGACGCCCTCACCCTTCTCCCCTGTCCGAGCACCGTCCGGCGTGAACCACGCCGGATGCGGACATCCCCTGCGGTCCTGCCCAGGACCCGTCACGAAAGCCTGGTAAGCCTGATCGACAACGGTCTGCGGCCGCTGCCCGGATATCGTTGATATCAGGCCTGTCGCTGCCGGCAAACGCCCGCAGCGACAGGCCTGGCTGCCCCGGCCCACGCGGCTGGGAGAATAGGCGGGACGTTATACTTTTCGGCCGCGAAAGCAGACCGCGTTCGCGAAAAAGCAGCTCCTGCAGTAGCAGAATTACAACGATAAATACAAAGGAATGTCTTGATTATGTCCGACTCCAATCTGCATCGGCTTGCCAGCCAATTCTCTCCCAGACCCATGGAAAACCGCCTGGAACTGCGCCATCTGCGCTACTTCAAGGCGGTGGCCGAAGAGCTGAGCTTCACCCGTGCGGCGCAGAAGTTGCACATGGCGCAACCCCCGCTGAGCCAACAGATCAAGCAGCTGGAAGAAGATCTCGGCGCCCTGCTGTTCGAGCGCCAGAGCCGGCCGCTACGCCTGACCGAGGCCGGCGGACAATTCCTGCTCAAGGTCCGGGCCATCCTCGATGCCGTGCAGTCCAGCGTCAGGGAGATCCGCGGCCTGGCCGAAGGCCATACCGGGCGCCTGTCCATCGGCTTCGCCGGCTCGGTGATGTACAACCGGCTGCCGGAAGTGCTGGGGCTGTTCCAGCAGTGCTACCCGGAGGTGGAACTGTCGTTCAAGGAACTGCTGGCGGCGGACATCGCCCCGGCGCTGCTGGAGCATCACATCGACATGGGCTTCGCCCGGCCCCCGATCGATGACGACCCGGCGATCGAGCAGCGCTTGCTGCTCAAGGAACCGCTGGTGGTGGCGCTCCCGGCCCGGCATCGCCTGGCCGGGCGCAAGCACCTGGAACTCAAGGACCTGGATAACGAGAAGACCGTTCTCTATCCGCGTTATCCGCTGCCGAGCCTGACCGACCGGATCCTGTCCCACCTCGAACCGCTGGGGATCAAGTTACGCATCGTGCAACAGATCGAGAACCTGCAAGCCGCCCTGGGCCTGACCAGGGCCGGAGTGGGGCTGACCTTCGTGCCCCAGAGCGTCGGCGCCGAGCAACGCCAGGGCATCGTGTTCCTGCGGATTCGCGGCAACCCGCTGCATTCCCCCCTGAGCGCCGCCTGGCTGCCGGCCTCCAACTCGGTGGCCCTGCGCAACTTCCTGCCCCTGCTCGGCCTGTTGGGAGAAGACCCCCAGGCCCTACCTGCCCCCGGCAACCGGGATAATGGCCCCGGTGACATAGCTCGCCGCGGCTGAGGCCAACCAGCACACGCAGTCGGCCACCTCCTCCGGCAATCCTGCCCTGCCTGCGGGCACTCCCGTGGACATCTCAGACAACCGCTCGGGTTTTCCGGCTGCGGCGTGCAACCCTGTCTCGATCAAGCCTGGAGCCACGGCATTGACCCTGATTCCTTCGTCGGCGACTTCCTTGGCCAAGCCCCGGGTCAAGCTGTCGATGGCCCCTTTCGTCGCGGCGTAGTGGATCCACTCCCCGCCCCCGCCCAGTTCGGCGGCCCGGGACGACAG